>NZ_BAAAQN010000098.1:0-30548 GCF_039531695.1 Catenulispora yoronensis
CATCATGACTGACTGTCGCGTCGGCGGGCGTAGCCAATCGCGCCGCCCAGGCGGTGTCAAGGCTCGCATGAGCTGGGGCACAGGCCTGAAGGGTCGCCTTGATACCGCCTGGGCGGTGTGATTCCTTCAGGCGACGATGCGACGGAAAGGCCGGAACCGAAACCGGAACCACAGACCAAGGGCAAGGTAACCGCCCGACCCCACTCTTTCCAGAGCGAGGCCCTCCCCGGAGGGGCCGCCGGAGGCGCAGTTGACCTTGACTGGCCTTTGACCTTGGGTTTCACCCCTCACCAAACCCCACCATCAACACCCCCACCCACCGGCAACCCCACCCCATGCGGCTTAAAAACATAAGCCACCCCGCCCGACCCGAACCCCAAACTCCCATCCCCCCGCGTCCACTGCGTCCGCAACCAAATGTTCTCCAACTCCCGCCGCTGATAGACCCGCCTCACCGCACCATCCGACGGCGAGAACGGATCGTTCACGACAAAATCCCCACTCCCCGTGAACCCCACCACCACCATCAAATGCCCCGCCGTCCCATACCCCGCCCCCGTCAACTCCCCATCGTCGAACGCCACCGAGATCGCGACCGGAACCCCACCACTGATCAACGTCTCCAAATCATCAACCGAAGGCAGCTGCACCACCTCCGCGTCCAACCCATACTGCGACGCATACGCAGCGTTGAACGGCCAGTTGCCCGTCCCCTTATACGCATAGTCGTACGTCGACCGCGCGGCCTGATCCACACTCGGATCCGCATAACTCGGATTCACCCAGGCCATATCCGCCGCGCTCGGCCCGTACCCCCAAAACTCGCTGATCATCTCACTCGACGTCGGGCTGCACCACGCATCCCCACCCCCGCCGTACTGGCTGTACTGCCCGACATGAATCTGCTGCGACAACCGCGGAACCGCCAACTCCACACCCTCAGCCCCACCCAACGGACTCGCCGCCACCCCACTCCGCGCCGGAACCGCCGAAGCGAACGCCCCGACCTGCCACAACCGCGGCGTAACAGTCCCACCCGCCCCACTCCCCGACAGCCGATACAACGTCACACGCAGCTGATAGCTCCGCACCGTATGGCCATTCGCCGAGTTGAACGTATCCGTAGAGACACCCCCATACGCCCCCGCCGAAGGCGACAACGACGTCCGCGCGATATCCCCATCTCCAGAAGCCCAGTTACCCATATCCAGCCACCCAGTCTGGTGACCATCCTCCATCGCCGCGTTCAGCTCAACCTTCAACCACGTCCCCGCCGGCGTCTGCGCACTCCATGACGACACGACCTCAGTAGCCCCGAACCCCGGCACATACGACGGCGAAGTCCACGTGCTGTAGGCATACGTCTTGGTCGTATGCAGGTACGCGTCCTTATACCGAAGACTCCCCACAGTGTTCGAAATGACGATGCCCTGACGATCCCCATCCAGCGCCGTCACACCATTAACGGTTCCGGACTGGAAGTCAGCCTGAGTCGTCCACTTATGAAAGTTCACGTGTTCCACCGCAGCCGCCCCCGCCCTCGCCCCCGCCGCCGCAGCCGAACCCCCCACCCCCACCTCCACCACACCCAAAGCACCGACACACACCACACCCCACCACGCCTTCCAACCACCAACCCGACCCTCACGCATGACATCACCCTCCAAAACCTCAAAACACAAGACCAACCTGCCCGAACCACACTCCTTCCCCCCGCCCCGGAGCATGACAGCCACCCAACCACCCGTCAAGAATCATCATGGCTTCTTGTTGATTTCACGTGACAAACCGCCGTGTCGGCCCCACCATGACCGGTGGCGGATCCGGATTCTGATATAGGACGGTGAATGCGACACATGACATCACCTGCGACCAAAACGCCCCGCCGCCCCCATCCCCATCCCCATCCCCATCCCCATCCCTGCTCCCGCCCCCGCTCTCGCCGCCGCTGGCTGGCGACCATCTACGCCCTCCTCACCACCCTCAGCTTCGCCCTGGCAGCCCCTGCCCTTGCCGCACAAACAAAGACCCCCGCTTCCACCCCCACCCCCACCCCCATCACCACCGCATTCACAAAAGCCGCACACCAGTACAACATCCCCCCACAAATCCTAGAATCCCTCTGCTACCTCGAAGGCCGCCTCAGCGCCCACAACGGCCAACCCAGCATCGACAACGGCTACGGCTGCATGCACCTCGTCCAAGGCACCAAAGCCGACACCCTCGACCAAGCCGCCACCCTCACCGGCCTCAGCGCCTCCACCCTCCAACACGACACCGCCTCCAACATCCTCGGCGGCGCCGCCGTCCTCCGCGCCGAAGCGCTGAAGCTGAGCACCACCATCCCCGCGACCCTCCCCACCACCGTCTCCGGCTGGTACGCCCCGATCGCCGCCTACAGCCACGCCGGCTCCCGCCAAACCGCCGGCATGTACGCCGACGCCGCCTTCAAACTTCTCTCCACCGGTTTCTCCGCGACCGCCGACGACGGCGAGACCATCACCCTCGCCCCGCAGACTGTCGCCCCCGACAAGACCACACTCGCCGCGGTCCCCGTCAGCCCCACCGCCGTACCCGCCGGCTGCAAGAGCGACTCCAACGTCGACTACCCCGGCGCCATCGACTGCGTCGTTCCGGCCGCCACCTATGACTGCAACGTGACCTCGCCCTGCACGTACCAGAGTTCGACCCGCCCCTCCAGCTACGCGATGTACGCGGTGACCATCCACGACATCGAGGGCACCGCCCAGGACGCGCTGAGCACCTTCCAGGACCTGAACAGCGGCGTCAGCGTGCACTACGTCGTCGACTCCGACGGCACCGTCTACCAGGCGCTCCGCGAGAAGGACATCGCCTACCACGCGGGCAACTTCTACTACAACGAGCACGCCGTCGGCATCGAGCACGCGGGCGTCGACGCCACCGGCTACCAGTGGTACAACGCCACCGAGTACCTGGCCTCGGCCAAGCTCGTGGCCTATCTGCTGACCAAGTACAACATCCCCCTGGACCACGCCCACATCACCGCCCACGGCACCACTCCCGCCCCGACCACCGGCAGCGCGCCGAACCACGTCGACCCGGGCAAGTACTGGCTCTGGGACTACTACTTCGGCCTGATCCACGCGCAGGGCGTCGCCTACCCGACCGGCAACACCCCGGCCGCCGGACTGTTCCGGGTCAACCCGGCCAGCGACCAGGCGCCGCTGGGGCCCAACGGCACCGAGACCGCCGCCAACAACAGCTTCTTCACCCTCTACACCGGGCCCAGCACGGCCGATCCGGTGATCCCCGGCGCGTCCGGCACCGATCCCACCGACGAGACCACGAACATCGAGACCCAGATGCCGTACTACTACGTCGCCGAGAAGGCCGACGAGGCCGGCACCGGGATGCAGATGTACCAGATCTGGTACGGCGAGAACGACCGCTTGTCCGGGTCCTCGCCGAGCCAGTACGCCGACGCCAAGCTGGCGTGGGTGGCGATCCCGGCCGGGTCGGCGGTGCCGGTGCACTCCTACGTGCTGAGCCTCAAGCCGACCACGAAGAACGGGACCATCAAGATCTACGGCCGCCCGACCACCAGCGCCAGCTACGTCATCGGCACCGCCCCGACCGGTTCGCAGTGGGCCGCGCCGAAGTCGGTGTTCGAGGACGGGACCAGCAACCTGTGGTTCGCGATCGACTACAACCACCGCGAAGCGTGGGTTCCGACCACGGAGGCGACCGTCGTCGCGTGGTACTGATGGTGCCGATCATCTGGCCCTGGTTCCGCTTCGGCAGCCGATAGGCCCACTGGGGCGTCGCGCCGTGTCGCGGCGTCCCAGTCGCTTCATTAGGGTTTTGCACAGCGCAGCGGCACCTCACAGCGGCACCTCACAACTGCACTTCACCTCACAGCGGCACCCCACAACTGCACTTCACAGCACAGCGGCACCCCACAACCGCACTTCACAGCACAGCGGCACCGAACAGAACAGACTGGAGAGTCGCCATGGAACAGCGAGCCCTAGGACGCACCGGACGCAAGGTCGGCGTCGTCGGCCTGGGCGCCTGGCAGCTGGGCGCGGACTGGGGCGAGGTCGACGAGGGCCAGGCCCTGGCGGTGCTGGCCGCCGCCGTCGAGGCGGGCATCACCTTCATCGACACCGCCGACGTCTACGGCGACGGCCGCAGCGAGCAGCTCATCGGCCGCTTCCTCAAGAGCCACGGCGGCGACGGCATCACCGTCGCGACCAAGATGGGCCGCCGCGTGCCGCAGGACCCGGCCGAGTACACCCTGGAGCACTTCCGGGCCTGGACCGACCGGTCCCGCACGAACCTCGGCGTCGAGCGCCTCGACCTGGTGCAGCTGCACTGCCCGCCGACCCCGGTCTACTCCGACGACGCCGTCTTCGACGCCCTGGACACCCTGGTCGCCGAGGAGCGCATCGCCGCCTACGGCGTCAGCGTGGAGACCCGGGCCGAGGCCCTGACCGCGATCGCCCGGCCCGGGGTGGCCAGCGTGCAGTTGATCCTCAACATGCTGAGGCTCGGGCCGCTCGACGAGGTCCTGCCCGCCGCCCAGCGGGCCGGGGTGGGCATCATCGCCCGCGTGCCGCTGGCCAGCGGTCTGCTGTCCGGCCGGTACGACGAGCACACCACCTTCGCCCCGGACGACCACCGCACCTACAACCGCTCCGGCGAGGCGTTCGACGTCGGCGAGACCTTCTCCGGCGTGCCGTTCGAGACCGGGCTTGAGGCGGTGCGCCGCCTGCGGCCGCTGGTGCCCGAGGACGAGACGATGGCGCAGTTCGCGCTGCGCTGGATCATCGACCAGCCCGGAGTCTCCGTGGTCATCCCGGGCGCGCGCAACGCCGGCCAGGCCCGCGGCAACGCCGCCGCGGCCGAGGTCGCGCCGCTGAGCGAGGAGGCGCTGGCCGGGGTCCGCGAGGTCTACGACGAGCTGATCGCGCCGCATGTCGCCGATCGCTGGTGACCTTGCTCTTTCGGAACGGCCCGGCGCTCGATGGCCGGGCCAGTTCTATTCAAGGCAGAACCCTCAAGACGACCTCTCAAGGCTGACTTCTCAAGGCCGACTTCTCAAAGCTGCCGCTTCAAAACTCTCGCCTCAGAACTCTCACCTCAAAGCCCTGGCTTCGAACCCCTCGCCTCAAGGCTCTCGATCAGCAGCCCCAACGCGAAGTCGAACCGCTCATGCCCACGGCCTGAGGTCAGCTCCACCGCATACCGTCTGGTCTGCGGGAACTCGGCCTCCGGCAGCGCACTGAATCGCCGCACCAACTCCTCCTGCGACAGCACCCACGACGCGCCTTCTCCTCGGCCCTGTTCCTTCTCCTCCTCTTTCCCCTCCTTCTCCTCTCTCCGCCTCTGCTGCACCATCGACGCCTCCAGCGCATAGCCGGCGACATACAGAAACAGCGCGTCGATCGCCCACGCCGCCGTCCGCGGCTCGATCCCGCCCGCCAGCAGGATCGCGAAGATCCCCTCGTTGACCCTCAGCGTGTCGAGGTTGGTCGGGACCATCGCCAGCGCCGCCCGCGAGACGCCCGGGTACTCCAGGTACCGGTCCCGGATCTGCGCGCACACGTTGCGGATCTGCTCCTGCCAGCGTGCCGGATCGGGCTCCGGCAGCGTGATCCGCGCGCACAAGCGGCCGATCAGCAGGTCGTCGATGTCGGCCTTGTTGACGATGTGCGCGTAGAGCGAGGACGGCCCGGTGCCCAGCACGTTCGCCACCCGGCGGATGGTCAGCGCGTCGTACCCCTCGGTGGCCACCACCTGGAGTGCCGCGTCGGTGATGCGCTCGACCGTGATCGGGGCTTTGCGCGCCGCCCGCTGTGCGGACCCATCAGCACCAACCGGCGGAGCATGCCGCGCCGCGCGCCGCTGCTGGGGATCAAGAGCCATGCCCTCATCCTAGCTTGACGCGAACTAAGTTCGCCGCGTAGAACTTAGTTCGTGACTACAGAACTAAGTTCGTTCGCCCCGGCCCGCCCGGTCTCACCCCCGCTCAAGCAGGCCTGGCTGGTCCTGGCCGTCGTCTTCGTCGCCGACGTCATGGACATCCTCGACTCCACCGTCGCCACCATCGCCGGCCCCGCCATCCGCGCCGACCTCGGCGGGAGCGAGGTGACGCTGCAATGGGTCCTGTCCGCCTACACCGCCACCTTCGCCCTCGGCCTGGTGACCTCCGGCCGCCTCGGCGACCTGCTCGGACGCCGCCGTCTGTTCCTCCTCGGCATGGCCGGCTTCACGCTGGCCTCCCTGGCCTGCGGCCTGGCCCCCGGCGTGCCGTGGCTGATCGCGGCGCGGATCGCGCAGGGCCTGTGCGGATCGGTGATGATCCCGCAAGGCTTTGCCCTGGTGAAGGTCGTCTTCCCTCCCGACCAGCTGCGCAAGGCCCTCATACCGTTCGGTCCGGTCATGGGCCTGGCCACCGTCGCCGGGCCGATCCTGGCCGGCTGGCTGCTGCACCTGGACCTGTTCGGCAGCCAGTGGCGCTCGATCTTCCTGATCAACGTCCCGATCGGCGTCGCGGCCTGGTTCCTGGCGCGGCGGGTCCTTCCCCGCCGCAGTGGCGAGGACGCCGCTGCCCGCCTCGACCTCGGCGGCGTCGCGCTGCTGACCGTGGCCTCGGGTCTGCTGATCGTCCCGCTGGTCGAGGGCCGCGACTACGGCTGGCCGCTGTGGACGTACCTGATGATGGCCGGTTCGGTCGTCGCCCTCGCGCTGTTCGTGCGCTCCGAGCGCCGCAGCCCGCATCCGGTGATCACGCCCTCGTTGTTCCGCAAGCGCAGCTTCGTGGTCGGCCTCGTGATCGTCGCCGCCTTCTACGCCGCGCTCGCCGGCTTCCAGCTCTCCCTCAACCTGATGCTCCAGCTCGGCCTGCACTGGACGGCGCTGCACACCGCGCTGACGCTGATCCCGTGGGCCGTCGGCAGCGCGCTCGGCGTGGGCCTGGCCGGCGGCGTGCTCGCTGCACGGCTCGGTCGCGCCACGCTGCACCTCGGTCTCGGCCTGGCCGTTCTCGGGCTGGTGGTCCTGTGGTGGACGATCGCCCGGCACCACGCGGTCCCTACCTCCTGGACGTTGGCTCCGGCGCTGGCGGTCGTCGGCCTCGGCACCGGCCTGGTGTTCGTGCCGATCTTCGACTTCGTGCTCGGCGACGCCACGGTCGCCGAAGTCGGCACCGGATCCGGCATGCTCAACGCCGCTCAGCAGTTCTCCAACGCCATCGGTGTCGCGGCGCTCGGGACGCTGTTCTTCGCTCGGGTCAACGCCGGCGGTGCCTCGGCCTTCCTCGCCGCCGGGCAGGTGGTCACGCTCGTGACCGCCGCGCTCTACGTGATCACGTTCTTCCTGGTCGGCCTGCTCCCCAAGCATTCCCAGCAAGGGCACTGACCCACATCGGCCGCCGCCGACCCACGGTCACCCCGGCGACGCGCCCCACCCGCTGATCCACCTGTCAACGCACCGTCACCCCAACGACCCGATCCCCGCCACCATCGTCCGGGCCAAAGCCCCCGCCGTGGCCGCGTCCACTGCTCCGGCCTGCCCCGTGACCAGCGTGAACAGCGCTCCGCCGAACAACGTGATCAGGGTCGCCACATCCTCGCGCGAGGTTCCCAGTCCCAGCGCCTGATGCTGCGCATGGGTGAAGTCCACGGCCGCGTCCCGCATGGTGTCCAACGTCCGCTGCAACGGCGGACGGCGTACCGCCTCCAGCGTCAGCTCGTAGATCGCCAGGTAGCGATCGCGATGCAGCTTCGCCGAGAACTCCAGCGACATCGCCATCAGCCCGATCAGGCCCTCGCGGTCGATCGGCCCCGCGATCAAGCCGTGCGCGGCGGCCATGTCCTCCTCGTGCAACTCCAGCACCCGCTCGGCGGCCGCGGACAGCAGCGCGTCGCGACTGGCGAAGTAGTTCGAGGCGGTCCCGGCGGGCAGTTCGGCGGCGGCGTCCACGGCCCGGTGGCTGAAGCCGTGCAGGCCGGAGGCGGCCAGGACGCGGAGCGCGCCGTCGGCCAGGGCGCGGCGTCGGGCCAGGTTGGGAGGGGGTGCCACCCCGGAAGGATAGCGGAGCGGCGATAGTACTATCGTCGTTGTGGTATCGAGCCGGCGACGGCCCGAACTCTGAGCTCAGCACCCTGAACCCAACACACTGGACTCAGTACCTTGAGGAGGCACCATGCGCATCCTGATAGCCGGCGCCGGGATCGGCGGCCTTGCCGCAGCCCGGGCCCTGATCGCCGACGGCCACGAGGTGAGCGTCTACGAGCGCGCCGACGAGCTGCGGACCAGCGGCTCGGCCCTGACGCTGTGGAGCAACGGCACCGCGGTCCTGCACGCGCTCGGCGTGCCGCGCGAGGGCCTCGGCGCTCCGCTGGACGTGCTGGCGGTCCAGCGCGGCCGCGACGGCCGGCAACTGATGGCGGTGGACGTGGCCCGCGCCGCCGCCCGCTACGGGCACCCGCACCTGTCGATGCCCCGCAGGGACCTGATACACCGACTGGCCGAAGGGCTCCCGCCCGGCACTGTGCACTTCGGCAAGCAGGTGATCGGCGTGGTCGGAAGCGAGGTGGGCGGCCAGCCCCTCGCCTTCTCCTTCGCCGACGGCACTACTACTGCGACCGCCCTCACCCCCGACCTCCTCATCGGCGCCGACGGCCACCGCTCCGCCGTCCGTGCCCACGTCCGCGCCCACCTCCCCGGCGCCGATCCGACCCGGCCCACCGGCTGGGCCACCTTCCAGGGCCTGACCCCCGTCGACATCCCCACCACCCACTCCCGCCGCGGCCTGATGGTCATCGGCCGTGAAGGCATGTGCGGGTTGCTCCCGGCCGGCGGCGGCCTGCTCCAGTGGTGGTTCGACCTGCGTTGGGATCCCGAGGCGCCGCAACCAGCCTCGGCTGTGGCGTTGCTCAAGGAGCGCTTCGGGCATTGGGCCTCCCCGGTCGTCGAGACCCTCGCCGCCGCCGACGACGCCGACATCGAGTACTTCTCCCACCGCCGCCAGAAGGTCTCCCGGGGCTGGAGCCGGGGCCCGGTGACAGTGCTCGGCGACGCCGCCCACACCATGCCCCCGACCGTCGCCCAAGGCGCCAACCAGGCGTTGGAGGACGCGTGGGCGCTAGCTCGGGCCCTGCGCCGGCATCCCTCCGATGTGGCCGCCGCGCTGGCCGACTACGAGCGTTCACGGTTCAAGGGTGCTCGGCTGACCGCTCGGGTCGCCGGCTCGGAGCTCACCGACAAATACCTGCCGACGCCCTCACTGCTCACGCCGAACGGCCTCGTCACGCGCATGTACACGCGATGGCTGCGCTCGGTGAGCACCATTCTTTCCGCCGATCCTTCCGCCGACTGATTCCAATACTGTGAAAATTCTTCCCCCTCCCGGCCGGCCCACTGCGGGGTGAAGCGCTGTAGCCTCGTTCGGAATCGCAAGCGGGGTCGGCTCCAGGGGCCGGCTCACGGGGGAGGTACGGGATGGAGCCGCCGGTGTCGCCCGCGTGGGCGACGCACAGTTCCACGGTGCGCGACGCGGCGGCGCTCGACCCCGCACCCGGCCCGGCCCGGGTCCTGCGGCTGCTCGACGCCGCCCGGCCCGCCGACGTCGCCGACGTGCTCGGCGCGCTGACCCCGGAGGCGCTCGCCGAGGCGGTCGCCTCGATCCCGTTGCCGCTGGCGCCGGCCGTGATCGCGGCCATGCTGGGCGCACCGCCGTCGCCGGCCCGCGACGAGCTGGCCTGCCGGCTGGTGCAGCAGCCCGAGAGTGTGCCGATCCGCACGCGCGCGCTGCCGGAGTTCCTGCGCGCGATGGAGGACGCCGCCGCCGACGACTACCGCGACGTCTCGGTCTCGCGCCTTCGCCTCCTGGCCCTGGAGGCGCTGCGGGCCGGGACGCTGACCGCCGAGCAAGTGCTCGAACACGCCCGCCCGGCTGTGCTCGCCGTGACGCTCGGCGTGTGCACGCCCGAGGAGTACGTGTGGCCCGGAGCCCGGCGCGCCACCGGCGACGTCCGGGTACTGCTTCGCGACGGCCTGGCGGCGGCGCTGGGCGAGGACGACGACCGCTGGTCGGCGGTGATCGAGGCGAGCGGCAGCTTCGACGGGACGTTCGCGGAGTTGCTGCTCGAAGCGGGCCAGGCGAACCACGCGGACCAAACATCTCCCCACACCCACGAACCCCCCGGCGGCTTCCGCCGCTTCTTCTGCTCCCCGCGCACCCACCACAACCCCCTGAACCTCCTCCTCGGCCTCGCCCCGCGCGCCGTCGCCGAGCGGTACCTCAACACCCTCCACGACGCCCCAGCCGCCTCCGGCCCCCTCCGCGCCGAACCGTCCAGCCCGGCCCAGCACCGCTGGGGCTGGATGCTCACCAACGGACCGCTCACCCGCCCCCTGGTCGACCACGTCCTGGCCCACGGCGTCGTCGGCCAGCGCCGCTGGCTCGCCCGCAACGAACTGCTCCCGGACTCGGCGCTGGAGCACATCGGCTCCGGCTATGCGCAGGAAGTGCTGCTGCGCAAAGTGGCTCCGCCCCGGTTCCGGCGCCGCGCGTTCAGTGCCTTCGAGCACGATCCGCAGCTGGTCCGCACCTGGGCCCAGAACCTGGCCGGCGAGCGCCGCGACCAACTGCTCGACCTGGTGTGGGAGCTCACCGACGACGCGGTGACGCTGCGGCAGACCGTGGCCGCGATCACCGGCCGCGTCGACGAGCCGGCGCTGCTGTGCGCCTACGGGGCGCTGGCCTTCGCGGCCGGCCCGGAACCGGTGTGGGCGCTGGAGCTGCAACGGGTCGGCAGCCTGGAGCAGGCGCTGCCGGAGGTGCGCGCCTCGCTGCTCACCGGCACCGCCGATCCGCTGATCGAGGCCGCCCGGCAGGTGCCGCGCCGGCACTGGTTGGACACGGTCGCCGACGAGGACCACCGCTACCAGGCGCTGCGCAGCGACGCCGAACTCGACCGCACCGGCCACTTCCCCCGCGAGGCGCTGGTCGCCGCCCACCTCGACGGCCGCCCGGACCGGTGGCGCGAAGTGGCGCGGCGCCTGGCGGCCGGGACCGCCGCGCCGGTGGAGGCGGTGATCCGGGACGTGGTGGCAAGGGATTCGCAGACGGCTCCCCTCCGCCCCCCGACACCTTCCCTTGAGCCGTCGCCTGAGCATCTTCCGGAGCCCTCCGCACCCCCTGTCCCGACCCCCGCCGCGGCCCCGCTCGAGCCCGCCGACCTCGGCCGGAACCATATCGGCCCGGCGCTGGTGTGCCGCACCGTCCGAGCGCCACTCCGTGGACACTCCAAGATCCGGTAAGCCCCCCGGACTAGAATCGGTCGGGATTGGTCACGCAAGAGCAGCCGCTCACCCCGGAGGAACCCTCATGGCCTCGACCGCCTCGTCGTCCGCGCATGCCGCAAACACCCGGTCCGCAGCACTGCGTGAAGCCCTCCGCACGAGGGTGGTGGTGGCCGACGGGGCCATGGGCACGATGCTCCAGGCGCAGGATCCGACGCTGGACGACTTCCAGGGCCACGAGGGCTGCAACGAGATCCTCAACCTCTCCCGCCCCGACATCGTCCGCGCGGTGCACGAGGAGTACTTCCGCGCCGGCGTGGACTGCGTGGAGACCAACACCTTCGGCGCCAACCACACCAACCTCGGCGACTACGGCATCTCCGACCGCATCTTCGAGCTCTCCGAGGCCGGCGCCCGGCTGGCCCGCGAGGTCGCCGACGGCTTCAGCACCCCGGACAAGCCGCGCTGGGTGATCGGCTCCATCGGCCCCGGCACCAAGCTGCCCTCGCTCGGCCAGATCACCTACGCCACCCTGCGCGACGCCTACGAGGCCGAGGCCGCCGGGCTGATCGCCGGCGGCGCCGACGCGCTGCTGGTGGAGACCAGCCAGGACCTGCTGCAGATCAAGGCCGCCGTGCTCGGGGCGCGGGCCGCGGCGCGCGCCGCCGGCGTGGACGTCCCGGTGTGGGCGCAGGCCGCGTTCGAGACCACCGGCACGATGCTGCTCGGCTCGGAGATCGGCGCGGCGCTGACCGCGCTGGAGCCGCTGGGCATCGAGCGGATCGGGCTGAACTGCTCGACCGGTCCGGCCGAGATGAGCGAGCACATGCGGTACCTGTCCAAGCACTCCGCCATCGGCCTGTCCTGCATGCCGAACGCCGGTCTGCCGGTCCTGACCTCGAACGGCGCGCACTACCCGCTGGGCCCGGAGGAGTTCGCCGACTGGCAGGAGCGGTTCGTCACCGAGTACGGCCTGTCGCTGGTCGGCGGCTGCTGCGGCACCACGCCCGAGCACCTGCGGCAGCTGGTGGAGCGAGTCGGCGGGCGCGAGGTGGCGCCGCGGGCGCCGCGCCGCGAGGCCGGGGCGTCGTCGCTGTACCAGCACGTGCCGTTCCGGCAGGACATCAGCTACCTGGCGATCGGGGAGCGGGCCAACACCAACGGCTCCAAGGCGTTCCGCGAGGCGCTGCTGGCCGAGAACTGGGACGCCTGCGTGGAGATCGCGCGCAACCAGATCCGCGACGGCGCCCACCTGCTCGACCTGTGCGTGGACTACGTGGGCCGCGACGGCGTCACCGACATGCGGGAGGTGGCCAGCCGGTTCGCCACCGCCTCCACGCTGCCGATCGTGCTGGACTCCACCGAGCCGGAGGTGCTGCGCGCCGGCCTGGAGACGCTGGGCGGCCGGGCCGTCATCAACTCCGTGAACTACGAGGACGGCGACGCCCCCGACTCCCGCTTCGCGCGGATCATGCAGCTGGTCTCCTCGCACGGCGCCGGCGTCATCGCGCTCACCATCGACGAGCAGGGCCAGGCCCGCACCGCCGAGCACAAGGTCGCGATCGCCGAGCGGCTGATCGCCGACATCACCGGGAACTGGGGCGTGCCGGAGGACTCGATCCTCGTGGACTGTCTGACGTTCACGATCTGTACCGGGCAGGAGGAGTCGCGGCGCGACGGCCTGGAGACCATCGAGGGCATCCGCGAGCTGAAGCGGCGCCACCCGGACGTGCAGACCACGCTGGGCCTGTCCAACATCTCCTTCGGCCTGAACCCGGCCGCGCGGCAGGTGCTGAACTCGGTGTTCCTGCACGAGTGCGTGGAGGCCGGGCTGGACTCGGCCATCGTGCACGCCTCCAAGATCCTGCCGATCGCCCGGATCCCCGAGGAGCAGCGCAAGGTCGCCCTGGACCTGGTCTACGACCGCCGCGCCGAGGGCTACGACCCGCTGACCCGGCTGCTGGAGCTGTTCGACGGCGTCGACGCCGCCTCGCTGAAGGCCTCGCGCGCCGACGAGCTGGCGGCGCTGCCGCTGGAGGAGCGGCTCAAGCGGCGCATCATCGACGGCGAGCGCAAGGGCCTGGAGCCGGACCTGGACGAGGCGCTGGCCGTCCGGCCGGCGCTGCAGATCGTCAACGAGGTGCTGCTGGACGGCATGAAGACGGTCGGCGAGCTGTTCGGCTCCGGGGAGATGCAGCTGCCGTTCGTGCTCCAGAGCGCCGAGACGATGAAGACGGCGGTGGCCCACCTGGAGCCGCACATGGAGAAGTCCGACTCCACCGGCAAGGGCACGATCGTGCTGGCCACGGTGAAGGGCGACGTCCACGACATCGGCAAGAACCTGGTCGACATCATCCTGTCGAACAACGGCTACACCGTGGTCAACCTCGGCATCAAGCAGCCGCTGCAGACCATCCTGGACGCCGCCGACGAGCACGGCGCGGACGCCATCGGCATGTCCGGCCTGCTGGTGAAGTCCACGGTGGTGATGAAGGAGAACCTCGAGGAGATGAACAACCGCGGGGTGGCCTCCCGCTGGCCGGTGCTGCTCGGCGGTGCCGCGCTGACCCGCGCCTACGTCGAGCAGGACCTGGCCGAGCTGTACCAGGGCGAGGTGCGCTACGCCCGCGACGCGTTCGAGGGGCTGCACCTGATGGACGCGGTCGCCGCGGTCAAGGCCGGGGTGCCGGGCGCGGCGCTGCCGGCGCTGCGGCCCCGGCGGGTGAAGGCGAGCGGGCCGCTGCGCGAGGTCCCGCAGGAGCCGATCCCGGACCGCTCCGACGTCGCCGTCGACAACCCGATCCCGGCGCCGCCGTTCTGGGGCGACCGCCTGGTGAAGGGGATCCGGCTGGCCGAGTACGCGCCCTACCTGGACGAGCGGGCGCTGTTCCTCGGGCAGTGGGGCCTGAAGCCGGGGCGCGGCGCCGGCGGCCGCACCTACGAGGAACTGGTCGAGGAGGAGGGCCGTCCGCGCCTGCGGATGTGGCTGGAGCGCCTCCAGACCGAGAACCTGCTGGAGGCGGCGGTGGTCTACGGCTACTTCCCGGCCGTCAGCAAGGGCGACAGCCTGCTGATCCTGGACGACGCGACCGGCTCCGGCTCGCAGCACGAGCGGATGAGCTTCACCTTCCCGCGCCAGCGCCGCGACCGCCACCTGTGCCTGGCCGACTTCTGGCGCCCGCAGGACTCCGGGGAGGTCGACGTGGCGCCGTTCCAGCTGGTGACGGTCGGCGCCCGGATCGCCGAGGCCACCGCCGAGCTGTTCGCCGCCAACTCCTACCGCGAGTACATGGAGCTGCACGGGCTGTCGGTCCAGCTGGCCGAGGCGCTCGCCGAGTACTGGCACGCCCGGGTGCGCGACGAGCTCGGCTTCGCCGGCGAGGACCCGGCGTCGGTGGACGGGCTGTTCAAGGTGGAGTACCGCGGGTGCCGCTACTCGTTCGGGTACCCGGCGTGCCCGGACCTGGAGGACCGGGCGAAGATCGTGGAGCTGCTCAAGCCCGAGCGGATCGGCGTGCGGCTGTCCGAGGAGTACCAGCTGCACCCGGAGCAGTCGACGGACGCGATCGTGGCGCACCACCCGGAGGCTTCGTACTTCAACGCCGGGTGAATCCGGGCTCTGATAGCGCGTCCAGGGCGCAGGCGATGCTTGCATAGGGGATCGGGCATGAACATGTCCGAACCCCTATCAAGGAGAGTCTGTAATGAAAGTTGCCTTCATAGGCGACGTCCACGGGTGCGTGCTGCACGCGCTCGGCAGTGTCCTGATGCTTCAGCAGCGCCGGGGCGTCCGGCTGGACGCCGTCGTCCAGGTCGGGGACCTCGGCGCCTATCCGAGCGCCGACCGGTTCGACGGCCCCAGCCGGCGGTTCATTCTCGACAGCCCGTCGCAGGGCGATTTCTTCCGGCTGCTCGACCCGACGCCGGAGCTGGCGGCGAGCGTGCGCGGCGCGCTGGAGCAGATGCCGCCGGTGCTGTTCGTGGCGGGCAACCACGAGGACCACGAGTGGCTCGCGTCGCTGCACGCGGCGTCGGCCGGCGCCGGGGTTGTGGCGGTGGACCCGCTGGGCGCGTTCCACCACGTCGAGTGCGGCCGCGTGGTGGACGTCGCCGGTCTGCGCACGGCCTTCCTCGGGCTGATGGAGGCGCCGGGCAAGATGGACCTCGACGAGGCCGCCTACGCCGCCCTGCTCGCCGCCGAGCCCGGCAGCGTCGATCTGCTGATCACCCACGAGGGGCCCTACGGCATGTCCCGCGGCTTCCGCGGGGAGGTCCAGGGCTCGCCGAAGCTGACCCGGCTGATCGAGCACCTCCAGCCGCCGCTGCACATCAGCGGCCACGTCCACCACGAGAACGGGCCGCGGTACTACGGCTCGACCGTCTCCTACACGCTCGCGCAGCTCGTCGGGCCGAAGTCCACCCGGTACAAGCCCGAGGGCGTCAACCCGGAGCAGCGGGTCACGGACGGCAGCGTCGGGCTGCTCGACACCGAGACCCGAGCCTTCGAGTACCTGCACGACGCCTGGCTGGCCGAGGTCCACGGCGACGACGTCGATCTGGCCGGGATCGTGGCGGCCGGCGCGGTGTGAAGGTTAGCGCTCCGTTAGCAGCTGGTGATCGCGGCTTGTCACGATGAGGACGAACCGCGATCGCGACGCGTCGGGCAAGCGATCGCAAGACACCGGGGAGAACCATCATGACCAGGACCTTGCGTCGCGCCCTCGTGGGCGTGCTGAGCACCAGCGCCCTGCTGGCCGGCCTGACGGTCGGCGCCGCCGGCCAGGCCTCGGCGGACGTCGCCGACATCTCGCACATGGCCAAGGGCGAGACCTTGTGGGGCGGCGAGTACATCGCCCGCTGGGTGTCCAACAACGGCAACGACTACTTGGACAGCTTCGAAATGCAGTACGACGGCAACCTGGTGCTGTACCGCATCGGCCCCTACGGCTGGAAGCAGCCCTGCTGGGCCACCGGCACCAACGGCTCCGGCGCGACCCACGTCACCTACCAGAGCGACGGCAACCTGGTCCTCTACACCAACAGCGGCCGCGCCGTGTGGGCCAGCGACTCCCAGTGGGGGGCCGGCTCGACCGTCGACATCAACTGGCGCGGGATCGTGTACGTCGGGGTCAAGCCGATCACGGGCACCTGCAACTGACGGACGGCCGACGCGTGACGGGTGTGCGGCTGACGCGCACCCGATCCGGTCAGCCCTCGTTGGCGAGCGCCTCGGCCCCGGCCGCCGTCGACAGGCCGATCTGTTCGGCGTCCAGGCCGGAGGCCGCTCCGGCCCCGCCGACCGCCGCCGGCGCGTTCCGGCCCAGCAGGCCGCCGCCGAGCGCGACCAGCCCGGCCAGCACCGCGACCGCGCAGAACGCGACGCGCAGCGACGTGAGGTTGGCGATGCCGCCGATCATGCCGGGCGCGGCCATCCCGGCCCCGTACGCGATGGTCGCCACGCCGGCCACTCCCAGGGTCGGGTTGGGCCCGGCGTGCCCGGCGGCGGCGAAGGCCAGCGGGACCACGACGCTCACGCCGATACCGATCAGCATGAACCCGACGATCGCCGGCGCCGGGGACTGCGCGACGACCACCAGCACGCCGCCGAGGGCCCCCAGGACGCCGCAGGCCCGGACCGTGGTGGCGGCGCCCAGCCGGCCCACCACCGCGTCGCCGGACAGCCGCCCGGCGGCCATCGTGAAGGCGAACATGCCGGTGGTGAAGGCCGCCTCGGCCTCGTCGCCGTGCAGCGTGCGGTGCATGTACACCGAGCTCCAGTCCTGGGCCGCGACCTCGGCGTAGATGCCGCAGAAGCCGACCAGGCCGATCAACAGGATCACGCCGCGCGGGACCACGAACAGCGGGACGTCCTCGGTCTTCTCCTCGGCCAGGCCGACGTCGGCCGCCGTGGTGCCGAAGCCGTGGGTGGCCCAGAGCGTCACCACCGCGATCACCGCGGCCGCCACCGCGAAGTGCACGCGCGCGCTGACGTGCTGGTGCGCCGCCAGCGAACCGGCCAGCGCGGCGATCAGCACGCCGGTGCTCCAGCTGCCGTGCAGGCCGGACATGATCGAGCGGCCCAGCCGCTTCTCGACCAGGATGCCCTGGGCGTTCATCGCCATGTCGGAGGTGCCGCCGACGGCGCCGAGCAGCGTGGTCGCGACGGCCAGGGCGGGCAGGCTCGGCATCCAGGAGGCGGCCAGCACCACCAGGGTGAACGCGCAGATCAGGGTGCGGGCCACCAGCTTGGTGCCGACCCGGGCCACCAGGCGGCCGGCGAACGGCATCGCGCTGATCGCGCCGATCGAGGTCATCAGCAGCGCCACGCCCAGGCTGCCCGCCGACAGGTGCAGATGGTCGGACAGCCACGGCAGCCGGGAGGCGAAGGTGCCCGAGCTCGCCCCGTGCGCGGCGAACACGGCGGCCACCGAGCGTCGTTCCTTGTCCCACATGGGTGTCCGCCCGCTCCTCGCCGTGCACTGCTTCTTACCGGCATAGATCATATCGTCAGTGGAAGTGCTCTAGACCACAGCCTGAGTTTGGCTATCCTGGGGCCTTCGAGCGCTGACAATCCGGCCCAGGGCCCGACCCGTCAGGAGGGTGCATGGCCGATCACGACGGACTGAGCCCGCTGCCGCCGCTGTTCGACGCCGCCGCCGGCCGGCGACCGCCCCAGGTCGACGCCGACGCCCCGCACATCGCCCGGGTCTACGACTACCTGCTCGGCGGCAAGGACCACTTCCGCGCCGACCGGAAGGCCGCCGAGCTCATCCAGCGCGCCAACCCCTACATCCGCGACGCCTGCCGCCAGCAGCGCGAGTTCCTGCGGCGCGCGATCCGCCACCTGTCCGCCGCCGGCCTGCACCAGTTCGTCGACATCGGCACCGGCCTGCCCACCGTCCCGACCGCCCACCAGATAGCGCGCGCCGTCGACCCCGGGGCCCGGGTCGCCTACGTCGACAACGACCCGGTGGTGCTGTCCCATGTCCAAGTGCTGCTCAGCGACGGCACGGCCGGCACCGCGTTCGTCGAGGGCGACTTCCGCACCCCCGAGGCCCTGCTCGCCGATCCGGGGCTGCGCACGCTCATCGACCTTGAGGAACCGGTCGCGATCCTGGTCACCGGCCTGCTGCACTTCCTGCCCGACCACGAGGCCCCGGCCCGCCACCTGAAGACGCTGATGGACGCCTGCCCGCCGGGCAGCCACCTGGTCCTCACCCACGGCACCGCCGACCTGGCCGGGGATCTGGCGCGCGGCACCGCCGCGGCCTACCGCCAGTCGGCGATCCCGTGCCGCCTGCGCGACGGCCAAGAGGTGCTGGAGCTGCTGGGGGAGCTGGAGCCGATCGCGCCGGGGCTGGTGCCGATGGCGGAGTGGCGGCCGGACGCGGCGGTGACGCGGACGGTGCGGGAACGGCAGATCGCGTACGGGGTCGTGGGGCGGAAGGGCGGGGGGCGGCCGGTCGGGGGTCGGCAGGCAGCGGGGCGGACGAAAGGGTAGGGGGCGGCGTCAGCGGTCGGCCGTCCCAGCCGCCAGCGGTCAGCGGTCAGCCGTCCTTGCCGGCCGTCAGCCGGAGGTCAGCTGTCCTCGTCGGCCGTGAGCCGGAGGTCAGCTGTCCTTGCCGCGCAGCTCGGCGTCGAAGCGTTCCTGCTCGGCCTGCTTCCGGGCCCTGGCGAGGGCGCTGGTGTTGATCCGCGGATCGTGCTTGTCGAAGACGGCTTTGGTGTCGTCCCCGCTGACGAGCAGCGGGACCTTCGCGCCGATCGCGGGCAGGATGACGGCGTTGGAGGTCTGCTTGACCTTCAGCCGGACCGCCTCGCCCGCGGCGTTCTTGAACTCGACGACGCACTCGTGCAGGTGCGGCGCCCCCGGCTGGGAGACGCGGAAGATCCGGGTGTCGACCAGCCGTCCGTCCACCCGACGCCAGCTGCGATGGAACATGCGCTCACGGTAGGAAGCGGGCTTCGGAGAGTCAACGGTGGGAGGGGCGGAATCGGGAAAACACCGACCGGCGGCGGAGTCAGCCGGCGATCGCCGCCCGGATCTGCCGGGTCGTGACCGCCTCCACCCACGGGTTCACGGCGGCGTAGGAGACGTAGGCGTTCAGGCCGCCGACCAGGGCCCAACCGCGTCCGCGTGCCCACGTGGCGTCGTCGACCCCGAGCGCCGAGCGGTAGACCTCGCGGGTCTTCGTGCCGAGCAGGGTGAAGGCGATCATCGTGTCCGGCGCCGGATCGCCGACGGCGAGTTCGCCGAAGTCCAGGACGGCCGCGACCCGGCCGGCGCGGGTCAGGATGTTCCCGGTGTGGAAGTCGCCGTGGACCCATACCGGCGGACGGTCCCAGGCCGGGGCGGCCAGGGCCGCGTCCCAGACCTCTGTCATGGCTGTCGCGTCGAAGGTGCCGGCGGTGCGGACGATGGCCGCGCGGGTGTCGGCGTTGCGGGCGGCCAGTTGGGTTCCGCCCCGCACGTCCGGGTCGTCCTCGGCGCCGTCGATCGCGCAGCGCTGCAACGCTGTCACGAACTCCGCCAGCGTCTGCGCGCACTCCACGGAGTCGGCGAGGGTATCGGCGGTTGCCGGTTCGCCGGGCATCCAGCGGTGCACGGCCCAGGACCAGGGGTACCCGAGTCCCGGCGTCCCGACCGCCTCCGGCAGCGGCGTCTCCAACGGGAGCTGTGGCGCCAACCGAGGCAGCCAGGCCGCCTCCTTGCGTGCTTGCCGCATCGCCCCGGCATGCCGAGGAAGGCGCACGGTCAGCTCGGTGCCCAGACGGAAGATCGCATGATCCGAGCCGCCTGGGACGACCGGAGTCAGCGGCAGCGCCGACCACTGCGGGAACTGGGAGTCGATCAGGCGGCGGGCCACGTCCTCGGTCACGACGGGCCGGAGGCTGGCGGCTTCGGCTTGGGCTTGGGCTTGGGCTTCGGCGGTACCGGCGGCATCGGCGGCATCGGCGGCACAGGCGGCGTCCGCGGCATCGGCGGCACCGGCGTTTCCATCGGCATCGTCGCAGCCGGCGTCAGCGGTCTGGTTCTGAGCCACAGCGCGATTCTCGTTTCGACGTCAGCGGGTTCGGATCGGCGTCCATCCCAGCCGCTCCGGACCCGAGCTGTCGAACGATTTCCACCGCCTACGCGGCGTCGAGCACCTGCGCCGCGATCAGCTCCTCCAGATAGCGCGGATCCCACCACGTCATCTGCCACTGCTTCGCCCGCCGGAAGTACAGCTGCGTGTCGAACTCCACGGTGAACCCGTTGCCGCCGAAGATCTGCTGCGCCTTCGCCGTCACGTCCCGGAACGTGTCGCCGGCGAACAGCTTCGCCATCGGCGCGAGCTTCGCCGTCGACCGTCCCGCGTCCCGGGCCCACGCGGCCTCCCACACCAGCGTCTCCGCACCGTCGACCGTGGTGACGGCGTCGGCGAGGTAGTGCGCGATGGCCTGGAACGCGCCGAGCGGCTTGTCGAACTGATGCCGGGTCAGGGCGTAGTCGACGGTGAACTCCAGCGTGCGCCGCGCCGCCCCGACCGCTTGGGCCGCCGCCAGCACGATCGCGTCGTGCATCACCTGGTCCCAGAGCTGCCAACCGCCCCGGATGACAGAGTCCTCGGGTACGAAGACGTTGTCGAAGTCGACCCGGAACTGGGTGTCCGACGCGATGGTGAGCTGCTGCGTCAGGCTCACGCCGTCGGCAGCCGGATCCACCAGCAGGAAGACGATGTCGGTCGTGGCCTCGTCGCGCGCCAGGACCAGAATCCGCTCCGCGCTGCGGGCATAGGGGACATGTCGTTTGGCGCCGCTGAGGCGATAGCCGCCCACAGGTACAGCCTTGGCCCGCACTCCCTTCGGCCCCCACCCCCGATCCGGCTCCAGCCATGCGACGGTGAACACCCCGGCCCCCGAAGCGATCCGCGGCAGCCACCGCTCCCGCTGCTCCGCGCTCCCGGCCGCGGCGATCACCTGTCCGGCCAGCACCGTGCCCACGAAGTGCGGCGACGGCACCAGCGCGCGCCCGAACTCCGCATACACCACCGCCGCGTCCAGCAGGGTCATGTCGGTGCCGCCGTGCTCCTCCGGCAACCGCATCCCGTGCAGCCCGAGCTGTCCGGCCTGCTTCCAGAAGTCCTCCGGATACCGTTCGGGATCGTTCTCCAGGGCGCGCACCACGTCCAGCGGCACATGCTTGGCGCACAGGTCCCGCACCGTGTCCCGCAGCAGCCGCTGCTCGTCGCTGAAGTCGAGGTCCATCTCGGGGCTTCCCTGTCTCGCTAGGGGTGCCAGCGCTCGCCGCGCCGGGTCCACGGGTTGTCGTCGGGGGAGACCGGGATCGCGATCCGCGCGGTGCACCCGGTCTTGGACACGCCGCCGACGGCCAGGTCGAGCTCGATGTCGGCCCAGCCGCAGCCGGTGTCGTCGACCGCCACGCCGGACACCGTGCCGGCGATCTCCATCAGGTCGCCGGGGAACACCGAGTCCTTCATCCGGAAGCGCATGCGGCCCGGGCGCCCGTGCGGGCCGGTCCAGTCGGTGAGGCAGCGCTCGAACCAGGCGGCCTGGTTCGGGGTGTTCAGGAAGATGTCGCGCACCCCGTTCCGGGTGACGGCGAAGTCATGGTCGTGGTGCATCGGGCGCCAGTCCCGGGTGGCCAGGGCGCCGAGGACCACGGTGGTCGCGGACACCGGGTGGCGCAGGACCGGCAGCAGGTCGCCGGCGGAGACCTGGTCCAGGGTCAGCCGGGGCTTCGTCGGGTCGGGCGTCATGCGGCGGGCTCCTCACGGCGGTAGCCGAACCCGGTGTAGGACTCCACGCCGCACAGGTCGCCGCGCGCGTTGCGGTATTCGACGTCGATGGTCCAGAACCGGCCGCGGCCCAGCTTCGTGGTCTTCACCGGGCTGATCGAGCGCAGGCGCTGGCAGGTGGTGAGGACGTCCCCGGGCCGGACCGGCTCGTGGAAGACCGTGGTGAACTCCGCGATGATCGCCTCCGGCAGCTCCAACCGGGCTTTGAGGTCGAAGTGGGTTTGCAGCGGCAGCTTCGGCGCGTCGCGACCGGGGGCCCAGTGGTGCGGCCGGAACCAGGTCGAGAGCATCGACGGGGGCGTGACCGGGCCGCCGGTGATCTCCACGGCGGTGGTGTCGTCCCAGTAGAGGGGGTTGCCGTTCTCGACCGAGGCGCAGGAGGTCCAGACGTAGCCGCGTTCGACCGGGAAGTCGGCGGTCTCCTCGTGGCGGGTCTGGTCGATCAGGGCGGTGATGTCGGCGGGGAGGTCGGTGGGGGGTTCGGTGGGGGGTTCGGTGGGGAGGCCAGCGCTGTTGTTGTCAGTCATGCCACGGTGCCTTCCTCCAGGAGTTCCTCGATCTCGGCCGCGGTGAAGCCCGATTCCCGCAGCACCTCGGCGCTGTGGGTGCCGGCCGGCAGGCGGACGGGCGGTTCGGGGCGGAGCATCCCGGCCAGCAGGGGCGCGCTCTGGCGCAGGTCGCCGTGCTCGGGGTGGACCGCGTCCACGAACGCGCCGCGCGAGACGTAGCCGGGGTCCTCGACGGTCTCGGCGACGGTGAGGATCGGCGCGACGCAGGTGTTCGAGCCGGACAGGATACTGGTCCAGGTGTCACGGTCCTTGGCGGCCAGGGCCTCGGTGATGTCGGCGCGGATCCGGTCCTGGACGGCGTCGTCGGTCTGGTGCGCGATCCACTGCTCCAGGCCGAGGAGGCGGCAGAAGTTCGCCCAGAACTTCGGTTCGATCGCGGCTACCGCGAGCCATCGGCCGTCGGCCGCGGGGTAGGTGGCGTAGCAGGCGTAGCGGCCCGACGTCATCGAATGCTGATAACCGGGTTCGCGGCCAGTGGCGAGGTATTCGTCGACGGCCAGGGACATCAGCGACAGCACGCCGTCGGCGACGGAGACGTCCAGGTACGCGCCCTCGCCCTTGACCAGTGCGGCGAGGATGGCGATCACCGCGTGCATGCCGCCGCCGGCGCTGTCGGCCAGCGTCGCGCCGGGCAGCGCCGGGTTGCCGCGCGCCCCCGGCTCGCCGACCGCGAGGTAGCCGCCGACCGCGAGGTAGTCCAGGTCGTGGCCGGCCCACTGGGAGTAAGGCCCCTGCTGGCCGAATCCGGTGGTCGAGCAGTACACGATCCTGGCGTTGCGGTCGCGGACCGCTTCGTAGCCGACGCCGAGGCGATCGACCACGCCGGGGCGGAAGGACTCGATCACGACGTCGGCGTGCTCGGCCAGGCGCAGGAAGGTTTCGCGGCCGCGGTCGGTCTTCAGGTCCAGCAGGGCGCGGCGCATGCCGCGGTGGCCGCTGTAGGCGTGGAACACCGGGGTGATCTGTACGGCGCCGCGCGCTGGGACCGCGCCGATGGTGATGATGTCGGCGCCGTAGTCGGACAGCCAGCGGGCGGCGCGCGCGGCCGGGCCGACGCTGGCCAGATTCAGCACTCTGACACCGGACAGCAGGGCGGGACCGGCCATCTCAGAAGTTCTTCGGCAGGCCCAGGCGCCGCCGCGCGATGATGTTCTTCTGCACCTCCGAGGTGCCGCCGCCGATGGTGTCGAGCACCGTGTAGCGGTAGGTCGACTCGGAGCGGCCGGCCATCGGGGCCTCCTCGGTGCCGACGCGCAGCTGGGAGCCGGGGGCGGCCAGGTCCATGGCGGCGTCGGCGACGCGTTGGGACAGTTCGGTGGCGTAGAGCTTGTACTCGCTGGACTCGGTGGTCGGTGGCGGGCCCGGTTTCGAGGACGCGGCCACCACGCGCAGGCCCAGCAGTCGGGCCACCTCGGCCTCGGTGGTCAGGCGGGCGACGCGGCGGCGGGTGACCGGGTCGGCGCGGACCGGTTCGTCGTCGACCTCGGCGGTGCGGAGCCAGTCGACGAGCAGCTGGAAGCGCGCGGCGATGGGGGAGAAGGTGAACATGGTGAAGCGCTCCAGGTCCAGCGCTTCGGAGATGTACTGGAAGCCCTTGTTCAGCTCGCCGACGCGGTGGTCGTCGGGTACGAAGACGCTGTCGAAGAACACGGAGTTGGTGCGCTCGTCGCCCATCGTCCAGATGCCCTGGACGGTGATGCCGGGGTGGTCCAGCGGGACCAGGAACAGCGTGATGCCGTGATGCTTCGGGGCGTCGGGATCGGTGCGGGCGCCGACCCAGTACCACTCGGCGAAGTGCGCCGAGGTGGTCCAGGTCTTCTGGCCGTTCAGGATCCAGCCCTCGACGCCGTCCTGGACGGCGCGCTCGGCCTTGAGCTTCATCGACGCCGCGTCGGAGCCGGAGTCGGGCTCGCTGTAGCCGACGGCGAACTCGACCTCGTTGCGCAGGATCTTCGGCAGGAACTCCTCGCGCAGGGACTGCGGGCCGTGCGCCAGGACGGTCTTGCCGATGATGCCGACGCCCTTGCCGATCTGCGGGGCGCCGCGCCGGGCCAGCGCCTCGTTCAGCAGGTACTCGTAGACGCCGTCGCCCTCCGCGCCGCCCCACTCCTTGGGCCAGGTGATGCCCAGCCAGCCCCGTTCGCCGATCCGCCGCATGAACGCGCGCCGCGCCGGGGTGTCGACGATCTGCGCCATGTTCTCGCGGGTTACGTCGAAGACGCTGGTGTCGCCGGGGGTCTGCGCGGCGTCGAGGAAGGCCTCGACGTCGGCCGCGAACGCCTGCTGCTCGGGCGTGAAATCGAAGTCCATAGTGCGGCTCACCGTACATCTGACGGTGTGTCAGATCAAGGCGCGGGAAAGTGCCGCGTATCTTGGTGAGGTGGCAGACAGCACGTGGCGGTTCAGCGTCCTGGGTCCGGTGCGCGGCTGGGGCCCGGACGGGGAGCTCGACCTCGGCTCGCCGCAGCAGCGGGAGCTGTTGGCGCTGCTGGTGATGCGGGCGGGGCGGGCCGCTACGGCGGAGGAGCTGATCGATGCTTTGTGGGGGCAGGGGCAGAGTCACGGTCAGGGGCAGAGTTGGGGTCGGGGTCATGGGCAGGGTCGGAGCCATGGGCAGGGTCAGGGAGCTCCGAAGGGGGCTTTGAGCACGATCCGTACTTATGCGTCGCGGCTGCGGCGGGTGCTGGGACCGGTGAGCCCGATCACGTCGGTGGCCGGGGGCTACGCGCTGCATGTCGAGCGGTCGGCGGTCGACGCGCTGTGTTTCGAGGCGTGGCAGGCCGAGGCGGCGCGGTCGCGGGCGGCGGGGGACGTGGCGGGAGCGGCTCGGCGGCTGCATGACGCGTTGCGGTTGTGGCAGGGGGAGCCGTTGGCCGGGCTCTCGGGGCCGTTCGCGGTGGCGCAGCGCGGGCAGTTGGTCGAGCGGCGGCTCGGCGGGTTGGAGACGCGGATCGGTCTGGACCTGGAGTTGGGGCGACATGCTGTTGTTACTGCCGAGTTGGCGGTGCTGGCTGCGGAGTATCCGCTGCGGGAGCGCTTTCGGGAGTTGCAGATGGTGGCGCTGTATCGGTGTGGGCGTAAGGCGGAGGCTTTGGGGGTGTATGAGGCGACGCGGAGGACGCTGGCTGAGCAGTTGGGGATGGATCCGGGGCCTGATCTCAGGGTTTTGCGGGAGCGGGTGGTGAGTGGGGATGTTGGGTCGGAGGGGGTTGGGGTGGGGGCTTCTGTGCCGGGTCCAGTCCTGCCTCCGTTTCCAGTGCCAGTGCCAGTGCCAGTGTCGGTGCCGGTGCCGGTGCCGGGAGCGGGTGCAGCGGCGATTGCGGGGGCTGCGCCGGTCGCACCAGCCCGACCGGTTGCGGTGGCTGCGCCGGTTGCGGTCGCAGCGGTTGCAGTCGCGGCGGTCGCGGCGCCGGCCCAGTTGCCTGCTGATGTCGCCGACTTCACTGGTCGTGAGGCCTGGTCGCGGCGGCTGGTCGGCCTGCTGGGACCGTCGGACGCGGTCCATGTCGTGGTGCTGTCGGGGATCGGTGGAGTGGGCAAGTCGACGCTTGCTGTGCATGCCGCTCATCTGGCTGCTGCGAAGTTCCCCGATGGGCAGCTGTTCGCCGGGCTGCGGGGGACCGACCGGGATTCGGCGGAGCCGGGTGCGGTGCTTGGAGGGTTCTTGCGGGCACTGGGAGTGGATCCGGGGGCGGTGCCGGACACGTTGGCGGAGCGGGCGGCCTTGTTCCGTACTGTGTTGGCGGGTCGCAGGGTGCTGATTGTGCTCGACGATGTTCGGGATGCCGAGCAGATCCGGCCGTTGTTGCCGGGGGTCTCTGGGAGTGCGGTGGTGGCTACCAGCCGGTCGCGGTTGACCGGCGTGCCCGGTGCGCGGCTGCTGGAGCTGGGGGCGTTCGACGCGGGGGAGGCGCTGGGGCTTTTCCGTGCGGTCGCGGGGGATGAGCGGATCGCGGGGTCGGAAGGGGCGGTGCGGCGGGTGGTCGCAGAGTGCGGATACCTGCCGCTGGCTGTGCGGATCCTGGCTTCCCGGTTGGCCGCGCGGCCGCGATGGAGTGCCGAGACGTTGGAGGAACGGCTGCGGGACGAGACGCGGCGGCTGGATGAGCTGCGGGCGGGGGATCTCGCTGTGGAGGCGACGTTCCGGTTGGGGTATGAGCAGCTGCGGCCGGAGCAGGCGCGGGCGTTTCGGTTGTTGGCGGTTCCTGATGGTCCTGATTTCGGGGTGGGCGCGGCTGCGGCGTTGTTGTGTCGGGATGAGGAGGCTGCGGAGGAGCTTGCTGAGGAGTTGGTGGATCTGTGTTTGGTCGAGTCTCCGAGTCCGGGGCGGTATCGGCTGCATGAGTTGTTGCGGATGTTCGCGCGGCGGGTGGGGGATGAGGTTGATGGGGTGGGGTCGGCGCGCGCAGCACTGGATCGCTTAAACGAACACTATCTCGGTGTGGCGGCCGGGTCGGCGACGGTCGTGAATCGGTGTGGTGCCGGGTTGGTGGGGTTGATCGCGGCGCCGGTTTCACGTGCTGTGCCGGCTGATCCGGCGGGGTGCATGGCGTGGGGGGAGAGGGAGCGGGAGGCTGTTTGCGCTGTGGCTGCGCAGGCTTTGGGGCGGCAGCGGTGGCAGCAGCAGCAGCGGCGGCCGGGTGGTGGGGGTAGGGGTGGGGGCAGTGGTGGAGGTGGCGGTGGGGGTGGCGACAGCAGCGGTGACAGTAGCGGTGTGGATGTTGTCGATGCCTGCGCTGATCTCCTGTACTGGATGGGGATCCTGTGCCAGTCGGGGCAAGGGGATCAGGACTTGGCGCGGTTGGCGGCGGTGGTCATCGACGAAGCCGATCGGGAAGGCAACCGTCGTGCCGAGGTGATCGCGCGATCGCAGCTGGCGCAGTCGCTGTCGCAGGCTTGGTACTTGGCGGAGGCGTCCGTGCAGGCCACGGCTGCTGTCGCGGTGGCTCGGACGCTGCCCGAGCCGGGGTATCTGCTGGAGGCGCTGTCGGTGCTGTCCGGTAATCATTGGCGGGCTGGTCAGGATGCTGATGCTGTCGAGGTGTCAGCCGAAGCGCTTCATCTGTTGCAGGCCAACGGGGCCGGGTGGGAGGAGCTGTCGGAGGCTCAGCTGAATCTGGCGCAGTGCTTGTGCCGGGTCGGACGTCCGGTGGAGGCGCGGGAGTTGGCGGAGACCGGGCTTGCTCTGCGTCGGCTGCACGGTGATGTCAGTGCTCTGGCTGACAGCCTCCACGCCACGGGGATGGTGCTGCGTGCTGCCGGTGCGCCGGGTCGTGCGGTGGCGTGTCATCGCGAGGCTGCGGAGATACATCGCGCGATCGGTCAGCATCGGCGGCTGGGGTGGTCGTATCTGCGGATGGCGGAGGCGTTGATCGACGTGGGGGAGGACGGGGCGGCGCTCGACTCCGCGCGGGAGGCGGTGGAGATCTTGACCGAACTCGGTGATCGCCCGGGGCGGGGGCTGGCGTTGGTGCTGGTGGGGCGGATGCGCGAGCGGCTCGGTGATGAGGGCGCCGCCCGGAGTGCCTGGCAGGATGCCTACAGCGTTTTCGAGGGGACTTTGTCGCCGGTGACGGTGGAGCTACGCGGGTTGCTCGGGTTGGGTGGCTCGGCTGAGCAGCGGTGGCGGTGGCCGACGTGGCTTCCACGCCGGCCGGTGGCGCCTCGGGCGACTCCTGGAGTCCGGTCGGCTTCTACGATGAACCCATGACTGAGACCTATTCGCCAGCTCAGACGGTCGAGATGTCTGGATTCAGCCTGGATACTCTGCGCTACTACGAGAAGATCGGCTTGATTGAGCCCGTTCAACGCGCCGCCGGCGGACATCGCCGATACAGCGAAGATGACATTGGATGGCTCGACATGCTCCGCTGCCTTCGTGGCACTGGGATGCCGATTGCGCAGATGCACAGCTTCGCCGTCCTGGCGCGGGAAGGCGACGACACGGTTGCCGATCGGCTTGCGCTTCTTGAGGAACATGACGCGGCGGTCGAGGCGGAGTTGGCGCGCTTGAGTGAGCAGCGGGGGAAGATCCAGGCGAAGATTGAGTACTACCGTTCGCATCTTGCGGGGCGGGCGGCGGTGTGTGAGGAGGTTGGTGGGGGGTGAGGAGGGGAGGTTGGTGGGGAGTTGGGGAGGTTGCTGGGAGTTGGGGAGTTGGGGAGTTGGGGGGGCGGATGGGTTGAGGGGGCGGATTAAAGTCAAAAGCTGTGAAAAGCGAAAGGCAGGCGCCTCCAGCGGGGACCTCTGATCCAATGCCGTTGGTTTGGGTGGGTAAGTAAGTGTTATGAGTGGTGCGCGGCATGTGTGGACTGGGTTGACGGGGCGGGTGAATCTTGGGGTTCTGACGCGGTGGGTGAGTCCTGATCTGGTGGCCGCGGCGGTGTCGGGGCGGGTGCCGCCGTCGGGTCCGCGGCCGTCGCCGTTGACACCGCAGTTCATGGTGTATTTCACGTTGGGGCTGGCGTTGTGGTCGCAGGATTCCTATGAGGATGTGCTGGACAATTTGACGGCCGGGGTGCCGGAGTTGGCCGGTGCCTCGGTGGACAAGTCATCGCTGCACAACGCGCGGCAGAAGTTGGGGTCCGCAGCGATGGCTGAGGTGTTCGCACAGGTGGCGGCCGCCCCGGTGGCCGGTGCCGGCACGGCCGGTGCGTGGTGGCGAGGCCGGCTGGTGTTGGCGGTGGACGGGTTCGTGGTCGATGTGAAAGACAGTGCCCTCAATCGTGTCGCGTTCGCCGCACCTACCGGGGCACAGCCGCGGGCCGGGTATCCCCAGGCCAAAGTGGTCACGTTGGCCGAGTGTGGGACGCACGGACTGCGGGCGGCGGCGATCGGTGGCTATCTGAGTCCGGAGCGGGAGCTGGCCGAGCAGGTGATCGGTGCGGCCGGGCCGGGGAACGTGGTGTTGTTCGATGCCGGGTTCCCCTCGGTGCGGCTGTTCCAACTGGCAGCCCAGCAGCAGGTGGCGGTGGTGATGCGGGCCGGGGCGGCTATCGCACGCAACCCGGTGCAGCTCCTGCCCGACGGCTCCTGCCTGGCCACCCTCGACACGGTCAAGAAGTCCGGGGCCAAACGCATCGGCCAGGTGACAGTACGGGTGATCGAGTACCAGGTCGGTGGCCACAAGGTGCGGCTGCTGACCAACCTGCTGGACCCCAACACCGCCCCGGCCGCCGAACTGGCAGCGTTGTACGCCCAGCGCTGGCAGACCGAACAAACCTTCCGGGAGATCAAAACCATCCAGCAGGGCCACGAATACGTGCTGCGCTCCGGCAGCCCAGAACTGGTCCGCGCCGAGATCTGGGGCCACCTGATCGTGCACCTGTGCCTGAACCGGCTCAAAACAATGATCGCCGACCAGCGTGGAATGGACCCCGACCGGATCAGCTTCATCAAAGTCCTCAAACACGCCCGCCGCACCGTGATCGCCCAACTAGCCCACACCGTCAAAGCCGCCACCGCCATCGCCACCGCCATGGCCGCCGACCTATCCCGCTACCTCAACCCCGCCCAACACCCCCGCACCAGCTACCGATCCACCAAACGCATACGACACCGCTACCCACGCCGCCCCCACACCCGAATCGGCAAACCCGTCACCACACCCGCCCCACACCACACCATCACCCTCATCCCAACCACCACCTAACACACCCCAACACCCAAACCAACGGCATTGGGGACCTCTGATCCCTCGGAGAACTGGCGCCAGCTCCATAGGTGGGCCCGGCTAGTCCCTGCGCTGACGGTTGGTGGGGTGGGGGTTTGTTCCCCTCGCTCACGTCGGCAGCCCTACGGGTACAGCACCGCCGCCCAGGTATCAAGTCCATGCCGCTGCGGTGATGGTTGTTGGGCTGCGGTTGGGCTTGCATGAACTTGACAC
>NZ_BAAAQN010000099.1:0-28353 GCF_039531695.1 Catenulispora yoronensis
CCTGATGTTCAACAGCCCCATCTTCACCCAGGCCGTCGTACACCTGCCCAGCGGCAACACCATGACCATCAACGCCCCCGCCGCCTCAGCGAGCAACTACTACGTCCAGTCGCTCAACGTCAACGGCACCGCCTCGACCGCGACCTGGATGTCGCAGGCCACGTGGAAGAACGGCGTGACGCTGGACTTCACCCTCGGCTCGGCGGCCTCGTCCTGGGGCAGCGGCGCGAACGACGCACCGCCGTCCTACGACACCGGCGGCAGCACCGGCGTCGGCCCCATCACCTCCGGCATCGCCGGCAAGTGCGCCGACGACAACGCCCGGGGCACCGCCGACGGCACGAAGATCCAGCTGTGGGACTGCAACGGCACCGTGGCGCAGCAGTTCACCGTCAAGTCCGACGGCAGCCTGGGGATCATGGGCAAGTGCCTGGACGTGACCGGCAGCGGCACCGCCAACGGCACGCTGGTGCAGCTGTACACGTGCAACGGCACCGGGGCCCAGCAGTGGAGGCAGCAGGCCGACGGCTCGCTGCAGAACCCGCAGTCCGGGCGGTGCCTGGACGACCCGAACAGCACCACGACCAACGGCACGCAGTTGCAGATCTACGACTGCAACGGGACCAACGCCCAGAAGTGGAAGCTGCCGTCCTGACCGGATCCGGTCGGTCCAGGGCAGAGGCCTGACAGGTCGCGGGGCTCATCGATCGGAGCCCCTACGGACCTCGGGCCGGAGGGGCCAGGGGCCCGGCTCGATCCCGAGCCGGGCCCTTGGTGTACGCGATCACGCGATCACGCGCATCGGCGCATCGGCGCATCGGCGCATCGGCGCATCGGCGCATCGGCGCATCGGCGCATCGGCGCATCGGCGCATCGGCCAAGGCAAGCACAGCGGCGCAGTGCGGTGCGTACGCTCGCCCGGAGCCGCGCAAAGCCGCGCTACTCGCCCCGCACTCACCCAGCCCCGCGCCGCTCACCCAGCCCCTTGCCGCTACCCCGCGCCGCTACCCAGCGCCACTCTGCCTCAGCTCCGAGCGTGCGCCAGCAGCGCCTTGACGTTGTCCAGCTCGAACGGGAAGTCGCCGCCCAGAATGATCTGGTCGGCACCCGCGTCCAGGTACGCCTGGTAGTTGTCGATCTCCGCGTCCTGGATCATCACGGTCCGCTCGACCGCCTTCGGGTCCCGGCCGACCTTCGCGCACCAGTCGTTCAGCACGTCGTTCTTGTGCTTGAAGTTCTCCACCGGACCGAAGGTGTTCCACATGTCCGCGTGCTGCGCGACCAGCTTCAGCGTCACCTTCTCGCCGCCGCCGCCGATCATGATCGGCAGGTCCGGGTCGGCCGGCTTCAGCTTGGCCAGCCGGGACTTGATGCGCGGCAGCGCGTCGCGCAGGGCGCGCAGACGGTCCGGCGCGGTACCGAACTCGTACCCGTACTCGTCGTAGTCGCGCTCGAACCAGCCGGCTCCGATGCCGAGGAAGTGCCGGCCGCCGGAGAGCTGGTTGATGGTCCGCGACATGTCGGCCAGCAGCTCGGGGTTGCGGTAGCTGTTGCAGTACACGAGCATGCCGAACCGGGCCTGCGTCGTGGTCACCGCCATCGCGGCGAGCAGCGCCGAACCCTCGAAGTGGGTCCCCTCCGGGTCCCCGCTCAGCGGGTAGAAGTGGTCCCAGGTGTAGATCGCGTCGACGCCCAGGGCGTCGGCCCGCTCCCAGGCCTGGCGGAGCGCGGTGATGTCGGTGTGCTGCGGGCGGATCTGGACGCCCACTTTGAATCGAGCCATGACGGCGGGCCTCTCACTTTGGGAGGTGCGTTACAGGGTTACAGGGTTACTTCATCACAGCCCGGCACTTGTGACACCGCTGGCTCGCCGATCGGGCGATCAGGGTCTCAGAACCGGAGCTGTGGAACCGGGTGGCTCAGGACGACACGTCCATGCGGAGATAAGCGCGATCGTCATACCCAAGAGCCCCGGGCTCAAGTCCTTTTGTCGCGGCCAGCGGGCCGATGCACAGCGGATCGGCCTCCAGCAGGCCCCGCAGATGCGCCTCGGACTCGGCGAGCGTCGGCAGCACGGCGGGGTAGCCGTCGGAGGCGAGAACGACCTCGGACACCTCGGCGGGCACCGGGATCACCCGGATCAGCGCCGGCGGCACCGGCCGCCCGTCAAGACTGCCGAAGGCGAGATCGCCGGCCGCCTCGTTATTGGCGAACACCGCCTGACGGCGCAGCAACGGCAGCGCCGCGGCCCGCCCGGGATCGTCGGCGGCGAGCTCGGCGACCGTGCGGCCGAGCAACAGCTCGGCACGCAGGATCGCGGTCCGGATGGCGACGTTGACGGCGTCGACCTGCTTGTTGGCCGGCGGCATCGTGTTACCGGGGAACCAGAACCCGACATCGCCGACCTGCCACAGCTCACGCCGCGCAGCCGAGTAGATCGTGATCGACGCGGACGGACGCTCCAGCGGCAGGTCCTCCGGCAGGCGGTCGGCGAGCGCCGCCGTGAGCGCCGCCACCGCCTCGGCCACACCAACCTCCGCGCGCAACTCCGCAACAGCATCGCAAAGCACGAGCATCGCCAGCCGGCCGCCAGTAAGCCCGTCATACCGGCGCCCCGATTTGTCGGTGGCCCCGTCGACAACCGCAGCGAACGCCTCGGTCACCGTGATCCCCGTCCTCACAGCGGACCGGGTCGCCGGTCTTGGGGACGATGGACTGCTCAACGCACTTCATGGAGTCATCCTCGCCCACGATCATGGTGGTCAATCGGCAGCGGCAGCCGCGCGCAGCTCCCTTTTCAGCACCTTGCCCGACGGATTCTTCGGCAAAGCCGCGACAATGACCACCTGCTTGGGCGTCTTGAACCCGGCGAGCCGGGCCCGGCAGAAGTCGATCACGTCCTCCGGCGCCAGTTCCGTGCCGGGCTTCAGCACCACCGCCGCGCAGACCATCTCGATCCAGTACGGATGCGGCACGCCGAACACGGCCACCTCGGCGACCGCCGGGTGCTGATAAACGGTCTCCTCCACCTCACGGCTGGCCACGTTCTCGCCACCGGTCTTGATCATGTCCTTCTTGCGGTCGACGACACGCAGATATCCCTCGTCGTCCATGATTCCGAGGTCGCCGCTGTGGAACCAGCCGCCGCTGAAAGCCTCGGCGGTGCGCTCGGGATCGTTCCAGTAGCCGAGCATGGTGTGCGGGCCGCGATGCACGATCTCGCCGACCTCGCCGCGCGGAACCTCCCGCCCCTCGTCGTCGACCACGCGGGTCTCGACATTGAGCGCGGCCCGGCCCGCCGAACCGGCTTTGCGTTCCTGGTCCTCGGGACCGAGAACAGTGGCCACGGGCGACATCTCGGTCTGACCGTAGAAGTTGTACAGCCGGAGCTCCGGCAGTCGACGCCGGATCTCGGCCAGCACTTCAACAGGCATGGCAGCCGCGCCGTAGTAACCCTTACGCAGAGTTCTGAGGTCGCGCGTGTCGAAGTCCGGGTGCCGCAGCAGCGCGATCCATACCGTCGGCGGGCAGAACAGCTTGGTGACGCCCTCGGCCTCGATGGTGCGCAGGATGGTCGCCGGATCGGCGCCGGGCAGGACGATGCTCGTCGCGCCGAGCTGGATGTCGGGCGTCAGGAAGCAGTGCAGCTGGGCGCAGTGGTAGAGCGGGAGCGCGTGGACCTCGACGTCGTCGGCGGACATGTCGCCGGAGACGATCGCACTCGTGTACTGCGCGACCAGGTTGCGGGTGGTCATCACCGCGCCCTTGGGGCGGGACTCGGTGCCGGAGGTGTACATGATCTGGACCGGATCGTCGTCGGCGACCGGGACCGGAGGCTCGGTGGCGTCCGCGCCGGGGGCGTCGGCGGCGTGCAGGGCCTCGAAGCCGAGCCAGCCTTCGGGGTGCGCGGGGCCGATGGCGGCTTTGAGCCGAGGCTGGTGCTCGCCGGCCGCGACGGCCCAAGCCCGATCAGCCGTCTCGCACAGCGTGTCCTCGGCGATGACCGCGACGGCGCCGGAATGCGTGAGGACGTAAGCGATCTCGTCCGGGCCGAGCATGAAGTTCACGGGCACGGACACCGCCCCGAGCCGGGCCAGCGCGAAGTAGGCGACGACGAACCCGTGCGAGTTGTGCGCCAGCAGCAGCACCCGGTCGCCGCGGCCGATCCCCCGCGCCGCCAAGGCGTTGGCGGCCCGGTTGACGGTCGCGTCCAACTCCGCGAAGGTCTGCCGCAGTTCGCCGAAGATCAAAGCCGGCTTGTCGGGGTCCCGCGCGGCGCTGCGGCGCAGCAGGTCGCCGAGGCTGTTACGGCGAGCAATGGCCTGGTCGGGCGCGGGTAACCGTCCGTTCTGGTCCGTCATCGCTATAGCCAACTCGGCCGGGCCCGACGGCGTCAAGGGGCTTGCGGCGACTAGGCGACGGCGCGATCGCCGGCGTCCAGGGCCGGCCAGGTCCGCAGTCCGCGCACCAGGCCCAGGAAGGCCCGTTCCGCCGGGGACAGCAGCCGGTCGCGCCGGTAGGCCACGACGACCGGCCGGGAGCGCAGCGGCGGCTCGATGTCGAGCACGACCAGCCGGCCCTCGCGGACCTCGGAGTCGATGGCGTGCTCGGAGATCAGCGATATGCCCAGGCCCGCGGCGACCGACTGCTTGATGGTCTCCGGACCCCACATGTCGGCCTTCGCCATGTCGTCCAGGTCCCAGCCGATCAGCGCGGCCTCCTGGAGGTCACGGGTCTGCGAACCCGGTTCGCGCAGCAGGAAGCGTTCGCCCGCCAGGTCGGACGGCGTCAGCGGGCCGCGCGGCGGACCGGCGGCGACCGGGGCCGCTTCACTTCCGGAGTCGGTCGAGCCCACCGAACCACCCGAGCCAGCCAAGCCACCCGCGCCGCCCGCGCCGCCCGAACCACCCAAGCCGCCCGCGCCGGACCCCCGGGCCAGCCGGTGGCCGGGCGCCGCGACCAGCAGCAGCCGCTCGTCGAGCACGTTCTCCGTCTTCAGCTGCGGCGCGCCGGGCTGGCCGGCGACGATCGCCAGGCCGAGCTCCCCGTCCAGCAGCCGCTTGACGATCTGGCCGTTGTTGCCGACGACGATGTCGCACTCGATGGCCCGGTGCCGTTCGCGGAACCGGGCCAGCAGACGCGGCAGCAGGTAGGTGCCGACGGTGGTGGTGCCGCCGACCTCCAGGCGCCCGGACTGCACTCCGGAGACCTCGCGGATGGCCGCGACCGCCTCCTCGGTGAGCATGAACACGCGGCGGGCGTACTCGACCAGCACCTCGCCCTCGGCGGTGGGGCGGATCCGCGGGCCGGAGCGGTCGATGAGCGTGGTCTGCAACGACTGTTCGAGGTTGCGGACGTGGTTGGAGACCGAGGGCTGACTCATGTAGAGCTTCTGCGCGGCCGCCGAGAAGCCGCCGCTCTCCACGACCGTCATGAAGATCGACAGACGGTGCAAGTTGAGTTGCGTCATGCTTCCACCACTTCTGTCACCTCCGGCTCTGTTGCCTCCGGCGGTCCCGGGACGTGCCGGAACACGCCCCGTTGACCGTCAGCCTAGCCCGCGGGGTTAACGCAGGGCGGATTCCTGGCGACCGGCGCGGATCTTCGCGATGGACGTTTCGAGACTGACCAGGAACCGCTCCAGGACCGGCAGCGGCAATTCGCCCATCGTGGACACCCGGAAGAAGGTCTTGGCCAGGTCGCCCTGCCCGGCGTAGATGACGAAGCCCTCGTCCTTCAGCGCGTCGTGCAGCTCGGTGTAGGCGATCCCCTCGGGCAGGTAGATCATCGAGATCGAGTTCGAGCGGTGCTCCTCGGGGATGAGCACCGACAGGCCGAGCCGCTCGAACCCGGCGCGCACCAGCGCCGCGCGCTGCTTGTACTCCGCGACCCGCGCCGCGACGCCGCCGCGCTCCTCCAGCTCCTTGATGGCCTCGTCGAGCGCGAAGCAGACCTGCACCGCCGGGGTGAAGGGGACGTCGCCCTTGCGCTGGCCGGTCAGGTAGGTGTTGGCGTTCAGGTACAGCGAGCGGACCGGGACCTCCTGGATGCGCTCGATGCCCTTGGCCGAGCACAGGATGAAGGAGATGCCGGGCAGGCCGTGCAGGCCCTTGTTGGCGGTGCCGCAGATGATGTCGGCGTTGAGGTCCTCGTGGCCCTCGTCCTCGATCGCGGTGGCGCTGATCGCGTCGACCAGGAGCAGCACGCCGGCCTCCTGGGCGACCTTCCCGATGGCCCCGACCGGGTTGATCATGCCGGTGGTGGTCTCGTGCTGGACCACGGCGACGGCGTCGACGTCCGGGTGCTCGGCGAGCGCCGCGCGCACCGCCTCGGGATCGGCCGGCTCGGTCCACTCGCTGCCGACCGAGTGCACCGTGATGCCGTGGACCTCGGCGATCCTCGCGAGCCGGTCGCCGTAGACGCCGTTGCGGACGACCAGGATCGAGCGGTCGGCACGGACCGCGCTGATCACCGCCATCTCCATCGCGGAGGTGCCGGAGCCGGTGACGACGACCGCCTCGTGGGTGTCGCCGACGTTGAGCACCCGGCTCAGGCCGGAGCGGATCGAGGCGAGCAGTTCGGAGAACTCCGGCTCGCGGTGGCACCAGTCGCCGCGGCCGAGCGCGGCGCGGACGCGGTCGGTCGTACAGGCCGGGCCGGGGTTGAGAAGAACAAGGGGGCCGACGGAGTTCTCAGTCATGGCGCCCAGGCTAGGCGGCTGATCATGGGACGCGCGATGCACCTTCCGCGCATGGCCTCCATAGCCGAAACCATGTTGAACCCTCGCCGCTCCTCGACCTCCCTTGTATTAGCCTTCCGTTCATTCATTGTTCATATATCGAAGGGCCTGAACATGCTCGCAGCGACCGGGACGGCCTGGTCCGCCGCCCTGCTCCTGCTGGCCGGGTCCTTCGCCGTGGTGAGTGGGATCAACGACGGCGGCGCGCTGCTGTCGCCGGGGCTGCGGATCCCGGGCCTGCCGGCGCTGGTCTCGTTCGGCCTGCTGGTGCTGGCCACGGCCGCCGGGCCGATGGTGTTCGGGACGCGGGTGGCCGCCGGGTTCCTGGGGCGGCTGGTGCGGTCCGGGACGGGAGTGCCCGGGACGGGAGTGCCCAGGGCGGGGCTGTCCGGGACAGGGGTGTCCGGGACAGGGGTGTCCGCGGCGGCGGTGTCGACGACGCTGCTGATCGGGGTCGCGGCGGCGCTGGCGGTGGTGCTGCTGCTGTCGCTGCGCGGACTGCCGACGTCCCTGACGCTCGCGGTGGTCGGCGGACTGGCCGGCGCGGGGCTCGGAGCCGGGTTGCCGGTTCCGGCCGGGTCGGTGGCCACGGTGCTGCTGGCGGCGGCGCTGGCGCCAATAATCAGCGCACTGATTGCCTGGCTGGTGACTCGGTCGCTGCGGCTGGCCGGAACGCGGCGGTCGACAGCCGCTGTGGCGACAGGTCGGACCCATCGAGTCGCGTTTCCGTTGCAGTGCTTGGCTTATGGAGCGAACGACGGGCAGAAGATGATCGCTCTGTTCGCGGTGGCAGGCGGCAGCGGGCTGGGTGTGAACGGGGTCGCCGTCGGCGGGGTCGGTGCCAGCGGGGTCGGCGCGGGCGGAGCCGGCGTGGGCGGAGCCGGTTCGGTCCGGCTCGGCGTCGTCGGGCTGATGCTCTGCGGCGTCTTGTTCGGGCTCGGCGCAGTGCTCGGGCTGCCGCGCGCGGCGGCCTCCCTGGGCTCCGGGATCGTGCCGCTGCGGCCGTTGGACACCGTCACAGCCGAACTCGCGGCGGCGGTGGCCGTGCTGGGGAGCGCAGCGCTGGGCTTCCCGGTGTCGATGACGCAGTCGGTGGCCGGCGGACTGTTCGGCACAGGGCTCGGGCTGAGTGCACGCCGGGTGCGGTGGCGCCAGGCGCGGCGGATCGGAACGGCTTGGCTGCTGACGCTGCCGTTGAGCATCGGGGCGGCGGCAGCGGTCGGTCTGGCCTGGCGGGAGTTGGTGTGAGAGTTCGGATAGCCACAACGCTCCGCTCCATGAGCGGCCGCGCGGACGCCCCCTTGATCAGAGCCCTGCGATCCCAGGTAACAGTGGCCGCCTCGGGTGCGGACTTGACCTGCGCGCTGCTGAACGGCGCCGTCGACATGGACGTCGCGCGGGCTCGGATGGAGTCGATCGAGCACGACGGTGACGATCGGCGGGCAGCGCTGCTGGCGATCCTGGGCGCGACGCTCTCGCCGCCGGTGGATCGCGAGGATCTGAACCGGGTGTCGCGGTCGATCGACGACGTGCTGGACACGCTTCGAGACTTTGTCCGGGAGACCGATCTCTACCGGGTCGGCGATCTGAGCCGGTATCGCGATCTGGCCACCCTGGTCTCCGGCAGTATCCGGACGCTCGACGAGGCCGTGGCAGCCCTGGCCCCGGGTTCCGATCTGCGGGCCGCGACGCTGGCGGCGCGCAAGGCCGCCGGTGCGGTGGTGCGGGCGTACCAGTACGAGGTGGCCGCGCTGCTGACCGGCGGGACGCCCGAACGGGACGCCGCCGAGGCGATGAAGGCCCGCGAGCTGTACCGGCGGCTGGGGGACGTCGGGCTGCGGCTCGGCGACGCCGCCGACGGCCTGGCCGACGGCGCGATGAAGCGTGGACGGTAACGACTCTTAACTCATTCTCGCGAACCGGTGGTGACAATCTCCTGAGACCCCGATACTCGTCGGCATGAAGACGTCCCCGACCGTTGTGCTGATTTCGGCTGCTGTCTCCGCCACGGCGATCGCCGTGGGTGTCGCGGTGGTGGTGCCGGGGTCCGGCGACCACTCTCCGCAGAGCTCGGTCGCGGTGACGAGTCCGGCCGCCGGCGCCGATCCGAGCGCCGGGGCCGCCGCCGGTGGCGTGGCCGGCGGTTCGAGCGGTGGTTCGACCGGCGGGACCGCGTCCAGTTCCGGTGCGTCGGCCACAACCGGCTCGGCCACGGGCACCGCCACGACCGCCGCCACGGGTCCGACGCAGGCCAGCGGGAGCAGTCCGGGCCGTCCGTCGGGGTCGCCGGGGTCGCCGGGATCGCCGGCTTCCGGATCCGCCGGGTCCTCCGCGACCGGGAGCGCCTCGCATCCGGCGACGTCCCCGGCGCACGTGCCGACCACGCCGGCCACGTCGGCAGCGCCGTCCGGCAGCGGGCTCGCCGATCCGCACAAGAAGGAGATCGCGATGGAGCTGGTCTCCAGCGCGGAGAACTCGTCGCTGAACTGGCGTGCGCAGTACCAGTACATCGAGGACATCAAGGACGGTCGCGGCTACACCGGCGGCATCATCGGGTTCTGCTCCGGCACCGGCGACATGCTGGAACTGGTGCAGCACTACACCGCGCTGGCGCCGAACAACGTGCTGGCCAAGTACCTCAGTGCACTGAAGGCGGACAACGGCAGCGACACCCACAACGGACTGGACCCGAACTTCACCAAGGACTGGAAGACCGCCGCCTCCGATCCGCTGTTCCAGCAGGCGCAGAACGACGAACGGGACCGGACCTACTTCAACCCGGCGGTGAGCCAGGCCAAGGCCGACGGCCTGGGGACCCTGGGCCAGTTCATCTACTACGACGCGTTGGTGATGCACGGTCCCGGCTCGGACTCGCAAAGCTTCGGCGGGATCCGCGGCGCCGCGCTGGCGAGGGCCAAGCCGCCGTCGCAGGGCGGGAACGAGATCGCGTACTTGAACGCGTTCCTGGACGCCCGGATCGCGGCGATGAAGGCCGATCCGAGCCACCAGGACACCAGCCGGATCGACACCGAGCAACGGGTGTTCGTGAAGAACGGGAACGTCAACCTGGACACACCGCTGCACTGGTCGGTGTACGGGGACGCGTACACGATCAGCTAGGTGTACTGACCATGGAGGTCAGGTCCAGTGGTCGGGGCGGGCCAGTCCGGCCGGGATCTTCGTGCTCTGATCGCCGGTGGCGGCGTTCATCTGGGCCTGGGTGACGAACACCGCGCCGGTCAGATCAGCACCGGTCAGGTTCGCGTCGCGCAGATCGGCGCCGATCAGGTCGGCCTTGCGCAGGTCGGCCGCGGTCAGGTCGGCGCCGATGAGGTAGGCACCCCGGAGATCCGCTCCGCTCAGGTCGGCACCGCGCAGGCGGGCGCCGATGAGGTCCGCGCCGCGCCGGTCCTTCTTGCGTCCGGTGCCAGCGCGAACCAGGGTGCTGACTTCGGACAGCAGTGCACTGACATCGGCGCGGTGGGCGGCGACGTCGAGCGCCAGGAGCTCCTCGGCCGGCAGGCCGGTCAGGCGCTCGGTCTCCTCCGCCGACCAGCCGATCTCGGCCTTCAGCGCGGAGGCGGACGCCAGCTCCTCGGCTTCGGCCAGGTACCACAGCATCTCGTGGAGCTGGCGCATGACCGGCAGGGCCGCGAACATCTGTCCGGCCTGCTCCGGCGCGGCGCGCCAGGACACGCCGCCGAAGGTGTCGCGGGACAGCTTCTGGCCGGCGCCGAAGCAGTCGTAGACCGTGCAGCCGGGGAAGCCGCGGCCGCGCAGGCCGGTGTGGATGGAGCAGCGGTCGTCGGCCGCCAGGTTGGGGCACGGCGTCCCGGGGTCCTTGTCGACGGCGAAGTCCCGGGACGCCGTGAAGGCCAGTCCGACACAGCACAGCGCGAAGCAGTTCGAGCAGTCGGCCCGCAGGTCGGAGCGGTTCATCGGCGGAAGTCCTACAGCTGGCTCAGGACCTGGGAGGCGATCAGCTCCAGGTGGTCCAGGTCGGACAGGTCCAGGATCTGCAGGTACAGGCGCTGGGCGCCGATGGCGGCGTACCGGCCGATCTTCTCCACCACCTCCGCGGGGGTGCCGGCCAGGCCGTTCTCGCGCAGTTCGGCGGGCTCGCGGCCGATGGCCTCGGCACGCTTGGCGACCTCGGCCTCGTCCCGACCGACGCAGGCCACCAGCGCGGCGGAGTAGGTCATCGAGTCGGGGCGCCGGCCGTTGGCCGCCACCGCGTCGCGGACCGTGCCGAACAGCCGCTCGGTGTCGTCGAAGGGCCGGAAGGACGTGTTGAACTCGCTGGCGTACTGCGCGGCCAGCCGGGGCGTGCGCTTGGGCCCGCCGCCGCCGATGATGATCGGCGGATGCGGCCGGGTGGCCGGCTTGGGCAGCGCTGGGGAGTCGGTGAGGCTGTAGTGCTCGCCCTTAAAGCTGTAGGTCTCGCCGTCCGGGGTGTTCCACAGGCCGGTGACGATCTGCAGCTGCTCCTCCAGCAGGTCGAACCGCTTGTCCGGGAACGGGATGCCGTAGGCGGTGTGCTCCTCGGCGAACCACCCGGTGCCCAGGCCCAGCTCGACCCGGCCGGGACCGGCCATCTGGTCGACCTGGGCGACCGAGATCGCCAGCGGGCCGGGCAGCCGGAAGGTGACCGGGGTGACCAGGGTGCCGAGCTTGATCCGCGAGGTCTCGCGGGCCAGGCCGGCCAGCGTGATCCAGGCGTCGGTGGGGCCGGGCAGCCCGGTCACGCCCCCCATCTTCAGGTAGTGGTCCGACCGGAAGAAGGCGTCGAAGCCGAGGTCCTCGGTGGCCTTGGCGACGGACAGGAGCGTGTCGTAGCTGGCGCCCTGCTGCGGCTCGGTGAAGATGCGCAAGTCCATGGGATCAGCCTCGCACATCCGGGTGGCGGTGGTGATCGGACACACCTGTGTCCACGGACGGCCCGCTGTCGGCCCGGGCGCGTCGCCGTTTGGCAGGATGACGGTATGCGCACCCCCTACGTCAACAGCCGCCTGGCCCCGATGGGCACCACCATCTTCGCCGAGATGTCGGCGCTGGCCGCCGCGACCGGCTCGATCAACCTGGGGCAGGGCTTCCCGGACACCGACGGTCCGGAGGAGGTCAAGCGCGCGGCGGCGGAGGCGGTGCTGAGCGGCAGGGGCAACCAGTACCCGCCGGGGCCCGGCATCCCGGAACTGCGCACAGCCGTGGCCGACCACCAGAAGCGCTTCTACGGCCTGGACCTCGACCCCGACTCCGAGGTCCTGGTGACCGCCGGCGCCACCGAGGCGATCGCGGCGGCCATGCTGGCCCTACTGGAGCCGGGCGACGAAGTGGTGGCCTTCGAGCCCTACTACGACTCCTACGCGGCCTGCATCGCGATGGCCGGCGGCGTCCGCGTCCCGGTGCAGCTCCGCCCACCGACATTCCGCCCGGACCTGGACGCCCTGCGAGCCGCCATCACCGACCGCACCCGCCTGCTGCTCCTCAACACACCGCACAACCCGACGGGCATGGTGCTGACCCGCGACGAGTCCGAGGCCATCGCGCAGCTGGCAATCGAACGCGACCTCCTGGTCGTGACCGACGAGGTGTATGAGCACCTGACGTACGGCCCCGAGCACATCCCCCTGGCGACACTGCCGGGCATGCGCGAGCGGACAGTGACGATCAGCTCCGCGGGGAAGACGTTCTCGTTCACGGGCTGGAAGATCGGCTGGGTGACCGCGCCGCCGGAGCTGGTGAGCGCGGTGCGCAGCGCCAAGCAGTTCCTGACGTACGTCTCCGGCGGACCGTTCCAGTACGCGACCGCGACAGCACTCGCTCTGCCGGACGAGTACTACACGACGCTGCGCGAGGACCTGCGGGGGAAGCGCGACCTGCTGGCTGATGGGCTGGAGGCGGCCGGGTTCGAGGTGTTCCGCCCGGACGGGACGTACTTCATCACGACTGACATCAGCAGCCTGAGCGACGAGGACGGGATGGCGTTCTGCCGCGCGTTGCCGGAGCGCTGCGGGGTCGTCGCGGTGCCGAACTTGGTGTTCTACGACGACAAGGTGGCGTCGCGGAGTTTGGTGCGGTTCGCGTTCTGCAAGCAGTCCGATAAGTTGCGCGAGGCGATTGACAGGTTGTCTGGCCTGCGGAGTCTGCTTTGAGATAACCGACTGCATACCGCTCGCAACAAAGCCCCGTCCTCCCGCACTTGGGAGAACGGGGCGTATCGAGTGTTGGGAAGGCAGCACGCGCGCGATCGGGATGTCGTCGCCAAGAAGGAAGGTTCGCGCCTCGCCGCCCGCTGTGATCGTGAAAGTCTCCCCGTCGGCGTCAGCCTCGTCCACCCGCCACCAGTAGCCGCCAATTGAGATGAAGTCTCCAGCGCGGGGAGCCTGACCGGGCTCGATCAGGAAGAACCCGAGCGGCGTCGGCGGGAAGGGCGCGACACGTCCTGTCACGGCGTCGCCGGCCGCAGGCCCTTGGCCTCCAAGATCTGCGCCGGGCCGCCGTCCACCGGCCGAACGATCGCGAAGCCCGCGCCCGGGGTGAATTCCGTGATCTTGAACCGTGCTCCCGTGCTGTCCGTGACGATCAACGGCTCCGACAGGAGGACCACAGCAGAGCCGGGGTCTTCGGGGTTCTTCGGCAGGGTTCCTCTGTCCATGCTTGAGGTGTACAGCCGCCCGAATGGCCCAGACAGGGGGATTCAAGAGGGGTAGCTTCGATCCATGGGTATCGGGACACTGATTCGCGCGAATCGACTGCGGTACGGCTGGTCGCAGGATCGGCTTGCCGCAGAGCTGCGACAGTACCGGCCGACGGTGACACGAGACGAAGTCAAGAAGTGGGAGGCGGAGAAGATCATTCCCGGCTCGTTCTGGCAGGCACATCTTGCAACCGCGCTCGGCGTCCCCCTGCCGGAGGTCGAAGCGGCAGCTACCGTGTCTCGTATGAAACGCCGCGCCTTCCTTGCTCTCAGCGGCCTGGCAGTGGCTAACGCCTCCATTGTCACCGACCTCACCGCAAGTGCCGCCGGCGGCGATTGCGTACCCATGCGGGACTACCTCACGCCTTATGCTGTTGACCACGCCATGGCGCAGATCATCAAGGGAGATCGTGGCGCCATCCGCAGACTGACAGGCTGGATGCAGAACGGCGAGACAGCCAAGCTACGTGTTAACGCTGGCAGCATCCTGTGGAAGACGGGCCACCCCGACTTGGTAGAAGCCGCACCCAATCAGCTGCTCCACGATGCGCCAGCACGCGACTGGTACCTCACCAGTTACGCGCGACGCGTCCTAAGACTCCCATGGGAAGACGCCAAGCAATACACGGGCCGGGGCATGCGCGCGGCAGAACTCAACGCCCACGTCAAGGAACTTGGGGACCAGGTTGACGCCGGTAGCCGCTGGTGTGCCGCTGTCTTCATCGGCCAAGCCGTCCGGGGCGGCAACGAACAGGCACGCAACGCCTTGCTCAAGGCGCTCCGCGTGGAAGAAGTGCGAGAGAATCTACGTCTCATCGGCCTGTCGCTGGTCGGTGAACAGCCATGGAAGGAAGCATGAGCCATGCCCTACGCCGAGCCGCTGACCGACCAGGAGATCGCCGATCGGTTGGACCAGCTCCCCGGCTGGGAGCGTAGCGAAGACTCGATTACCAAGACGTTCAAGATCAAGCCATACCCGAGGGGCTTGGCCCTGATCGCTCTGGTCGTCGCGGCCGAGGAGAAGATGGATCACCACGCTGACATCGAGTACCGGTTCGGAAGCGTGGTCTTCACCATCACCACTCATGCGGCCAATCACCAGATCACCGCAAAGGATCTTGAGCTTGCCGAGAGGATCGAAAAAGCTTCGGTCGGCATCGCCGCTTGAGACACGAACGCAGAGGTAGTCCCAGGCCGACCACCGGTCTGGGAGGTGCGCACCCCTAGTTCGCTATCAGCGAATCGCCGCCGACCACGAGCGAAAGCGCGCCTATGGTCAGGGCATGACCGACTACACCGCCGTCTTCGAGCGTTACGAGAACCTGACGCCTGTCGATCCGGACGCCTCCCCGGTGGCGATCCTGGTCGCGGGTGTTCCGGGCGTCGGGAAAAGCACGCTGGCCGAGGGGTTGGCCAGGCGGTTGCGGGCGCCGGTGTTCGGCCTGGACTGGCAGCTTGGTGCGCTGACGCCGTTCGCGGAGTTGGCGGACGAGGTGCTTGAGGCGCTGGCTGACGTGACGCTTGTCGCGCCGCTGGCTCGGCAGCTCCAGTTGGGGCTGGATGTGGTGGTGGACGTCACGGGGCATCAGGCGGCGGAGCGGCGGCGGTATCGGCGGGTGGCTGAGGGGCTGGGGGCGCGGCTGGTCGGGGTGGAGTGTGTGTGCTCGGATGCGATGGCGCATCGGGCGCGGGTGGTCGGGCGCGATCGCGGTATTCCGGGGTGGCGGCCGACGGTGCCGTGGGAGCATGTGCTGCGGATGAAGGGTCTGTGGGAGCCGTGGACCGAGCCGCATGTGGTGCTCGACTCGGCGAAACAGGATGCTGAGACGATGGTGGCGCGGGTGCTGGACGAAGTGGCGGCGGGACGGGGCGCGGGCGCGGGTCTGGCGGTCAGTCCGCGGCGCTGAGGCTGCCGCGGCGCGCCGTGCCCATGCGCATGCCCGCACCCGCACCCGCAACTGCCGAAAACCCGAAAGCGGGCCCACCGCCACCCACAGCGACAAGCCCACTTCCAGTCCACACCCCGCGCCGTACCGTCACGGGGCTGCTTCCAACCCAGGTCAGAGCTTGATGACCTGGCCCGGGAAGATCAGGTTCGGGTTGGAGATCTGGCCCTTGTTGAGCTGGTACAGGTTCTGCCAGCCGCCGTCGACGTGGTGGGTCAGGGCGATGCGGGACAGGGTGTCGCCGGACTTGACCGTGTAGGTCTGGCCGGTCGGCTGGGTGGTGACGGCCGTCGGCTGGGTGGCCTGGGCCTGGGTGGCCGGCTTGGACTGCTGCTTCGGAGCCTGGGTCTGGGCCTTCGGGGCCTGGCTCTGGGTCTTCGGCGTCTGGGTCTTCTGCGTCTTCGGCGTCTGCGTGACCGGCTTCGACTGCTGGGTCTGAGCCTTCGGCGCCTGCGTCTGCGTCTGCGTCTTCTGCGTCGAAGTGGTCGTCGACGAGGAGGCCGAGCCCGGGTTCACGTTCGCGGCGGCGCCGCCGGCGCTCAGGCCCGCGCGGGCGCCGCAGACCGGCCAGGCGCCCGGGCCCTGCATGCGGAGCAGGTTCTCGGCCACGGCTATCTGCTGGTCCTTGGAGGCCAGGTCGGCACGGCCCGCGTACTTGCCGCCGCCGGCGCCGAGCCAGCTGCTGGTGGAGAACTGCAGGCCGCCGTAGTAGCCGTTGCCGGTGTTGATCGACCAGTTGCCGCCGCTCTCGCAGGCTGCGACGCGGTCCCAGGTGGAGACGGAGGCGGCGTCGGCGGTGGAGGCCATCACGGCCGGGAGGATCACGGCGGCGCCGGCCACGGTGGCCACGGCGATGCCGGTCTTCTTGCGGGTGGACAGCTTGGACTGCTTGAACAGCATGTGATCGCGCGCACTTTCTGACCCCCGCCGGTGGCGTGCGCCACTCTCCAGTCCTGGGGCCCCTGCGCGTGTTCCGCGGTGTCGATCGCTCGGTGCGATCCCGGTGCGGACGGCGTCGGGGTGGGGTCGGGTTCCGTTGCGCTCGCCGCCGGGGACAGGAGATGGCGTGCCGGCCGGCGAGGTCCCCGAATCGCTGCGGGGCTCAAGCACCGTAGGCACAACCTTCCGCAAATCACAAGAACAGTGACATGCTGTCGATGCCGACCGCACTGTTCGTGACGATTTCCCTTGATCCAGAAGGGTTTCTCACGTGTTGTGCCGCGCTTGTCACGATCCGTCGAACGGCTCCGGGAAGCTCCGGGGAGAGTCCGGAGCCGCTCGAACCCTCCCCGGTGCCACGCTGTGTCGCCGCCCCGCTCCGCTTCGCCGACGACGGCGCGAGAACTGCGACCGACGTCACATCACGCAGCGGCCGGCCGTCACATCACGCGGCGGCCGTCACCCCACCCGGCGCCGATGCCCCCGCTCCTGACGCGGCACCGTCTGCACCGTCGGCGGCACCGGCGGCGGCAGCGTCGCGACCTCGGTCAGCTCCTGCTGGTACAGCGCGGCGGTGTCGGGCAGCCTCGGGAACGACGGGTCGAACTTGTTCAGACGCAGGGTGCTCGTCAGGTCACCGACGGTACGCCTGCGCCACTGGCTGATGTTCGGCTCCGCCACCCCGAAGCGCCGCTCCAGGAACCGCAGCGTGGAGGTGTGGTCGAACACCTCCGAGCACACGTAGCCGCCCGCGCTCCACGGCGACACCACCAGCGTCGGCACCCGGAAGCCCAGGCCGGAGGGCCCGGCGATGCCGTTGCACTCGGCCGGCAGCGGGTCGACGGTGATCCACTCCCCCGGCGTCCCGGCCGGCGCGGTCGGCGGCGGCACGTGGTCGAACAGGCCGTCGTTCTCGTCGTAGGTGATGAACAGCACGGTCTTGCGCCACACCTCGGGGTGCTGCCCGAGCGCGTCCAGCACGTCCCAGATGTACTGCGCCCCGGCGGCGGGCAGCGCCGGCGGGTGCTCGCTGGCCTCCGGCAGCCCGATCGAGGGCAGGTACTGCGAGTTGAGCCAGCTCACCGCCGGCAGGTCGCCATTGGCGATGTCGTCGGCGATCGCCCGCGGCGGACGCGGCTGCATGCCGTTGACCCACATCGAGGAGGTCTGCGGCGCCTCGCGGAACTGCTTGAACCAGCCCAGGTCCGAGCCGTCGGTGTTGGCCACGTAGTAGCGCCAGCTGATGCCGGCCGCCTCCAGCCGCTCGGCGTAGGTCGTCCAGCGGAACGGCTCCGGGATGGAGTTGCTGACCACCGGCCCGCCGGCCAGGCCGTCGGGGTCGTTGGTGCCGCTGATCGCGAACAGCCGGTTGGCGTGGGTGGGCCCGAAGGCCGAGCAGTGGTACCGGTCGCAGACCGTGAAGGCGTCGGCCAGCGCGTAGTGGAACGGGATGTCCTGGCGGGTGTGGTAGCCCATCGACCAGGGCCCGTGGTCCACGGTGCGGTGCGCGGCCATCCAGCCGTCCATCCGGCCGTGGTTCCACGAGGTGTGCTGGCCCAGCCAGCTGTGGTCGGTGCTGGGGTACTTGGCGCCGCTGGTGGTCGTGGTGTCGACGCGGAACGGCAGGGTGTAGCCGTCCGGGTTCGCCGGGTCGGGCTGGTGGAAGACCGAACGGCCGCCGGGCAGGCAGAGCGCGTCCTTGTCGTCGAAGCCCCGGACCCCGGACAGGGTGCCGAAGTAGTGGTCGAAGCTGCGGTTCTCCTGCATCAGGATCATGACGTGCTCGATCTGGTCGAGCGAGTGCAGCCGGCGGTCCGGGCCGGGGGCGGCCATCGCCTCGGCGAGCGAGGGCGGCAGCAGGGCCAGCGCGGAGGTCGCGGCGCCGGTGGTGAGCAGGCGGCGGCGGGTCAGCGACATGGGTTGATCTCCCGTCGATAGCAGAATATTGCGATGCCGGGTCCCCATGAAACGTAGTCGCGGACAATGGATTCGGGGAGAACCGCGGCGATCCGGGCGGTGCCGGGCAGCCCGCCTCCCGGGGGCGGGAGTCAGTCGATTGATGCCCTATCAGGTCAGGGGCATGGTCTTTACCGGGACTTTAGGTGCCAAGCCTTGAATTCGGGGAGGGGTCCTCGAACCCTTGCGGTAGCGTGGCGCACGCACAATCGCACATACGCGTTTCCAACAATGGGGGTAATACCATGTCCACCACGCGTGGCATACGGACTGTCGTCGGCGTGGCCCTGGCGTCCTCGGTCATCCTGCTCGGCGGCTGCGCCTCGTCCGGCAGCGTCGGCGGCAAGTCCGCCCTGGGCGGCAGCAGCGACAAGTCCACCGGCGCCCCGGCGCTGGGCGACAGCTCGACCAGCAAGGGCAGCTCGGACAAGTCGGCCTCGGCCGACAAGTCGTCCGCCTCCTCGGACAAGTCCTCGGCGGACTCCTCGGACAGCTCCTCCGACAGCCTCGGCGACGCCTTCGACGACCCGGGCTGCAAGGCCGCGATGGACGCCGCGTCCAACGCGCTGAACGGGCTCAGCGCCGGCGACCCGAGCAGCGCCAAGAAGACGCTCCAGGACATCGCCGCCAAGATGCACGAAGCCGCCGGCAAGTCGAAGAAGCCGGACGCCGCCTCCGCGATCAACAAGGTCGGCGACGACTACGCGAAGATGGCGAACAGCCTGGGCTCCGGCACGCCGGACATGGGCTCGCTGAGCACCGACGCGCAGGCGATGGGCACCGCCTGCGGCGGCTGACCCGCGGCGCGATGACGACGCGATAGCGACACGATGACGGACGGCCCGGCCGGGGATCTCGTTTCCGGCCGGGCCGTCCGCTGTCTTACTCGCTGTCTTCACTCGCTGTGCTCACTTGCCGTGTTCACTTGCTGTGTTCACTCACTCCCCCCGCCCAACGGCGGCGGAGTTCTCAGGGTTCAGCGACGACCCCGCGAGTCAGTAGCACCCGTGGATGTCGCTGGTCGACGAGGCCACCACGGTGTCCAGCAGCCCCGGCACGATCACGTGCACCGCGTTCACGGTGAGCGTGTGGTCGGTCGCGCTGTCGGTCGGGATCTGCTCGTTCAGGATCAGCTTGATCCCGAGCACGTTGATCACCGTGTTCGGCCCCGGGTGCAGGCTCACCGGCACCGCGATGCCGCCGACGGTGATCGAGGCGATGGTGGCGTCACCGGTCCCGCCGCCGCAGGTCTCGTGCGAGGTGGAGGTCACCGCTCCGATCTGGATCGCCGGCAGCCCGAGCAGCCCGATGCCCACGTGCTGCACCGAGGCGTTCGCGGTCGAGGAGTTCGGGCCGACCGCGGTGGACACGTTGGCGCACAGGGTGCCCGCGTTGATCAGGCCACTGATGGTCACCACGCACGGCGGGCTGCTGGTGCTGGCCACCGTGGTGTTGACCGGTCCGGCCTGCGGCGTCGGCGTGATGCCGATCAGGCCCGAGGACGACAGGCCGAAGGCCCGGCCGGTCATCGAGGTGAAGGTGACACCGCCGCTGAGCGAGGCGGACGCCGGGAGGTAGTACGCGTCGCCGGCGAACACCGCGCTCGCCGGTTCGGTGGCCGAGTTCGGCTGGTTGACATTCGCCAGCGTGCAGGAGGCGTTGCCGGCCGCGTCGGTCACGCCGGTGCAGCTCTGCGCCGTGGCACCGCTGCCGAGGGTGAAGGTGACGGTCCGGCCGGCGATCGGCGTGGTGCCGTCCTCCTTCAGGTTCCCGGACAGCGTGTAGGGCCGGCCGTTGGCGGCGTGCGCGCTGCCGGTGTAGACCAGCGTGGTCTCCTCACGCGTGACCGTGAACGTTCCGGTGCCCGCGGCCGGGTTGTCGGTCGCCGATCCGCCGTAGGTCGCGGTCAGCGGGTAGGAGCCGGCCGCTTCCTGCGGAGTGATCGAGCAGGACACCGAACCGTTCGCCGCGGTGGTGCCGGTGCAGGACTCCGCACCGTTGAGGGTGAACGTGACCGAGGCTCCCGCGATCGGCCCGAGACTGTCGCTCAGCGTCCCGGACACCGTGCCCGGATCGTTGAAGTCGCTCGTGGCTCCCGAGGTGATGGCGAGAGTGGCGTCCCGCTTGATCCAGACCACGTTGACGGTGTTGGAGGTGATAGTGCCGGCCGGGTTGGTCGCGGAGGCTCCGACCACGTCAGTGCCGGTCACCGCACCGGGATAGCTGAACACCGCGTTGCCACTGGCGTCGGTGACCGCGCTGCCGGTCGCGCCGGCGTTCGGGCCACTGGCCACGGCGAAGTCGACCAGCGCGCCCTGAAGCGGGTCGCCGCAGCTGTTGCTCAGGTTCGCGGTGACCGAGGCCGAGTAGCCGACCGCGAGGGTCTGGGTCGGCGGGGCCAGGCCGAGCACCGTGCCGGGGCAGGACACGCTGCCCGCCGGGGCCCACTGCTGCGACTCGTTGCCCATGCCGCACTCGGCGCCGTCGACGCCGCCGGTGTTCAGGATCTTGCCGGAGTCGGCCAGCGTCGAGGGCACGCCGTCGATCGAGAACTCGATCTGCGGGACCACGCCCGACTGGTCGCAGTGGCCGGACCAGTCCGCGCCGTTCGGGCCGACGTCGGAGCTGTCGAAGCTGCCGTTGGTCGTGCAGCCCGCGGCGGCGCCGGAGATGGTCTGCGTGAAGATCGCCGACTGGCCGGGGTCCACCGGCACGTTCTTGTTCCAGATGTCGAACACGCAGGTGCCGAAGGCCACCTTCACGTAGTCGACGTGGACCTGGATGCCGGTGTTGTTGATGAAGCGGATCGCGCCGCCGTCGAAGCTGCACGAACCGGTGCAGCCGTCGAAGATCACCCCGGGCGAGCCGTTCCAGGGCGTCGGGAAGTGGGCCGGGTTGGCCCGTAAGTCGTCGGCGTAGCCGAGTTCCACCGCGACGTTCGCGGCGGCGCGCGCCTTCGCGGCCGGCCCCAACGCCACCGCGGAGAGCAGGAGCACCAGCATTCCGAGGAACGCCAGCGCCCGGCGCGTCGTGCTTGAGGTTGCTGACATAGCACACCCTTCCGAACCCGAATGGGACCATCGCGCGGCGCCGGCGCCCGGCACGGGAGGCCGACCGCGAGACCGCGCGCCGGTGAACTTATTCGCCCCCTGATTCGGCGTCTCGCTGGCGCGCCGGAGGTGACTGGTGGCGTGCCGGAACCGGTTCCCGCCAGGTCGGCTGGCATATATGCGTTCTGCGACAGTCGGGGCGGGGCGCAGCCGGGATGGACGGCCCGCGGGTCACCCGTCGGTGCGACGCGGGGGTCGGTCGTCAGTGCGACGCGGGGGTCAGCCGGGCCTCGGACAGGCCCAGGCGGGCGCCGAGCAGCTCGCGGCCGGCCGGGGTGACGAGCACCGCGCGGCTGCCGCCGACGCGCTTGATCCAGCCGGCGTCCAGGGCGTGGCGGCACAGCGCGGCGCCGACCGCGCCGGCCAGGTGCGACCGGCGTTCGGTCCAGTCCAGGCAGGGGCGCAGGGCCGGGCGGCCGGTCCCGGCCGGGATCTCGATGGCCAGGTCGGCCAGCCACTGCTCGCCGGCCGGGGTGAGCCGCAGGCCGTGGTCCCAGTCGACGAGGCCGCGCTCGGTCATGGCGTCGGCGATCGCGACGCCGACCTGGCCGGCGAGGTGGTCGTAGCAGGTGCGGGCGTGGGCCAGCGCGCGGCGGCGGCTGTCGACGGACAGGGTGCGCGGGGGCGCGGGCGGGCGCGGCGGGGCCACGGCGGCCAGGCTCTCGACGAGTTCGGCGACCTGCTGGTCGGCCAGGCGCACGTAGCGGTGGCGGCCTTGGCGCTCCTCGGCCAGCAGGCCGCCGGCCACCAGCGCGTTCAGGTGCTCGGTGGTGGTGGACGGGGCGACGCCGGCGTGGCGGGCCAGTTCGGTCGGGGTCCAGGCGCGGCCGTCCAGCAGGGCCAGGCAGAAGGTGGCGCGGGTGCCGTCGGCGAGCAGGCGGGCGACGGCGGCCAGGCCCGGGCCTTCGGGGTCGGCGGGTCGGGCGGCGGTGCTCATGAGGCGATTATCGCTCGCGGTCGGTTCGGCGGCCGCCGAAGCGAGCGGTGCCTAGGGTCGCGGTATGACCAGCACAGTCGCCATCAGGCCGTCCATCCTGTACTTCGGCACACCGGTGGTGCTGCTGACGACCGAGAACGACGACGGTACGCCGAATCTCGCGCCGATGTCCTCGGCGTGGGCGCTGGGGCGGACCGTCGTGCTGGGCCTGGGCGAGGACGGCCAGAGCGGCTACAACCTGCGGAGGCGCCCGGATCTGGTGATCAGCGTGCCGGGGCCGCACTTGTGGCGGCAGGTGGAGCGGCTCGCGGGGGTGACCGGGCGGTTCCCGGTGCCGGAGTCGAAGCCGGCCGGGTTCCGGTTCGTGGCGGACAAGTTCGGCCGGGCCGGGCTGACGCCGCGGGAGTCCGACATCGTGCGGCCGCCCCGGGTCGCGGAGTGCGGGCTCCAGTTCGAGGCGCGGGCGGCGCGGGTCGGGTCGGACGCCACGAAGGACTTCCTGATCGTCGAGGCCGAGGTGCTGAAGGTGCACGCCGATCCGGCGGTGGTGGTGCCGGGGACGGACCATGTCGATCCGGAGGCGTGGAGTCCGCTGATCTACAACTTCCGGCACTACTTCGGGTTGGGGCCGGAGCTGGGGTTCACTTATCGGAGCGAGACGCCGCACTGACCGGAGGTTGTGGAAACGTACTGACCGGAGGTCCCGGAGGTCGCGGAAATCGGGTCGAGACATCGGAGACACGGTCGGCGGTCCGGACGCGTTCCGGTCGGCGGGACGGCGCCGGCCGGTCTGCTGACGCGTCCGGTGCGCCGAGCGCGGCGCCGCCGGGCCGCGGCCGGGCTCTCACCTCGCCTTCCTCGGACATCTCAGCGGTCGTATACCTGATCGGCAGCGCCCACCTGGGGTTTTGGATCTGACGTCCCGTTATATTACTTGTCAGTAAGCTCGTGACTTCTCACGCCGGCGGTAGTAGAACAAGTTCTCAAAATCCGCCCCGTGTGAGGAGCGTCACATGAGCGCAACAGCAAGGCGAGGACCAGGAACACGAGCCGTCTCACGGCGCGGTTTCCTGGCCGGAACAGGTTCCGTTCTGGGCGCGGCAGCGCTGGGCGGGGTCAGCGCCTCCCGGGCCGCCGCGGCGTCCCGGTACAGCACCCCGATCGGCAACGGCGCGCACGCGCAGGCGCTGGTCATCGGGACCGGGTACGGCGGGTCGGTGGCGGCCCTGCGGCTGGCCCAGGCCGGGGTCAGCGTGGAGATGGTCGAGATGGGCATGGCGTGGGACACGCCGGGCTCGGACGGCAAGATCTTCTGCACCCTGACCAACCCCGACAACCGGTCGTACTGGCTGCGGACCAAGACCAAGGCGCCGGTCAACTTCTTCCTCGGGTTCCCGATCGACAAGGCCATCTCGAAGTACACCGGGGTGCTGGACGCCGAGGAGTTCTCCGGGATCACGGTGTATCAGGGCCGTGGCATCGGGGGCGGCTCGCTGGTGAACGGCGGGATGGCGGTGACCCCGAAGCGGGAGAACTTCGCCGGGATCCTGCCCTCGATCAACGCCGACGAGATGTACAACGTGTACTACCCGCGGGCCAACGCCGCGCTCGGCGCCGCGGTGATCGACCCGAACTGGTTCAACAACACCGCGTGGTACCAGTTCGCGCGCGTCGGCCGCAAGCAGGCCGGGCGCTCGGGGTTCCCGTTCGTCTTCGTCCCGGACGTCTACGACTGGAACTACATGCAGCAGGAGGACGCCGGCACCGTCCCGAAGTCCGCGCTGGCGCAGGAGCTGATGTACGGCAACAACTACGGCAAGAAGTCGCTCCAGAAGACCTACATCCCGGCCGCGCTGGCCACCGGGAAGGTGAACATCTCGCCGCTGCACAAGGTGACGTCGGTCTCGCCGGCGCCGGGCGGCGGGTACACGGTGCTGATGGACCAGCTGGACACCTCCGGCAACGTCGTCACCAGCAAGCAGGTCACCGCGGACAAGGTGTTCTTCGCCGCGGGCAGCGTCGGGACCAGCAAGCTGCTGGTGCGGCTGCGCGACACCGGGCAGCTGCCGAACCTCAACGGCCAGGTCGGGCAGGGCTGGGGCGACAACGGCAACATCATGGTCGGGCGCGCCAACCAGATCTGGGACCCGACCGGGTCCAAGCAGGCGACGATCCCGTGCGGGGGGATCGACAACTGGACGGCCGGCGGGGCGTTCGCCGAGGTGGCGCCGCTGCCGACGGGGATCGAGACGTGGGCCTCGCTGTACCTGTCGATCACCAACAACCAGCACCGCGCGCAGTTCACCTGGAACAACACGACGCAGCAGGTGGACCTGAGCTGGCAGCAGGCGTGGAAGCAGGACGGCATCACGATGGCGAAGTCCATCTTCGACCGGATCAACTCCACCGAGGGGACGATCTACCGCACCGACCTGTTCGGCGTCTACAAGACGTGGAACGACACTCTGACCTACCACCCGCTGGGCGGGGCGGTGATCAACCGGGCCACCGACAACTACGGGCGGCTGGCGGGGTATCAGGGTTTGTATGTGATCGACGGGGCGCTGATTCCCGGGAACACGACGGTGAACCCGTTCGTGACGATCACGGCGCTGGCGGAGCGGAATATCGAGAACATCATCGCCAACGGGGGATGAGGGGCGGCGGGGCCGGGCTGAGGCGGGGCGAGGCCGGCACCGAGCGATCGAAGAAGAGAACGAGACCGGGAACAAGAACGAGATAGGGACACATGATTCCCACTGTTGTCTGGGGCACCGGCAACATCGGGCGCGCGGCGATCCGAGCGGTCGCCGCGCATCCGGGGTTGCGGCTGAGTGCCGTCATCGTGCAGAACCCGGCGAAGGTCGGGCGGGATGCCGGGGAGCTGGCCGGGATCGGGCGGGAGCTGGGGGTGCTGGCGACCGATGAGGTGGGTGCGGCTTTGGAGGGGGCGCGCGCCGTCGTCTACGCCGCCTCCGGCGACATCCGTCCGCAGGAGGCGCTGGACGACGTGAACCGGGCGATCCGGGCCGGGGCGGTGGTCGTCACGCCGGCGCTCTACGCGTTCTACGATCCGCCGAGCGCGCCGGCCGAGCAGCGCGAGCAGGTGCAGGCGGCGGTGGCCGAGGGCGGCGGCTCGTTGTTCGTCTCGGGGGTGGATCCGGGGTGGGGCAACGACGTCCTGCCGCTGATCATGTCGGGGCTGGGGACCCGGGTCGAGGCGATCCGGTGCCAGGAGATCTTCGACTACTCGACCTACGACCAGGAGGACGCGGTCCGGTACCTGGTCGGTATGGGGCAGCCGATGGACTACGAGCCGCCGATGACCGCGCCGACGGTGCCCACGATGGTGTGGGGCGGTCAGATCCGGTTGCTGGCGCGGGGGTTGGGGGTGGCGCTCGACGAGATCCGCGAGCATGTCGAGCGTACGGAGTTGGCCGAGGCGGTCGGGACCAAGACGATGGGGACCTTCGACGCCGGGACGCAGGGCGGGGTGCGGTTCGAGGTGCGGGGTGTGGTCAACGGTGTGGAACGGATCGTGATCGAGCACGTGACGCGCATCCACGCCTCGGTGGCGCCGGACTGGCCGCAGGCGCCGGACGGCGTCGGGGCGCACCGGGTCGTGATCGAGGGACGTCCGCGGATCGAGGTGACGGTCGAGGCCGCCGACGAGGGCGGGAACCGGTCCGCGGGCGGCAACGCGACGGCGGTGGGGCGACTGGTCAACGCCATTGGATGGCTGGAGGCGCGGGAGCCGGGTATCTACGACGCTTTGGATGTGCCGCTGCGCCCGGCGGATGGGTTGGGCTCCACGAATGGGCTGGGCGGCAAGAATGGGCTGTGGGGAGGCGGGGAGCAGTGATCATCGACATCCCGGAGGACAAGGAACCGATCGGCTACGTCTGGGGCGAGATGGTGCCCGGGATCGGCCCCGCGGCGGCGACGTTCTCCATGGCGGTGTACGAACACACGACGCTGGGGCTGCGCGAGTTCGAGGCGGCGCGGCTGCGAATCGCGCAGATCAACGGGTGTTTGTTCTGCCTGGACTGGCGCACTGATCGCGGTGGGGAGAAGGTCGAGGACGGGTTCGACGCCGCTGTGGCGGAGTGGCGGACCGCTGATGTCTTCGACGAGCGGACGCGGTTGGCTGCTGAGTATGCGGAGCGGTATGCGCTCGATCATCATGGGCTGGATGGGGAGTTCTGGGGTCGGATGGTCCACGCGTATACGCAGGCTGAGATTGTCGAGCTGACGATGTGTTTGGGGTCCTGGCTGGCTTTCGGGCGGTTGAACCACGTGCTGGGGATCGATGCCGTCTGCGTGTTGCCGGGGCATTGAGGGTGCTGGAGCGGTGAGGCTGGCGGAGCCGTGAGGTTGGCAGAGCCGTGAGGCTGCCAGGGCACACTGAGTGTTGCCGGCTGCGGTACTGAGAGTGCCAAGGTGCTGATGCCAGGGCGCTGGGAAGGGCTGCCACTGCCGGGCGGGTACGGCGCCTGAAGGCAGCGCGGCAGGAGTCGGTGGCGGGGCGGAGCCCTGAGTAGGCAGGGCGGCTCGAATCGAGGCAGCGCGGCAGGAATCGATGGCGGGGCGGAGCCTGGGTGGGGCAGGGCGGCTCGGCGGGAGTCGGGGTAGGGCGAGGCGGTTCGGCGGGAGTCGGAGGCGGCCGGAATCGAGGGCGGTGCTGGAGGCGAGGGCGCAGGACTAGCGCGTCATCTCCGCCATCGTGTCCTCGAAGTCGGGGAACTCGTCCCGCGCCGCCTCCACCGCCTGCCGGGCCGTCATCCGCTCCCCCGTCGCGTGCTTCTCGGCGATCGCCGTGAACTCGGCGTTCGGGCGTGAACGCCGGGTGGGGTGCTCCACGGCTTCGTAGGGGCCGCTGCCGTCCGCGATCAGCCACAGGAAGGCGGACAGGTCGCAGGCCACCACGCCGGTCTCGCCCCCGGGGCCGAGGTACACGATCGGCTGATCGGTGAGCGGGGCGTCGTCGCGGACCAGCCAGAAGGCCGCGTAGCCGCCGGCCGCGGTCTGGCCGAAGACCCGGAACTGGTCGGCGCCGTCGGTGTCGGGGTCGCCGGTCCACGCCTGGAACCAGTCCGCGGTGTCGTCCGCGTCCAGGAACTCTTCGAAGAGTTCGAAGTCCACCGGGCGGTGCTCCACGTCCGCGTCGTCCGCGTCGTCATCGTCGTCGTCGGCTTCGAGGCCGAAGCCGAGCGCGGCTATCGCGGCCAGCGCCGCGGGCAGGGCGAGGTCGTCGTCGTCATCGATAGTCACGAGCCGTAGAGTAACCGCGGTCTGCCTCTCTGCTCCAGCCTCTACGGGGGTAGTGCTGGTGATCTGCGCCGTTGTCGGGGGAAATCCTCTGGTGCCACCCAGTGTGTCCCTGGTCCAATGAAGGGGAGGGCGCTGAGGAGGGGGTCGATGAACGCCACCGTCGAACGCGAGAGTCAGGAAGATCAGCTTCCTGTGACGATCGTGCACACGTGGGGCGGGTGGCCATGGCGCGCCGAGTGCCGGGTGTGTGAGACGTGCTCACCTGGGCAGCGGACGCGGGATGAGGCGCGAGAGTGGGGAGATAGCCACTTGCATGCTTTTCATGAGATTTAGGCTTAGGTTTAGTAGCAGGGATTTGCTAGAAGCCGGTTAAGGTCGAAGGCCGAAGACCAAAGTCAAAAGCTGGGTAAGGCAGGCGCCTCCGGCGAGGACCTCTGATCCCTCGGAGAACTGGCGCTGCTCCATAGGGTGGTCTGGTTAGTCTCTGCGCTGGCGGTTTGTGGGGTGGGGGTTTGTTCCCCTCGCTCACGTCAGCAGCCCTACGGGTACAGCACCGCCGCCCAGGTATCAAGTCCATGCCGGAACCTTGTTGTTCTAGCGCTGCGGTTGGGCTTGCATGAACTTGACACCTGGTCGGCGGCACCAGGGCTTCTGCGTTCTCGTCTGGTGGTACGAGTTTGTCGGCCTGGGGCGTGGCCGGTGTGATTTTCGCAGAGTCTTGATGAAAGCGGGCACGGACCCTGATGATCGAGGTTCTC
>NZ_BAAAQN010000100.1:0-25670 GCF_039531695.1 Catenulispora yoronensis
TCCGCAGGTGCGGGAGTTGCGGTTGTTTGATGAGGCGTTGGCGGATGCGGTGCAGGTTATGCAGCGCTCGATCGTCAATGCGGGTCCGGTGGCTTCGGCGTCGTCGTGTCGGATCCCGGTGTCGGCGTTTGCTGCTGAGAGTGATGGGGTGGTGTCTCGGGCGTCGGCGCAGGTGTTTGCGGGTTCTGCGGTGTTGCCGGGTACGCATTCCAGTGTTGCCAGGCCGGATTCGCCGCGGCATCGGACGTATACGACGGTGCGTCGTTTGTTGTTGGAGGCGGCGGCGGGCATGGTCGATACGGTGTTGTCGTTGGGTCCGGCGCGGTTGGAGGTTCACAACGCCGCCGACGCGGGTGCGGCGGTGGGCGAATCGGATCGGGTGCCGGTACTGACGCGGTATTTGCCGCGTGCGCATGATCGGCGGGTTCGTGCGGTGCTTGGTGAGGTTCTGGCTGGCGGGCCGTCACGGTTGGTCATGCTGACTGGGGAGTCTTCCACGGGTAAGACCCGGGCGTTGTATGAGGCTTTGCTGGATCTGGCTCCGAGTGCTCCGTTGTTGCATCCGGTGGGTGATCTGGACCTGCTGGAGTTGTTGGATGAGGGTCGGGTGCGGTCGGGGTGTGTGGTGTGGCTGAACGAGGCACAGCGGTTCCTGTACAACCGCGACGCCGCTGCCAGGCTGCGAGCCGTGATGACGGCGACCCCGGGAATCGCTGCGGTCGGCACCCTGTGGAACAACCCGTACTGGAACGATCTCACGACTTCGGACAACTCGGACGGGCCCCGCAGCCAGGCCAAAGCCCTGCTCACCCACCCGGCACTGGCAGTACGTATCAACGTGCCCGCACACCTGGACGCCGAGGATCTGAACGGCTGGCGAAAACTGGCCCGTACCAGCGGCGATCCCCGGCTTCAGCAAGCCCTCAGCGCCGGGGCCGGCGACGGAAAGGTCATCCAGTACGTCTCGGGCGGTCCGGAACTGCTGACCGCCTACCTCACCGGTGACCGGGGCGGCGCCTTGTTCACCGCCGCCGAACACGCCCTGATCACGGTGGCGCTGGACGCCCGGCGCCTGGGCCACCGGGGACCGCTGCCCGCAGCGCTTCTGACCGACGCCGCTGACGGCAGTCTGTCCACCCGCGACCGCTCGCCCGATCCCCGATGGGCCGAACACGCACTACGTGCGCTGTCCTCCGGCCGACGCGAAGACGGCTCCCGTGCCGACGTCCGCAATACTCTGACAGCCTTGACCGCCGTCTACGCCCGCAGTGGAGCGCCGGCGGCCTACGAGCCGGCCGACTATCTCGACCAGCACGCCCGACGCCTACGTGCCGAACAGTACGGAACCCCGGCGCTGTGGAACGCCCTGATCGAGCACACCATCGATCCTTTCGACATGGACAACCTGGCCCACGCGGCCTGGGATCGAGGACTCCGCACAACGGCGATACGCCTCTGGCACAAGGCTGTCACCGCGGGCTATCCGACCGACGGCCTGATCGATCTGGACGACGTTCTCGACCCGGGTGAGCAGGCGGCGACCTACACGGCGGTCCAGGTCGGCTTGAATCACACTGAGTCCGTACGCCGTCTGCTCGGCAGGCTCCGCAGCGCTGAAGCCAATGCCGCGTTCAGCATCCTGGCCGGACGTGCCTGCGCTCACGCCGATATCGCCGACCCGTGGGCTGTCAGCTGGTTGCTCAGGACGCTACGAGAAAACGGCGCGCACGAGGCGGCGAAGGCTCTGGTGGATCGGGACGTTGTGGCCGACGCCGACCTCACCGATCCTGCCGCTGCGGGGTTTCTGCTGAAGGAACTGCTGTCAGCGATAGCCAAGGAGGCCAGCCAGGAGGTTGCTCGACGCGGAGCCTCCGACGCCGACCTCAAACACCTGTTCTCGACTGCGGGGCTCATCAAGACCTTGGCAGAGGCTGGAGCTGGTCGAGAAGCCGCCGAACTGGCTGAACGCGCTGCCGCTGAGGCTGATCTCAGCGACCCGAGCGCGGTGGCGCGTTTGCTCGCGGCTATACGGATGAAAGGCACACGCCGCGCACAAGAGGTGCTCCTGAACCGGGCTCCGGCCGATCACGCCATCATCGGCCCCCTGAGCGGGACCAAAGAATTGCTGCACCAACTCAAGGCAGCCGAGGCGGAGCACGCGTTCACGGTTCTGCTCCACCGGGCCGTGAACGAGACCGATCTCACGAGCCCGGCGACCGCGAAGAATCTGCTCCAATCCGTGCGCGAGGCCGACGCCGAACAGGCGATCGCCGAGCTGACCGACCGGATTCTCACCGAGACCGACTTCACCGACTACCATCGGGACGAGGCGCCGGAACTGCTCCGTGAGGTGCGGTGGAGCGGGGCCGACCACGTGCTCGCCACCCTGGCCCAGAGGGCCGCGGCCGAGGTCGACCTCACCGATCCGGCCAGGGTGGCGCGGCTGCTCGACGAACTGGCGACGTTCGAAGCCGAGCGCGCGGTCAGGATTCTGCTGGAACGCGACCCGGTCGCCCACGTCAGCCTCGCCGACCGCGTCGATCCCTTCCTGGTGACGTGGCTGCTCAGTGCGCTGCGGCGGTCCGGAGCCGAGCAGGCAGCTCGTACGCTGGTCGAACGCGCCGTGGCGGAGGCCGACTTCAGCGACTCCTTCATGATGAGCATCAGCTACCGGGCCCTGCGACACACAGGTGCCGGCGAACAGGCGGGCAGGCTGTTCATCGAGCGCGCCGCGCGTGCCGACCTCACCGACCCGAACACGGCGTCGTGCTTCCTCGACGTTCTGAGGGCGATAGGCAGCGAGGAAGCAATCGCCGCGCTGTTGGCCCGCTTCCCCGTCGCCGAGGTCGACGCCGCCGATCCAGGCACGCTGGCAAGGCTGTTCGACCTGCTCACAGCAGCCGGTGCCGGGAAGGCGGTCGCGACGCTCACCGAACGCGCTCTGGCCGAAACCGATCTGACCAGCCCCCCGAGCGTCGCGTATCTGCTCGAGACTTTGCACAATATCGGCGCCGGGCGCGCTGTCGCGGTTCTGGCAGAGCGCGCCGCTTCCCGTGCCGACGTCGACAATCGACCAGGAGTGGTGCGACTGCTCGACGCGCTCCGGAAGGTCAAGGCCGGCAAGGCCGCGGCGCGCTACGAGGCACGCGCCCGAGACGCGGGCCACTTCCCGCACGACTTCGTACCCTACGGACGCGAACCCGACGGCCGGCCGAGCCGACCGTGGACCGTCGGAACCGTCGTCGCTCTGAACAAGCCACCGGACCCCGCCCAAACCAGTGCTTCAGAACGCCCCGTCACCTACGATGAGGCAAACAACTGAATCCGACGAGCACTTCCGCCTCCGTGCGGAAGACACCACAGGTTGTTGCACTCCGTAGCTCAATGAACCGGTTCGTGACGATGCGATCGTAAAGGATTGACACAGTCGACGGGTACTCGCGGAGCGATCCTGGGGGCGGGCGCGACGATGCCCTCCTCGGCACCCTCGCGTCGCTGAACACTGGTTTGCTGGCCGATGTCCTCGCGGAGGCTCCGGTCGGTATGGGCTTGCTGTCCACCGAGCTGCGCTGGGCGTACGTCAACGCCGCCTTCCTCTCCACGACCGGTCTGGACCCCGCGCGGGTGCTGAGCCGGCCGGTCGCCGCGACGCCGTTCGCCGCCGATCTGGCCGTGATCCGCCGGGTGCTGGCCGACGGGAATCCGCAGGAGGCGGTCGACGGTGCCGAGGCGGCGTCGGTCACGGCCACCGCGACCGGCTGGCAGGTCCGGTACCGGCGGCTGGAGGTCGACGGCCGGGCCGCCGGGGTCGTGGTCGCCGTGACCGGGACCGCGACCCGGCACCAGCGCCAGCTGGACCAGGCCCGGCGCCGGCTGGCGCTGCAACGGGCCGCCGCCGCCCGCATCGGCACCACGCTGGACGTGGACATCACCTGCATCGAACTCGCGGAGCTCACCGTGCCGGCGATGGCGGATCTCGCCATCGTCGAGGTGATGCCGTACGAGGTCGCGAACCGCGGGCACGGGTCCGGAGGCGGCTTCGGCACCGGTTCTGCTCACGGCACCGATTCTGCTCACGGCACCGGCACCGGCACCGGCTCCGCTCACAGCTCCAGCCCCGCCCCCGCCTCCGGCGCCGATCCCCGGCGCGAAACCCCCCGCATGCGCCGCGCCGCGCTCGCCTGCGCCCCGGACCTGCGCCGCTGGCTCGGGCCGCTCGCGTTGACCGGCATCTCGACGCGGCCCGCCGCCGGCTCGGCCGTGGCGCGGAGCCTGGCCGAGGGCCGGCTGGTCGTCGCGAACCTGCTCTCCGACGAGGAGTTGGCCGAGCGGGCGCACAACGCCGACACGCTGGCCGCCTACCGGGCGGCCGGCATCGGCTCGATCCTGGCCGTCCCGCTGCGGGCGCGGGGCCAGGTGGTCGGCGTGCTGACGCTGGCCCGCGGCCGCGGCGCCTCGGAGGGCTTCACCGACGACGACGCCGTGCTGATCCAGGACCTCGCCGACCGGGCCGCGGTCAGCGTCGAGAACGCCCGCCAGTACGCCGACTCCCAGAGCGTCACCCTGGAACTCCAGCGCGCGCTGCTCATCGAGCCCGGCCGTCCGCACTCGAACCTCGAAGTCGCGGCCCGCTACCTGCCCTCCGGCAACCGGGCGCTGGTCGGCGGCGACTGGTACGAGATCATCCGGCTGCCGTTCGGCCGCACGCTGCTGGTGATGGGCGACGTCATGGGCCACGGCGTCGAGGCCGCGGTCGACATGAGCATCTACCGCTCGGCGATCCGCGACGTCGGCAGCATGGACCTGCCGCCGCACGGGATCCTGCGCCATCTGGACACCCTGATCGCGCAGGACGAGTCGGCGCGCCCGGCGACCTGCCTGCTCGCCGTCGCCGACCCCAACCGCGGGCGCTGGACGTTCGCCAGCGCCGGCCATCTGCCGCCCGCGCTGTTCGCGCCGGACCGCCCGACCGAGCTGGTCGCGATCCCCACCGGGCCGCCGCTGGGCACCGGGCTCGGCGGGTACGAGCGGGTCATCGTCGACCTGGATCCGGACCAGGTCCTGCTGATCTACACCGACGGGCTGGTCGAGCGCCGGGGCGAGGACATAGACGTCTCGCTCGCCAGGCTCGCGTCCTTGCCGCTGCCGGGCACCGGGGCGCTGGAGGACCTGCTCGACGACGCGCTGCGCCGGGTCGCGCCGGCCGCCATCGAGGACGACATCGCGATTCTGGCGGCCCGGGCGACGCCGAGGTGACGGAGCCCGCGCGATATGGTCGTGATCATGCGCTTCGACGACGACGCCGACGGTTGTAGTACCACGCCGGGCCTGCCCCGGCTGACGGCCGCGCCGGGTTCCCGCGCGGCAGCACTTCCCGGGTGTGTCCCCGGCCCCACGATCCGGCACGCCATCCGCCCCGTGTCCCCGGTCCCCGGCGCGGCCACCGCATGCTGACGCTTCTGGGCCTGCTGGCGATCGCCGTCCTGACCGCCGCCACCGGATACTTCGTGTCACAGGAGTTCGCCTTCATCGCCGCCGACCGGGGCCGGCTGCGGCAGCTGGCCGAGGACGGCGACGCGGCGGCCGAGCGGGCCTACCGGGTCACCGGCCGGCTGTCGTTCATGCTCTCCGGCGCGCAGTTCGGCATCACGGTGACCGCGCTGCTGGTCGGATACGTCGCCGAACCGCTGCTCGGCGCCGGGCTGGCCGATCTGCTGGGGTTCACCGGGTGGTCGCACGCGGCGCGGCTGTCGCTGTCGGTCGCGGTGGCCCTGGCGGTGGCGACCGTGGTGCAGATGGTGCTCGGCGAGCTGCTGCCGAAGAACCTGGCCATCGCCAAGCCGGTCGGCACCGCGCGGGCGCTCAGCAGCTCCACGCTGCTCTACCTGCGGATCGTCGGCCCGCTGGTCCGGCTGTTCGACGGCGCGGCGGCCAGGCTGGTCCGCGCGGTCGGCATCGAGCCGGTGGAGGAGCTGCCGCAGGGGGCCAGCGAGGAGGACCTCCAGCACATCATCGACGAGTCCCACCTCCAAGGGCTGCTGGACACCGAGCTGTCGCAGCTGCTGGACCGCGCGCTGGACTTCCGGGGGCTGACCGCCGGGCAGGCCATGACGCCGCGGGTGAACGTGCACACCGTGCGGGCCGGGGCCCCGGTGACGCGGGTCGTGGAGATGCTGGTCACCGGCAACTCCCGGTTCCCGGTGACCGGCGAGGGGATAGACGATCTGCTCGGCGTGGTCGGGCTGGCCGAGGTGCTCGCGGTGCCGCCGGCGCTGCGGGGCACGACGCCGGTCCGGGACGCCTGCTCCCCGGCGCTGCTGGTGCCCGAGAACCTCCCGCTGCCCGAACTGCTGGAGCGGCTGCGCTCGGAGCACCGGCAGCTGGCCTGCGTCATCGACGAGTTCGGCGGCTTCGCCGGGGTGGTGACGCTGGAGGACGTGACCGAGGAACTGGTCGGCGAGATCCAGGACGAGGACGACCTCGACGGCGCCGTGATCCAGCGGCGGCCGGACGGCGGCTGGACCGTCCCGGCCCGGATGCGGATCGACGAGGTCGCCGACACCACCGGCATCCCGCTGCCGGCCGACGAGACCTACACGACCGTCTCCGGTCTGGCGCTGCGCCACCTCGGCCGCACCGCCCGCGTCGGCGACGAGGTGGCGCTGACCGTCCGTGCGCCGTACACCGAGGACGGCCCCAGCGAGCTGTCGGTGCTGCTCCGGATCGTCGCGGTCAAGCGGCAGGTGCCGGCGACGGTGGTGCTCACGACCCGGCCGGTCGACGACGGCACGGGTGCCGGGGAGGCGGCCCCGTGACCGGTGTCTGGGCCCTGCTCGTCTCCGCCCTCCTGCTCGCCGCCAACGCCTTCTTCGTCGCCGCCGAGTTCGCGCTGATCGCCAGCAAGCGGCACCGGTTGGAGGCGGCCGCCGCCGAGGGGAGCCGCGCGGCCCGGGTCGCGGTGGCCGGGACCCGGGAGCTGTCGCTGATGCTGGCCGGCACCCAGCTCGGCATCACGCTGTGCACGCTGGGCCTGGGCGCGCTGGCCGAGCCGGCCATCGCGCATCTGCTGGAGCCGCTGCTCGTGGCGGTCGGGCTGCCCGAGGACCTGTCCTACGGAGTCGCCTTCGCCGGCGGCCTCGTCCTGGTCGTGTTCCTGCACATGGTGGTCGGCGAGATGGCCCCGAAGTCCTGGTCGATCACCCATCCCGAGCGGTCGGCCGCCCTGGTCGCGCTGCCGTTCCGCGCCTTCACCCAGCTGGTGCGCCTGCCGCTGCTGGCCCTGAACGGGATGACCAACGGCCTGCTGCGGCTGCTGAGGGTCGAGCCGCAGAGCGAGCTCGCCGAGGCCCACAGCCCGGAGGACCTGCGGATGCTGGTCCGGCAGTCCGCCGAGCACGGGCTGATCCCGCCGGTGCAGCAGCGGCTGCTGACCCGGGTGCTGCACCTGCAGAACACGCCGTTGTCCGAGGTCATGATTCCGTGGGCGGACACCGTCACCATTGCGCGCGACGCCACCGCGAGCGCCGTGGAGGAGCTCAGCCGCGCCACCGGCCACTCCCGCTTCCCGGTCACCGGGCCGGACGGTCCTCCGACGGATCTGGTGCATGTCCGCGAGGCGGTGCGGGCCACCACCCGCGGCCAGGACCCGGCCGTGACCGACCTGATGAGCAGTGCCCTGACGCTGCGCGCGGACGAGACGGCGGCCGAGGCGGTCACGATCATGCGCCGCCGACGCTCCCAGCTCGCGCTCGTGGCCGAAGCCGGCGCGGAGGCAGGCACGGAAGCAGGCACGAAGGCAGGCACGGAAGCAGGCACCGACGCGAGTCCGGCCACGAACATCGTGATCGGCATCGTCGCGCTGGAGGACCTGCTGGAGGAACTCATCGGCGAGTTCGAGGACGAGACCGACTTCGACGCGCTCGCCGGCTCGCAACACCTTGGTCAGCCCTCGCCGCCATAAGCCGTTAGTTAACAGAGTGTTTGTCATGTGGTCGATCAGTGGGCGAAGTTTTTCGAGATATTGCGGCTGTGAGTGGAGAACCGATCACCGCATCGTCCGCCGACCCCGACGAGCCCGACGAGCCCGACAAGCCTGACGAGCCCGACGCGCCCGATCGGCAGCGCGCCTGGGCGCTCGCCGACGTGACCGCCACCGGCGGCCTGCGGATCGAGGAGGCGGACGACGACGACCCGATCCTCATCGGCCCGGACGGCGTCCCGGTGGACACCTGGCGCCAGGACTACCCCTACAGCGCGCGCCTGGACCGCACCCGGTACGAGCACGACAAGCGCCTGCTCCAGATCGAGCTGCTGAAGCTCCAGAACTGGGTCAAGGACACCGGCGGCCGGCTGGTGATCCTGTTCGAGGGCCGGGACGCGGCGGGCAAGGGCGGCACGATCAAGCGGTTCACCGAGCACCTCAACCCGCGCGGCGCGCGGGTCGTCGCGCTGGAGAAGCCCACCGAGCGCGAACGCACCCAGTGGTATTTCCAGCGGTACGTGACCCACCTGCCGGCGGCCGGGGAGATCGTGATGTTCGACCGGTCCTGGTACAACCGGGCCGGGGTCGAGCGGGTCATGGGTTTCTGCGACCCGGCCGAGTACCTGGAGTTCATGCGGCAGGCGCCGGAGTTCGAGCGGATGCTGGTCCGCGACGGCATCACGCTGGTGAAGTTCTGGTTCTCCGTCTCGCAGGCCGAGCAGCGCACCCGGTTCCTGATCCGCCAGGTCGACCCGGTGCGGCAGTGGAAGCTGAGCCCGATGGACCTCGCCTCGCTGGAGCGCTGGCAGCAGTACACGGACGCGAAGGAGGCGATGTTCTTCTACACCGACACCGCCGACGCGCCGTGGACGGTGATCAAGAGCAACGACAAGAAGCGGGCCCGGCTCGCGGCGATGCAGCATGTGCTCTCGCTGTTCCCGTACGACAACAAGGATCCTGAGATCGCCCAGAGCCCCGACCCGCAGATCCTCGGTTCGGCCGCCCTGCTGGTCGAGCGCAGCAGCGACGGCGATCCGAACCGGATTCTGCCCCGGCTGTCCAGCGGCTGACGGCGAGGAGGCCAGCCGGTCGGCGCGAGCCGTCGGCCGGCCGGCGTCGGTCATCGCCGGCCGCTGCCTGCCGCCGCCTGCCGCTGCTGCCCGCCGCCGCCCCGAGTTCTTTACCAACGCTTTACAACCGACCCGCCTCCTCGGTCGTCTCTCCCCGTGATTCCGCACCAGCGGACCCACGACCGAACGACCAAGGAGAGCCGCCCCTATGCGTACTCGGAGTTTGCTGACCACCCTGGCCTGCACCGCGATGCTGGCCGGGGTCGGGACGGAGGCGGCGTTCGCCGACAGCGCCGCCACCCCCTCGCCCAGCGCCCCGGCGACCACCGCGCCCACCGCTCCCGGCGCCCCGACCGCCAGCGTCCCCGCCCCGCCCGGCGCCCCGACCGCCAAGACTCCCGTCCCGTCCGCCAGCGTTCCCGGCCCGCCCGGCGCCCCGAGCGGCAAGGCGACGCCGAGCGCGCCCGACACCGCGCAGATCCCCACGCGTCCCAAGGGCGCTCCGAACACCGGAGAGCCGACGGCGGCGCCGGACCACCACGGCGAGGCCGCGGCGGCCGGCGCCGGGCTGGCGGTGGTCCTGGCCGGATCGGGCGTCGTCGCGCTCCGCCGCCGGACCAAGAGCCAGGGCTGACCCTTGCGGCCAGTTCCGACCCACGGGTGGCCGGCCCTGCTGGCCACCCTCCTGCTGGCGGCCGGCTGCTCGGTCGGCTGCTCGGCCGGTTCGCCGACGCCGGCCGGCGGCGCGAACGGAGCCGTGGGCGGCGCCGGGGCGGTCCCGTCCGCGGCGTCCGCATCGTCCCCCGCCACCGCCCCGGCGAGTGCCGGGGCAAGCGGCGCCGCGGGCGGTTCGGCGGGGACCTCGACCGGTGCCCGCGCGATCGCCCGCTCCGTCCCGACGCGCCTGCTGATCCCGGACATCGGCGTCGACACCCCGGTGATGTCGCTCGGCCTGGCCGCCGACGGCACGGTCCAGGTGCCGCCGATCAAGCAGGCCAGCCCGGCCGGCTGGTACCAGGGTTCGCCCACGCCCGGGCAGACCGGCCCGTCGGTGCTTCTCGGCCACGTCACGGTCGGCCAGTACGGGGACGGCGTCTTCAAGAAGCTGGACCAGCTGCGCCCGGGCGCCCGGGTGCTGGTCCGGCTGGCCGACGGCGCCACGGCCGAGTTCGTCGTGGACCGCGTGCGGACCGTCGCCAAGGACAACTTCCCCAGCGACGAGGTCTACGGGAACGTCGACCGGCCGGAACTGCGTCTGATCACTTGCGGAGGCGCGCACACCGCCGACGGCTACACCGACAACGTGGTGGTCTTCGCGTCCCTGTCCGGGAGCGCGGGTTAGCGGCGGGGCGGGTTCCATCATGTTCACAGCACTTGGAGAGAGTTGAGCCGGTCGAAGGAATCCGGAGAAAAGAGTCGGGCGGCGTCCGACCTGTTCACCGATCTCTACCCCGCCCTGGCCGGCTGGTGCCGCCGCCTGGTCGACGACGACGGCACCGCCCACGAGATCGCCTCCGAGGCGTTCACGCGGCTGTGGAGCCATTGGACCGCGGTGCAGGAGCCTCGGGGCTTCCTCTACGTCACGGCCGCGAACCTGGTCCGCGACCATTGGCGCAAGCTGGACCGCGAACGCCGGGCGCTGCGGCAGGCCACGGCGGAGGCGGAGCTGGACCAGTACCGGGAGGGCGCCGACGCCTCCGTCCCGGTGCGCATGCTGGTGCGGTCGCTGCCCGAGCGGCTCCGCACTCCTGTTCTGCTGTACTACTACGCCGACCTTCCCGTCAGAGAGATCGCCCGACTGACCAGGCGGAAAGAAGGAACGGTCAAATCCGATCTACACGCGGCACGGGAACTCCTGCGCGCCGGACTCGGAGGACATCTTGATCACACTCATTGAGCCCTCGGACGACGAGTTCGCCGACGACGACGGGTACGGCGACGGGGACGAGTACAGCGACGGCGACGCCGAGCTCGCCGAGCTGCTGCGCCCCGGGTTCTCGGTCCTCGCTCCACCGCCGGGCACGTTCCAGCATGTCCGCCGCCGCGCGGCCCGCCGCCGGATGCTCCGCGCGGTCGCCACGGCGGGCACGGGCACGGCCGTGGTGGCCACCGCGGTGGCCTTCGTGCTGTGGCCGTCCGGGGCTGCGATCGAGCCGGCGCCGGTGACGCCGCTGGCTCCGCAGAACCAGTCGACGTCGCCGAGCCAGAGCCCCGGCCAGAACCAGAACCAGAGCCAGGGCCAGAGCCAGAGCCCCAGCGAGAGCCCCAGCCAGGCGACAGCCGAATCCCCGGCCAGAGCGACAAGCCCGTCCATGTCGGCTCCCACACCCTCGGCCACTCACAGTGTTCTGAGCAAGCCCACGCCCGAGCCTCCCGGCTCCCCCGCCACGAACGCGCCCGGCGCCCCCACGACCAGCGGGATGCCGGCGCCGCCGAACGGTTCCAAGCTGTCGCCCAGCACCCCCGGCCTGGACCCGACGCCCTCGGCTCATCGGTAGCGGTGCGCCCGCCCGAAAGGGCGGAACTCCTTCCCGAACGGCGCGCCGTCCGGCCCCCCACCCGCGTGCCGAAGGCATCGATACTGGAACGACTGCTTCATCGTCCCGACCGCCCGGTCCGGCCATGAAGCCTGTTCGCTGCCAGATGGGAAGTGCTGCCCATGCACGCGCACGAGCACGAACGGTCTCCCGCTCCGGCCTCGACCCAGGTCGTCTCGCAAGCGACGCCATCGGTTCGGGCCCAGGCCCCCGCAGGTTCCCGGAGCCCGAGCGGGCGGCCCGACGCGGCTCAGCTTCGCGCCCTGCGAAAGCTGGGGTTCGACGACAGCGCGGTGCTGCAACGGCTCGCGGTCGACGGCGGCCATGCGGCGGGAACCGGCGGCCACGGCGCGGGAACCGGCGGCGCCTCCTCGGTCCAGGACGTACTGCGGCGTCCGGGCCGACCGCTGCCGGTCGCCGTCCGCCAGGAGATGGAGGCCCGCCTGGGTGCGGACCTGGCCGACGTCCGGCTGCACACCGACCGAGCGGCCCAGCAGTCCGCCGCCGAGATCGGTGCCCGCGCCTACACCTCGGGCCATCACGTGGTCATCGGCGCGGGCGGCGGTGACCGGCACACGCTCGCCCACGAGCTCTCCCACGTCCTCCAGCAGCGCCGAGGGCCGGTCTCCGGGACGGACAACGGCAGCGGCCTGCGGGTGTCCGACCCCTCCGACCGTTTCGAACGGGAGGCCGAGGCCACGGCGAGCCGGGTGCTGCGCGCGCCGGTGTCGCTCGGGTCGCCCGGGTCGCCGCTATCGGCTCCGGCGCCCGGTGCCGGGGCCGCCGCTTCAGCCGCCGGCCCCGAGCAGACCGGCGGAGGCGGCGAGCCCGTCGTGCAGCGGACGATCGACTTCGACCCGTTCGCCAACCTGAGGCCGATCACCGCCAGCCTCTCCGCGATCAAGACCGATACGATCATCAACAAGGGCCTCACCTACCAGTACGGCGGGACAAAGGGCAACGCGCTGTTCTTGGAGCGGATGCTGAGCAACAACGGCGGCGGCTCGAATCCGGGCGAGCCGGCGGACATCACCGAGATGCGGACCACCGACGTCAACCTGGTGCGCGCCCACGGGCAGCAGCGGGCGGCCACGGCGATGCACGCGATCAACGGGGACTTCACCCACGGCGCCAACGGCACCGCCGACAACATTTTCATGGGATCGGCGAAGTCGAACACCCAAGAGCATTTCCACAAGGTCGAGAGGCCTATTCGCGCCGCGATGAAAAGCGGCACCACGGGGTTGGTCGCCGCATACGAGACGATGATGGCCAACAATCCGCCGACCCCGATCCCCGGCACCACCATGGTCGGGTGGGCCGCGCCGGGCCAGAACATCCCCGGAGCCTCCTCGGCCCCCACGGTCCTGGCGCCCCTTCAGGCTACTTTCCCGCAGCTCACCCACGTCGTGAACAGGAACGATCTGATCAACCGGCCCGAGGGCAAGTGGCCGAAGATGATCGACTACCGCGTGACGCCCAACTATGACTATCTCCCCTATCCGCAATGGCCGCAGTTCTTGCTGGACAACCTCAACGAGGCCCAGAAGCTCGTGACCGCCGAGCAGGCCAAACCGCCCCAACAACAAGACGTCCAAGGCATCACCAACGAACTCGCCGCCATGCAGATCCTGGTCAACCACGCCCATCAACTCTTCCCCGAAACGTTCACCTGCGATGCGGATTACTACATCGCGTCATACGATCCCGTTACGCCCTGGTACCACAGCCAGGACTCGGGCGACTACGACGCAGAGGTCTGATGCGATGACAGCCTCCGAACGCCCCGAACCGCCGGGAGTCTTCCTGGCCTTCGCCTCGGAGGACTCGCCGCGGGCCTTGAGCCTGGACGCCTCGCTGCGCGCCTCCGGAGCCCGCACCGCGTTCGACGAGTCCGAGGAGCCTGACGAGGAACTGCCGAGCGAAGTGGTGCTCCAGGACCTCGGAGCGTGCGACGGGTTCGTACTGGTGTGGTCCAGGCACACCGCCGAGGACGACGGCGTATCAGAGCTGCGACGCCTCGCAGCCTCCTTCGACAAGCCGTGCTTCGTCCGTTCCCTCGACGCGACCCCGGCGCCCGAGGACGTCGACGGCCGGATTCCGGCCGAGGACGACGACGCGGCGGCCACGGCTGCCGTTCACCGCCTCCTCGGTGCGCAACCGCCGGTCAGCGCCCCACGGCCGCACCTCTCCGTGGAGCCCGGCCGCTGGCAGATCACCAGCGATGCACAGCACGGAGAGACCCTCGATCTGGAGTTGACCGGGGCCGACGGCTCGGGCCCCCTCACCGGCGTCCACCGCCGGGCCGGCGTCGAAGGCAACGTCACCGGCCACTGGCGGTCGTACCCCGAAGAGGGACGGCTGGACCTGGACCTGGAGTCCTCATTCGGACTCCGGCCGCAGCATTCCCTCCGGCAGCTCCAGCTGCTCGGCGGCACGAATCACGAACTGACCGCCGAGGACTTGCACGGCATCGCTACCGTGCTGCGCTACCGCCTCGTCCGCGACTGATCCCGTCAGCTCAGCCGCGCGTTGGTGTCCCGCACGATCTGCGCGACCACCTCGTCCCCGACAGCCGCCGGGCCGCCGAACACCGAGATCGTGCCGTTCCACTCGAACAGGTGCCAGTTCTCCAGCGGCAGATCGCTGGACACCGCGTGCGGATCGGTGAGCGCCAGCGGCTGCCCGGCGTTGGCGGCGAAGGCGCCGCCGGCCAGCGCGTCCGGGAAGTTCGTCCCCGAGGCCACCGAGAGCGAGTGCGGCGGCTGGCCTCCGGTCATCGCGTTGATCACCGCGCTCGCGGTCTCGTAGCGGTCCCCGCCGGAAAGTTCCGTGATGCGCCGGCCGGGCAGCGCGGCGCGCAGCGCGGCGACCGCCGGGCCGCCGACCGCGGTGATCGACGCGTGCCCGGCGACGGCCGCCGCGGTCGCGGGGTCGAGCGTCGGGCCGTCGGACAGCAGGATGGCAGCCCCCTGCTTCGCGGCCAGCGGACCGGCCGCCAGGGCGTCGGCGAAGGTGCGGCCGTTGGCCACGACCACGTTCGCCGACGGACCGATGGCCTCGGCGACGCGCCGGGCCGTCTCGAACCGGTCGGCGCCGGCCAGGCGCCGCACCGCGAATCCGCGAGGCAGCGCCGAGGCCACCTGGTCCGACAGTGCGCTCGTGCCGCCGAGCAGGTAGACGGTCTTGCCCGAGCCGGCGCCCAGGACCCGGGTGATCTCCGCGACCGTGGCCGGGTCGATCGCGGTCTTGTCGCTGAGCAGCAGCGGGCCGTGGACGTGGGCGGCGAGCGGGACGCCGGCCAGCGCGTCCGGGAAGTCGCCGCCGAAGGCCAGGACCACGGCCCCGGCCGACCCGGCCGACCACTGGGCCCGGGAGGCGGCGACGGCCGTCGCGTACCGGTCCGACCCGGCGATCCGGTGGACGGTCGGGTTCACGTAGGTCGTCACGTCGACCGATTGCGAGGTGCTGCCGCTGAAGCCGAGGTCGTCCGTGCCGGTCACGGTGATCGTGTAGGAGCCCGAGGCCGGGTACTGATACGGCGGAGCGATGCACGGCTGCCCGCCGCCGCAGTCCACTGACACCGGAGGCCGGCCGTCGCCGTAGTCGATGCTCGCCTTCGCCAGCGACGGCGTCGAGATCCCCACCTTCACGAGGCCGTCGTACTGGCTCGTCCAGAAGGCGGGTTTCACGACGGTCGGAGCGATCGTGACGGTCGCCGCGTCGCTCCAGGTGTTCCCGTAGGCGTCGGTCGCCGTCACCGAGACCCGGTGCTCCCCGTCGGTGGCGACGGTGTGCTTGGCCAGGCAGTCCGATCCGCTGGACGCGTGGTAGCCGTCGTCGAACACGAACACGCAGCCGGTCACCGGCCAGGCGGTCGGGTGCGCCATCTCGGCGATGATCATGCGGTAGGTGGCCGCGTGCTGATCGACCCCGAGACCCAGGTGCAGCTGCGGCGGGACCGCCTGGTACTCCAGGGCGCCGCGGTCGGCGTACGCGGGGGTGCCGGTGCCGAGCCCGGCCTCGCTCGCGATCGGATAGGGCTTGCGGACGCTGCCCGCGCGGTCGGTCGCCGGCTCGTTGCGCGCCGATCCGTCGGCCGAGTCGACCGCCGGGGAGGCGGCGGTGAGCTGGTAGTCGCCGCGGTCGCCGCCCATCAAGGACTGCGCCTCGAACCCCGGGTCGCCGGTGAGGTCGGCCGTGCCGTGGCCGGCGGCGTCGAAGGCGGCACCGTCGGCGTAGTCCGCCGCGCCCCAGCGGAAGGGCGTGCCGACGTTGTTCAGCCAGCCGTTCGTCCCGGTGTTCGCCAGAGTGTGGCTGACGGTCGTGCCGGACGTGGCCGAGGCCGCGACCCCGACGCCGACCTGCTGGTAGCCGCAGACGCCCTGGGTCGCGTCCGCGATGTCGTTGACGACCCGCACGTCGGAGGCGGTCCCGCCGACCCCGATCGCCGTGCCGCAGATCCCGTCGACGGTGTTCGACACCACGTCGACCCGGGCGGAGTCGACCACCGCCACCCCGCCGCCGGCGGCCGTGCCGGTCGCGCTGATCGAGTCGATGATGTCGTTCGCCACGACGACGTCGCTCGATCCCGCGTCGATCACCAGACCGGTGCCCGAGCTGGTGTGGATCACGCTGTTCGTGAACGTCGCGCCCGTGACGCCGTCGAAACGGACGGCGGCCGCTCCGGTCGACCCGGGCGCCGGATGGTTCTGGGCGCGCACGACATCGATACCGGACACCGTGATCGCGGACGAGGACGACACCTTGACGGCCTCGGCCGAGGTGAGGGCGAACTGGACGCCGCGCACCGCGACGTCGTGCTGGCCCGCGATCGAGAGCCCGTAGGCACCGCCGTTGATGTAGGCGAAGTCGCTGGAGGCCTGGAGAGTGATGCCGGACTTGGTGACGTCGATGCCGCCGGCGAACCTCCCGGTCAGCATCAGCGTCGTCCCGGCCACGACGGCCGGGGACGCCAGCGCGGCCGGCACCGTGCAGAACGGCGTCGCCTCGGTACCGGCTCCGTCGCTGTCCGAGCAGATCGCCTTGTCGCTGTTGACGAAGACGTCGTTGCCGTCCGCGGCCCGGGCCAGGCCCGGCAGGACCACGGCCATCCCGACGCTCCCGCAGCAGATGGCGGCGGCCACGACCCGTCGTGCGTACGTCACGCAGATATCCCCCGTCTCACGTCACCGACAGACAGCCTGTCAGGGCGGGAAGATTCTGCCACCGCGCCGGCGGACGTCAATGCGCGACAACCTCCTGACAAGGTCACCGGTCCGGCATGCGGACTCCCGGCCGAGCTCTTGCAAGAATCTACCTGGAGTTTGCAAAACTGGGACGGCGCAGGTCAGCAAAGTACAGAGATCGGATTACTCGACTCGATCACCGTGTAACGTCGCCATAAACCTGCACTCCATAGCGTTCACCCCTGGACGGCCGATCCATCACGCGCTACAACACATCCGATGTATCCGCGAGGTCGTTCAGGAGGGCTTGTGTCCGACCACCCCGTCCGACGGCGTCTGCTGGCTGTGGCCGCGGCGCTGGCGTTCGTCCCACCGCTCGCCGTGGCCACCGGCCTCGGCGCCCAGTCCGCCGCCGCCGCGACTGTGACCACGGCGTGGCAGAACGCTGCTTTCCATCTCGACACCGCCGGCGTCGTCTCCAGGTCCGATGTCCATCTCGGACACGCCAACACCGCCGCCGCGCAGTCGCTGCCGCTCGGCAACGGCTCGCTCGGCGTGGCCGCCTGGGCCGCCAACGGTTTCACCGCCCAGCTCAACCGCAGCGACACCATGCCCTACCGGCTCTCCCCCGGGCAGGTCCAGATCCCCGGCCTGGCGGCGATGACGTCGGCGCCGGACTTCACCGGCACGCTCGACCTCTATAACGGCGTGCTGACCGAGTCCGGCGGCGGCATGACCTTGCAGTCGTGGGTCCCGGCCGGCAAGGACGAGCTGGTCGTGGCCGTCACCGGGGCCAATCCGGGCACCCGGCTGAGCGCCACACTGAACCTGTGGAGCGGACGCTCCCCGGCGACGGCGGCCTCCGGTGCGGTCGCGAGCCTGGCGCAGACCTGGGTCGACAACGCCCAGAGCGGGAACTCCGGCCGGACCTTCGGCGCGATGGCGGCGATCACCGCCGGCGGGCAGAACGTCGCGGCCTCCGTGGTCAACGGCACCCAGGTGCAAGTCGCCTTCAACCCGAACGCCGACGGCTCGTTCCGGGTCGTGGTGGCCTCCCCGTCATGGACCGGCGGCGATCCCACCGCCACCGCGAACTCCGTGATCGGGTCCGACACGACCGCCGCCACCTCGTCGCTGCTCGCCACGCAGTCGTCGTGGTGGAACTCCTTCTGGGCCAACAGCGGCGTCATCGAGATGAACTCCGCCGACGGCGTCGCGCAGTACATGGAGAACCTGCGCACGATCTACCTCTATGCCGAGGCCGCCTCGATGCACCAGGGCGCCCTGCCCGGCAGCCAGGCCGGAGTGGCGAACATGTTCGCCTTCGACCAGGACCAGCAGGACTGGTACCCGGCCGGGTACTGGCTGTGGAACCTGCGCGGGCAGATCGCGGCGAACATGTCGTCGGGCAACTTCGCGCTGAACGTGCCGATCTTCGACATGTATCTCAACGACCTCCCGGCCATCCAGTCGTGGACCAGCGCGCAGATGGGCGGCAAGCCCGGCGCCTGCGTGCCGGAGACCATGCGCTTCAACGGCAACGGCTACTACAACGGCGGCAACGCCTCGCAAGGCGCCTCCTGCGCCACGGCCTCCAGCCCCGGTTACAACGCCCTGACCATCACCAGCGGGGCGGAGATCGGCCTGTACATCTGGGAGCAGTACCAGGCCACCGGCAATACCAGCTTCCTGCAGAAGTACTACCCGGTGCTGAAGCAGACGGCCACCTTCCTGCTCGCCGAGCAGAGCGTGGGCTCGGACAACTTCCTGCACGCCACCGCGAACGCGCACGAGACGCAGTGGGCCGTCACCGATCCGACGACCGACCTGGCCGCGGACTCGGCCCTGTTCTCGGCGACGGCCAACGCCGCCACGCTGCTGAACACCGACAGTCCGCTGGTGTCGCAGCTGCGCACCGCGCTGGGCCAGATCGAGCCCTACGCGCGCACCGACGCCTCCTCCAAGACCCAACTGCTCAACCCGCAGCCGACCTCGGCGGCCGCAGCGGCGAACGTCGACGCTCAGGGCACTGATGTGATCGCGAACTCCTACCAGCCCGGCGCGACGCTGCACAACGGGGAGAACATCGGCCTGGAGCCGGTGTGGCCGTTCAACCTGATCGGCGACAACACCGTCGTCAACGGCGACAACCTGACCGCGCTGGCGCAGCGCACCTACACCAACCGGCCCAACAAGACGAACCCGGACTGGAACTTCGACGCGGTCCAGGCCGCGCGCCTGGGTCTGGCCGGCGAGGTGGCCGCGGACCTGACCACCACGACGAAGAACTACCAGGCGTTCATCAGCGGCCTGGCGAACCTGTTCAACGGCACCGCCGGCGACGAGCCCTACATCGAGCAGTCGTCGACCGTGGCCACCGCCGTGGACGAGGCCCTGGCCACGCAGTACGACGGCACCCTGCGCTTCGCGCCGGCCTGGCCGTCGGGCTGGGACGCCGCCGGCACCGTGTACGTCCAGGGCGGGTCCAAGGTCGACGTGCAGGTGGAGGGCGGGACCCTGGCCACCGCCGCGATCCACGCCGGGACCACCGGCACGCTGAGCGTGCGCAATCCGTGGCCCGGGCAGCAGGCCGAGGTCGTCAACGGATCCTCCGGCGCGGTGGTGGTCGGCGCGACGACCGCGGGGACGCTGAGCGTCCCGGTCAGCGCGGGGTCGACGTACCTGGTCGAGCAGGTGTCGTCGCCGACGACGGCGCTGCCGTACGCGCAGGTCACCGGCACCAAGGCCACCGCCGCGAAGCACCTGGGCAGCCAGCAGATCGGCCTGGACGGCGCGGCGCCGGCGTACCCGAACCTGGCGGCGTCGTTCAACAACGTCGGCATCTCGGCCGACACCAACACCGCGCCCGGCAACTTCGACGCCGGCGGCGCGAGCTTCTCCCAGACCGCGCTGACCAACGCGCACGCCGGGCCCGGCGCCTCGGTCACCGCCTCGGGCGTGACCTTCGCCTTCCCGAACGTCGCCGCCGGCGTCAACGACAACACCGTCGCGCAGGGCCAGACGATCACCATGTCCGGCACCGGGACGCTCGGCTTCCTGGTCTCCGCCAGCTACGGCCCGGCCACCGGCTCCGGCACCGTGACCTACACCGACGGAAGCACACAGAGCTACACGATCACCGCTCCGGACTGGTTCTCCACCACGGCGCCGAGCGGCGGGAGTGTCGCCGTCAGCTCGGCGTACCAGAATCGGCAGGGGAACACGACCTACAACGGCACCGGCGACATCTTCGCGGTGCCCGTCGCGCTCACCGCCGGGAAGACCCTGGCCTCGGTCACGCTGCCGCCCGGCGGCCCGCTGTCCGCGAGCGCGGCGATCCACGTGTTCGCGCTGGCCACCAGCGGAACAGGTTCCGGCACCCCGGTGATCAGCCTGCGCTCGCACGCCAACAACAACTATGTGAGCGCCGCCAACAACGGCGCCTCGCCGCTGATCGCCAACCGGACGTCGATCGGCCCGTCCGAGTCGTTCGACGAGATCACCAACGGCGACGGCAGTATCAGCCTGCGCTCGCACGCCAACAGCGACTATGTCTGCGCCGACAACGCCGGGGCCAACCCGCTGATCGCGAACCGGACGGCCATCGGGCCCTGGGAGTCCTTCGACCTGATCCACAACGGCGACGGGAGCGTCAGTCTGCGCTCGCACGCGAACAACGACTACGTGACCGCGGAGAACGCGGGCGCGGCGGCGTTGATCGCCAACCGGACCGCGATCGGCGGCTGGGAGGAGTTCGACCTGATCCAGGACTGAGCCGGCTTGGTGCGGGGTCCCGGGCCGCGGCCCGGGACCCCGCACGCGTCGCGCCTGTCTGGTGCCCGGCCGCCGAACAGCAGACAATGCTGGCCATGGGGTGGCTGGAGGACTCAGAGCACGAACAGGACGGGGTATACGGCCTCGAACTTGTGTCCGAGGCGGGCGAGGAGCCGGAGGCCACCACGGGCCGCGGGACCGGTTTCGGCACGAGCACCGGCGGGACGGGGGTCGAGCGCCGGGAGACGATAGGCAGCGACCAGGCCCGTCGGCTGCCGCGGGCGCTGCGCGTCGTCGGGATCCTGGCGGTCGGGGCGGCGTTGACGGTCACGCTGTGGCCGGCCTCGGGGCCGAGGGCCGCCAAGCCGGCTCCGGCCGACATCCGGGTGGCGGGCACCTCGCTCGTGCCGGCCGGCCGGGTCACGACGCTGACGCTGGTCCTGGCCAACGACACCCCGTCCTCGGCCTCGATCGGCGAGGCGGTGCTCCAGGACGCGGACGGCCGCCGCATCGGGTCGAACCGGCGCTGGCCGGCCGGGGAGATCGCCTCGGGGTCGACCTTGGCGATCAACATCCCCGTCCCGTACTACTGCGACACGCACATATCGCAGCGTCTGCCGATCGCTCTGCACGTCAGCGTCTCGTCGCCGCTGGATCCCGGCCGGTCCCGGACCCTTTCCTATCCGCTCGACGCGCAGGTCTGGCAGCAGTTCACGAACTACCAGGCGGGCGTCTGCGACGCGACGTCCGCCATCGGCCTGATGACGGGCCAGGTCTCCGTGGTCGGCACCAACCCCGGGACGCGTTCGGTCAAGGTCGTGACCCCGGTCTGGACCGACGTGCCGCTCACCGTCGACGGACTCTTCTCGGCGAACCCCGCCCTGTGGACCACCGACGATCCGCAGCCGCCGCTGGTCCTGCCGGCCGGCGGATGGCAGCCGCTCGTCACCGACTGGCACGTCTCCGACTGCGGGGCGATGTCCGGCCAGTGGGACAAGGCCCAGTCGGTGGTCCTCGCCTACGAGGGCCCCACCGGCGGCACCTCCCTGGTCATCCCGCTGCCCGCGGGCGTGGTCGCCCAACTGTCCGCCACCGCGTGCCCGCCCTGAGCCGGTCTGGTGGGATGGGCATGTCGATTCCGGGCGGGCCCGTTCGACGGTATGCGGAGAGGGGCCGAACAGCGGCCCCGCACAGCAAGGGACAGCGCAATGCGGAAAATGGTGGCTTTCGAGCATCTGACAGTCGACGGCTTCGCCTCCTCGGGACAGGGGATCGGGATCGAGTGGACCTTCCGCGCCTACAGCGACGAACTCGCGGCCTACGCCCAGGACCACATCCAGGCCGACTTCGACATGGCGGTCTACGGCCGTGAGACCTACCTGGGCATGTACGGCTACTGGGGCGCCAAGGACGCCGGCGACGGCTCGGAGCAGGAGCGCAAGCACGCGACCTGGGTGAACGCACTGGACAAGGTGGTCGTCTCCACGACGCTGGAATCGGCGGACTGGAACAACACCCGCCTGGTCAAGGGCGACCTGACCAAGGTGTTCACCGAGCTCAAGGAGCAGGAGGGCGGCACGATCGCCGTCTACGCCAGCCCGAAGCTGGTGCAGTCGCTCGTCGACCTGGAGCTCATCGACGAGTACCGGCTGGTCATCCACCCGGTGGTGATCGGCTCCGGCACACCGCTGTTCAAGGAGAAGTCGGCACTCGAACTGGACCTCCTGGAGTCGAAGGCCTTCGCCTCCGGCGCGGTCTACGTGCGCTACCAGGTCGGATAGGCGAGAATCCGCTGATGCGCTACCTGCTGCTGATCCACCAGGACCCGGGCGACGTTCCGGGCGGCGACTCGGGTGCCGGCTCGGGCGCCGGTCCGGGCGCCGGACCCGATCCGGCCCTGGCCGAGGACATGGGCCGGCTGATCGAGGAGATGACGAAGGCCGGGGTGCTGCTCGCCACCGGCGGACTGCGCCCGGCCGAGGAAGCCGTGCGCCTCCGCCTGGCCGACGGCAAGGTGACGACCCTCGACGGGCCGTTCACCGAGTCGAAGGAGGTCGTCGGGGGCTACTGCCTGATCGAGGCCGGGTCGCTGGACGAGGCGGTGCACTGGGGCTCGCGGTTCCTCGGTCTGCACGGCGCGGACTGGACGATGGAGATCGAGGTCCGACAGGTGGATCAGTAGTGGATCAGTAGGCGGGGGCCGGCGGGCAGGCTTCAGCGGGCAGGGGTCGGACAAGCGGGTCAGCGGGCGAGAGACGGACGCCGGCGCAGCCTTCGAGGCGGCCGGCGGCCGGTTCTCAGCTTCCCAGCTTCTCAGCCAAGGGGATCCATGATCGTCCGCGCGGTCCACGGCGGGCTCGGGCTGCCGTCCGGTTCGCGACCGTAGGGGGCGAAGCTCTCGGGGAGGTGGCCGGCGTCTTTGGCGCGTCGTTCGAGGATGCTGACGGCTTGCTCGGCTCCGGCCTTGTCCAGGACCACGCGGAGAAGTGTCACCGCCAACGGATTGGCCAGATCGACCTGCGCCGCCGGGTCGCGGTCCAGGAGCGCGGTGACGGTTTCGTCGGCATTCAGCTTCAACAGCGCGCTCAGCAGCCAGGCCACCGCATCAGGTCTGGAAAGATCGGCGTGCGCAGCGAGGTCCCGGCCCAAGAGGGCTCTGAAAGCCTGCTCATCACCAGTGTCGCGCAATGCCCAAATCAGTGCCGCCACCGCTTCCGGATCAGTGAGGTCGGCGTGGGCGGCGGGATCCCGATCCAGCAACGTTTCGGCCGCTCCCACCACGTGCAGCGCCATGAGTGCCCTTGCCACGGCTCTTGGATCAGTGAGTTCGGCATTGGCCGCCGCACGAGCGGCCAGAACCTTGGCCTGCTCCTTGGCCCCGGTCTTCCACAGTTCGGTGACGATCTGCGCGGTATCGGTCCCGCCATGGACGCCAAGGCGTTCGAGCAAGACCTCGACATCCCGCTCCGCCCCAACCCTGCAAAGCGCCGAATAGAGCGACATGGTCCTGAACCATGAAGCAAGCTCGGCGTGCCGGGCTGCACGTTCAGCCAAGATCGCGACCTGCCGTAGCGCCCCGGTCTGGTGAAGCCTGGAGATCAGATTCGCAGCGCCGTACGCATCGGTGACGTCGCACCGAACTGCGGGCTCACGGTCGACAAGGGTAGCGATCGCCCGTTCGGCTCCGGCCTCCCGCAGATGCCAGAGAAACCAAGCGACCGCATCCGGACCTGTGAGATCAGCGTGGGCCACGGCACGTTCGATCAACACCAATGCCTGCTGTTCGGCACCGACCGCCTCTAGCGCTTCGCAGAGTTCCCACACACGGCTCAGGTCAGTGAGACCGGCGTTGGTAGCGGGATCGCGCGCCACCAGGGTTGCGACCGCCTGCTCGGCGTTCATGGCATGCAATACGCGGAGCAACCAGGCGACCGCGCTGGGCTTCGTCAGGTCGGCGTGAGCGGCGGGATCGCGGTCCATCAGAGTCGCAAGCGCCTGGCTTCGTGTGGCCCTCTTCTGGAACAGTCCCCTGAGCACGTATGGATTCCGAAGGTCCACCCGAGCAGCGGTGAAAGTGGCCGCGAACTCGTCGGGATCCAAGGCCTCGCCCAGCTTGAGCAGGCCACCGGTAAGGTGGCCGACCATGGTCGCCTTGGACCACAGCCGAACGGCAGTGGTGCGCAGCCCTCGCTCCCACGCCGCCTCCGCCAGGCGGTCTTGATCGTCGGGGCTCACAGTGTGTTCGATCAGGGCGTCCCAGAGTGCCGGAGTGCCATAGCGTTCGGCGCGTAGGCGTCGGGCATGCTGGTCGAGATAGTCGGCAGGTTCGTAGGCTGCCGGGGCTCCGCTGCGGGCGTAGACCGCCGTCAGCGCTGTCAGGGTATTGCGAATATCGGTGCGAGAGCCGTCAGCCCGGACGCCGGTGGTCAGCGCGTGCAGCGCGGGTTCGGCCCATTGGGGATCCGGCGAACGATGCCTGGGCGCCAGGTCCCCATCGGCAGCAGTGGCAAGCAGTGCCGCAGGGAATGGCCCATGATGTCCCAGACGTCGCGCATCCAGCGCTGCCGTGATCAGAGCGTGTTCGGCGGCAGTGAACAGCGAGCCGCCTTCGCCGGCGGCGAGGTACTCGGCGAGTAGTTCAGGGCCGCCCGACAGGTGTTGGACGACCTTTCCGTCCCCCACACCCGCGGCGAGCGCTTGCTGAAGGCGGCGATCACCGCTGCTGCCTGCCAGGCTGCGCCAGGCGTCCAAGTCATTCGAGTTCAGATACACCGGCACATCGATGCGCACGGTCGTGGCAGGGTGGGTCAGCAGGGCTCTGGCCTGGTCGTGGCCGCTGTTCCCGCCGCTGACCTCGGTCAATTCGTTCCAGTACGGGTTGTTCCACAAGGTGCCGACCACAGCGATCCCCGGGGTCGCCGTCATCACAGCCCGCAGCCGGGCCGCGGCGTCGCGGTTGTACAGGAACCGCTGGGCCTCGTTCAGCCACACCACACACCCCGACCGCACCCGACCCTCATCCAACAACTCCAACAGGTCCAGATCACCCACCGGATGCAACAACGGAGCACTCGGAGCCAGATCGACCAGAGCCTCGTACAACGCCCGGGTTTTACCGGTGGAGGACTCCCCAGTCAGGACGATCAGCCGTGATGGGCCGCCGGCCAGGACCTCACCAAGCACCGCACGGATCCGCCGATCATGCGCACGCAGCAGATACCGCGTCAGCTCCGGCACCCGATCCGACTCACCTACCGCCGCACCCGCGTCGGCAGCGTTGTGGACCTCCAACCGCGCCGGACCCAACGACAGCACCGTATCGACCGCACTCACGGCCGCCGCCTCCACCAGCAGACGACGCACCGTCGTATACGTCCGATGTCGCGGCGAGTCCGGCCTGGCAACACTGGAATGCGTACCTGGCAACACCGCAGAACCCGCAAACACCTGCGCCGACGCCCGAGACACCACCCCATCACTCTCAGCAGCAAACGCCGACACCGGAATCCGACACGACGACGCCGACGCCACCGGACCAGCATTGACGATCGAGCGCTGCACCACCTGCACCGCATCCGCCAACGCCTCATCGAACTGCCGCAACTCCCGCACCTGCGGG
>NZ_BAAAQN010000101.1:0-25318 GCF_039531695.1 Catenulispora yoronensis
GCTTTGCCTACAGTGCCGCCGACCGGGTGTCCAGTCCACGCTGTACGCAACCGCCGCCAACACCTCAAAAGCAAGCGCGTGGACTTGACACCCGGGCGGCGGCGCTGTACCCGTAGGGCTGACGACGTGACCGAGGGGAACGAACCCCCACCTCACCAACCGCCAGCGCAGGGCCCTGACTGTACCGACCTATGGACTGGCGCCCGTTCCCCGAGGGAACCGAGGCCCCCGCTGGAGGCGCCTGCTTTACCCAGCTTTTGACTTTGATCTTTGATCCCAACTCAAAATCTCGCCCCTTACTCTCCCACCCCCCTACCTCCGCTTAGAAACCGGCACCACATACCGACTAAACACCAACTCCCTCAACACATCATCCCCACCCTCAACAATCGAAACATACCGAACATCCCGCAACAGCTTCCCAATCAAAGCCTCACTAGTGAACCCCACCCCACCAAACATCTCAGAAGCCGCCGAAAGAACCTCCCACCCCACCTGCCCACAAAACATCTTCGTCGTAACAGCCGACTTCAACGTCCCCTGCCGCAAAAACTCAGCCCCAGCATTCGCCCCAGCAGCAATCGCATCATACTCACGCGCCGCCGCCAAACACTGATTCGCCATCACATCAATCTGCATCTCAAACTGCCCAAGCTTCGCCGCGAACACCGGGTTATTAACCAATGGCGCCCCCTTCACCACCTTCGCCTTCGCATAGTCCATGCACAAATCCCGAGCCCGACGCGCGATCCCCAACGCCGTAGTCGCAATAAGAATCCGACTAGCGTTCAACCCCACCTCAAGAATCCGCAGCCCGTTCCCCTTCAACGCATTCCCAGCCGGCACCCGAACCTCGTTCAACGACACCTGATACGTCGCCGACGACCTCAACCCGACAACATCCCACCGCTTATCAACCACAACCCCCGGCGTATCCCGCGGCACAACAACCGCCAAATACTCCGACGCCGCCCCCTCCACCCTCGCCACAACAACCAAAAACCGCCCAAAATCCGTATTAGTCGAAAAAGCCTTCTGCCCACTCAAAACCAACTCATCACCCTCCCTCCGCACCACCGTCGACATCCGCGCCAACTCACTCCCAGCCTCGTGCTCACTCCCCAACGTCGCACAAAAACTGTTGTCAGCAGCCATAGCCCCCAAATACCGCTCCTGAAGCTCCTCACTCCCATACCAACCAACCATGCTGGTCGTCAGCACCGGAATAAACAGCGTGAACGCCGCACCCGCATCCCCATAGGAGAGCTCAGAAACAATCTGAACACTCTCCTCCAAACTCAACTCCATCCCACCAAACCGCTTCGGCAACCACCAGTTCGCCAACCCGGTATCCGCAAACCGCCCATACAACGGCAGCGGCGCCGGCGCCAACGAATCCAGCAGCTCCTCAGACCCGATCAGCTCCCGCCGAACGAAGTCCTGAACCTTCCTCAAGTACTCAGGCGGACGTGGCATTGGCCGCTCCATCGATCAGGGCCGCAAGCTGGCCGACCGTCGGGCTCTCCAGCAAGCCCGTAATGGGAATCGCCGCGCCTAGCGCCTTGCGAATGCGCGCGGTGAGGTTGATCGCGATCAGCGAGTGGCCACCGAGCTCGAAGAAGTTGTCAGCCGACCCGATCGGCTCGATCCCGAGCACCTTCGACCAGATCCCCGCCAACGTCGCCTCAGTACCCTCCCGCGGCGCGACATACGGAGTGTTCAGATCCGGACGCGGGTGAAGCTCGCGCTCCTCGTCATCATCACCCTCATGCAGATCGCCGGTGACCCACTGCTCGATCCGGTGATCGACAGACCCGGTCGAGATGACCAGCTGCCCCAACCGGTCCCCGGCCGCCAGCGTCCGCTCGAAGATGTCGCACGCCTCCGACGGAATCATCGCGTAGTCATTGACCCCGGGCCCGTGCCCGGCCAGCCGGTCCGGATCGATGTTCCAGGTGTCCCAGTCGACGGTGATCCACCGGCCGCCCACACCATCGCGCCGAGCAAGCCGCAAATACGCATCGAGCGCCGCATTCGCCGAGGCATACGGCCCCAGCGTCATACCACCCAGCACCGCCGCGATCGACGACATCGTGATCCGCCGGTCAGGACACTGCTCACCAAGCACTTCCTGCAACACATGGAAGCCCTGAACCTTGGCATCCATATGCGCCTGACACGCCGCCCTGTCAATCAGGTGCGCGTAGTCGAAGAACCGCGGGTCCTGGACGCCGGCGCCATGCAGCACCACATCGATCTTGCCGAACCGGTCCACCGCCGCCTCGACGACCGCCCGCATCTGCTCCACATCAGCGACGTCCGCCGACATCGCGATGACCTCGGCGCCGCGCGCCTCCAAGTCCTGGATGTTGCGAATATGCCGGGCCGTACGCTCCCCGCCCTCCGGCACGTCGTCCAAGTAGGACTGCCACTCCTCGCGCGGTGGCACCGTAGTCCGCGCCGTAAGCACCAGCTTGCAGGCGTACTTGCTCGCAAGGTGACGCGACAGCACGAGCCCGACGTCGCCAAGCCCGCCAGTAATCAGAACCGTGTCGCCCTCACCGATCGGCTGGTTCCCAGGCCCGATCTCATCGGTCGGGCAGGGCTCGTAGACCTGAAGCCACGCCTCCCCGGCTCTCACGGCGACGGGCCCTTCGTACTTGCTCACCGCCGCAGCCAGCATCATCGTCAAAGCGCTGACATCATCAACATCGATGCTACGACTCCGAACCCGCGGGTTCTCCTGGGCCAACGTAGGAGCCAACGCAGCAAGCGTCGAATGCTCAGGATGAAGCAAGTCCGAGCCAATGACCCCAGCAGCACCGGACGTCAACAGCACGACCTCGGCACGCGGCGCAGCGCCAGTCTCATCAATCAGCCCGCGAGCCAAAGCAAGCACGGAGTAGAACCCGCGATCCTGCTCAGCATTGAAGTGATCCATCGGATCACCAACCGCCTGACCACTGGCAAGACTGAACCCATGAACGATCGCGCGCGGCGGGTCAGACAGGGCACTGAGAAGCAGCGCCATGTCCTCAGGCTCGTCCACTCGCACCGTGAACCCCGACGGATCTTGAGTGAACGCGTCGCCAGGACGAACAGCAGTCACATCGGCGCCGGCAGCCACCAGCCGCTCAACAAGCGCCTCGCCCCGCTCCTCACCAGCGAACACCAACCACGGCCCGGCCTCACGAACCTTCTCATCAAGCCCCGCGACCGCCACCGGCAGACGCCGCCAGCTCGGCAAATACGTCCACTGCGACCGGTCATACGTCCGGCCCGTCGTACGAGCCGCCGCAGCCGCCGGCAAAGCATCCACCCAGTAGCGCCGCCGCTGGAACGGATAGGTAGGCAGCTCCACCCGCCGCCCGGCACCACCGTGCAGCACAGACCAGTTGATCTGGCTTCCCGCCTGCCACAACCGAGCCAGCACCGTCAGCAGCCACTGGGATGCCGTGCTCGACACACCCGACCGCTCGGGCTCCGGCCCGACCACGATCTCCTCGACACCCTCGACAGCCGGATCACGAACAATACGAACCCCCAACGCCGCAAACCAATCACCCAGCGCCCCCAGCGTCTTCTCAGCGACGCCACCCCCACCGGCCGCAGCCCCCGACGCAGCTCCAGCCCCGGCTCCAGCTCCAGCGCCGGCCCCAGCTCCAACCGCAACCCCAGCTCCAACCCCCGAATCACCCTTCGCCCCACTCTTCGCCCCGACAGCCTGACTCACCCCGGAGTCGGCCAGAGCGACAGCCACCTGCTCCCACCACTCGTCCCCAGCCCCCTCCCCCGCAACCAACCGCACCTTCGGATTCCGCCGCCTCGTCTTCTCATCGATCCACCGCGCCGGATCCGTCAACGCCGCCAGCGCGTCCTCCCGGTCCCGACAAACCACCGCCCGCCGCAACGCGAACCCACCCCGCGACACCTGCAACGTGAACGCGACATCCGCAAGGTCGACGTCGACGTCGACATCCGCCAGGCCCTCCAGATACGCCCGCAGCCGCTCCGTCACATCCCCCAGCGCGTTCTCGTTCAACGCCGAGAAGGTCAGCAGATGCGGCCCCGGCCGCGCCGCCCGGGCCTCCCGCACCGGCGGCTCCTCCAGCACCACATGCCCGTTCGTCCCGCCGAGCCCGAACGAGCTGACCCCGGCCCGCCGCGGATTCGGCCCCTCCGGCCACGCCGCGTCGCGAGTCAGCACCGTGAACTGGTCGGCGGCCGTCGCCAGCGCCGGATTCGGGCTCTGATAGTTCGGCGTCCCCGGCAGCACCCCGTGCTTGACGACGTGCGCGGCCCGGATCAGCGCGGCCACGCCCGACGCCCGGTCCAGGTGCCCGAGGCTCGGCTTCAGCGTGCCCAGGACGCACGGCGTCGTACGCGCGGAGGTGAACACGCGGTTCATCGCCGCCAGCTCGATCGAGTCGCCCAGCACCGTCCCGGTGGCGTGGCACTCCACATAACCCACGGTGTCGGTCTTCACCCCGGCCACCCCGAGCGCCAGCTTGATGACCTCGGCCTGCCCGTCGACACCGGGCGCGGTGTATCCGGCGCGGACCCGGCCGTCGTTGTTCACCGCCGAACCCAGAATCACCGCGTGGATGACGTCGCCGTCAGCGAGCGCCTCGCTCATCCGCTTGAGCGCGACCGCCCCCACACCACTGCCCATCACCGTGCCGTTGGCAGCGCTGTCGAAGCTGCGCACGATCCCGTCGGGCGAGGCGATGCCGCCCTGCTCGTACAAATACCCGGACGGCTGCGGCAGCGGTATGAAGGCGCCGCCGGCCAACGCGAGGTCGCACTCATACGTGAGCAGGCTCTGGCACGCCAAGTGGATGGCGACCATCGACGTCGAGCAGAACGTCTGCACGGTCACCGCCGGGCCGTTCAGCCCCAGCTTGTAGGACACGAAGTTGGCCAACGAGTCGCGCTCGTTGCCGGTCGCGATCAGCAGCACCCCGCCGGGCTCGGTCTGGAGGTGCTGGATGTTCTGCACGATGTAGTCGGGGAACCCGCACCCGGCGAACACCGCGACCTGCCCCGGAGCCTCCGTCGGGCAGTACCCGGCGCCCTCCAGCGCCTCCCAGGTGCACTCCAGGAACAGCCGGTGCTGCGGGTCCATCGTCTCGGCTTCGCGCGGGTTGATCCCGAACACCGCCGCGTCGAACTTGTCGACGTCGGACAGCGGGCCGCCGATCCGCACATACCTCGGATCGGCGAGCTGACCCGGAGTGGCGCCGGCGGCGCGCAGCTCCTCGTCGTCGAGCTCGCGCAGCCCCTTGATCCCGGCGCGCAGGTTGCTCCACAGCAGCTCCGCGCTGCTCGCGCCCGGGAACCGCCCGGACATCCCGACCAGGGCGACGGCTGTGGCGTAGCGGCCGTCGGTCGTCATCGCGTCGTCGGTCGTCAGCGTCATCAGTTTCTCCCCTTGCGCAGGCTGCTGCGTCGTTGTTCGATCCGGGAGCGGTAGAGGTCGCGGGCCTCGGCCTCCCGGTCCTGCTCGTCCTGGTCCTGGCCGGCGGCCGCGGCGGCGGCCAGGGAGGAGACCGTCGGAGCCTGGTAGAGCAGGTGCGGCGGCAGGCTGGAGACGTCGAGCGCCTGCCGGACGCGGACGATGATCTCCATGCCGATCAGCGAGTTGCCGCCGAGTTCGAAGAAGTTGTCGTGCACGCCGACCTGTTCCAGGCCCAGCGCCTCGGCCCAGACGTCGCAGATGGCCTCCTCTTCGGGCGTCTGCGGTTCGACGAAGGGCGCGGACAGGTCCGGGCGGGGGTGGCGGCCGAAGGCGTCGCGGGCCTTCTTCACGGTGGCCTGGTGGCTCTGGATCGAGGAGCGGCGGCTCATCGCCACGATCGGGCTGAAGTCCTGGGTGGAGACGACGACGTGCCGTTCCCCGGAGGCCAGGACGCGTTGCAGCGTGAGCCAGCCGGCGTCGAAGGGGATGCCGAAGGTCTGGCGGTACTGCTCGAAGAACTGCCGCGAGCCCTCGTCGTAGTCCTCGAGCCCGGTGGTCCAGCCGTTCCAGACCCATTCGCCCCAGTCGATCGAGGTGACCAGGGTGCCGGGCAGGGCGTCGCCGAGGGCGAAGGCGTCGAGGTAGGCGTTGGCCGCGCAGTAGTCGACCTGGCCGGCGCCACCGCCGGTGGCGGACGTGGTGGAGGAGAACAGGGCGACGAAGTCGACCGGGACGGGCAGCTCTTTCAGGGCCGCCGCGAGCGCCCGGGTGCCGGCGACCTTGGGGGCCAGCACCTTCTCGATGTCGGCGGCGGTCTTGAACTGCATCATGCCGACGGCCGGGACGCCGGCGCAGTGCAGCACCCCGTCCAGGCCGCCGAAGACGGTGCGGGCGGCGTCGACGGCGCGGCGGACGTCGGCGGGTTTGGACACGTCGCCGGCGACGGTGATGACCGAGTCCAGGCGGCGCAGTCCCTCGATGCGGCGGCGGACCTCGGGCGCGGTGGCGTCGGAGGCGAGGATCTGGCTCCACTGGTCGGCCGGCGGCACCGGGGTGCGGCCCATCAGGACCAGGTGGGCGCGGTGGTCGCGGGCCAGGCGCTCGGCCATGGCCAGGCCGATGCCGCCGAGGCCGCCGGTGACGAGGTAGGTGCCGCCGGTGCGGATGGTGACGGCGGGGGCGGGGTCGGTGATGCAGGATTCCTCGATGACCTCGTAGCCGGGGATCCAGCGGCGGCCGCCGCGCAGGCCGACGACCTGGTCGTCGGGTTCGGAGCGGAGCTCGGCGACCAGGGCGCGCAGGGCGGCGGGGTCGTCGAGCGGGCCGGGGCCGACCGGGGTGTCGCGGACGTCGGCGGCCCGGAAGTCGGCGGTCCGGGCGTCAGTGTTCTTCGCATCGGTGTTCTGGACGTCGATGAGCCGGGTCCGCACGCCCGGGTACTCGACGGGGATCAGGCGGCAGGGCCCCAGGACCAGCGCCTGCTCCGGCCGGACCTGGTCGCCGGGCAGCACGCGGTGGCCGCCGTCGGTGACGATGTCCAGGGTCCAGGGCGGCAGGCCGAGGTCTCCGGCGGCCTTCGCGACGGCGATGACGGAGTGGATGCCCAGGTCCAGGAACGCCCGGGTCCCGGTGGTCGCGGTGCCTGTGCCGGATGCCGACCCGGAGCCGGAGCCGGTCCCGCCGAGAGCGGCGTCGCGCACCGCGCCGACCGCCGCGCCGACGACGCTGCCGAGAGAGTCGAGCGTGGCGTCGCGCACCGCGTCGGCGACCACGCCGAAGGCGGCTCCGGCGACGCTGCCGAAGATCCCGTCGCCGCGCACCGCGCCGAGCTCGGCGTTCATCGGGGGCGGGACGTCGGACGCGGCCTCCGAGGGGCCGTCGTCGGCGCCGAGCCCGAGGGTCCACAGGTGCAGCACGTGCTCCGGCGCCTGGCCGCGCTTGACCAGGTCCCGCAGCGCGGCGGTCATGTCCTCGACCGATCCGGGCCGCAGCACGTAGCCGTCCGGCCGGGTGGCGAACGCGGCGCCGGGCCGGGCCACGACCGGTTGCGCGCCGGCGGCCGTGAGGGCCGCGATCAGCCGGTCGGCGCGGCTGTCGTCAGCGGCGAGGACCAGCCAGCGGCCGGTATCGGTGCGCGCCGGGCGCGGGGTGGTCTGCCGCCAGGTCGGCACGTTGATCCACTGCGTCTCGGGCAGCAGCGGCAGGCCGGTCAGGACACTGCTGGGGTCGTTCTCGTCGAAGGCGGGGGTGTCGTCGCCGCGCAGGCCCACCGAGGGGTTGAGCCGGTCGGCGTTGTCCGGGTCCAGCCAGTACTCGGTGCGCTGGAAGGGGTAGGTCGGCAGCGGGACGCGGCCCGGGGTCCAGCCGGAGTGCCAGGCGCGCCAGTCGATCGGCACGCCAGCCAGCCACAGGTTGCCCAGCAGGTCGGTGAGCGCGGCGTCGGTGCCGCGGCTCTCGGCGGAGGCCGGCAGCGAGGTGACGATCAGCGGCCACTGGTTCCGGTCGCAGGCGGGGTGGCCGCGGGTCAGCGCGCCGAGCGAGCGGCCGGGGCCGATCTCGACCAGCGCGGCGTCGCCGCCGTGCAGGATCTCCTCCAGCCCGGTGCCGAACTCGACGGTCTCGCACATGTGCCGGGCCCAGTAGCCGGGGTCGGCGAGGGTCTCGGCGTCGACGAGGCGGCCGGTGACGTTGCTGAGGTAGGGGATGGCCGGCGGGTTGAGGGTGACGTTCTCCTTGACCCACGCGGTGAGCTCGTCGGCGGCCGGCAGCAGCATCCGGGAGTGGAAGGCGTGCGTGGTCTCCAGGCGGCGGTTGCCGATGCCGACGCCGAGCAGCAGCTTCGACGCGGCGGCGACGGCGTCGACGGGGCCGGCCAGGACCAGCTGGGTGCCGGTGCGGATGGCCACGTCGAGGTCGTCCAGCGTGGTGCCGAGCACCGAGCGCAGGCGGGCCTCGTCGCAGGCCACGGCCAGCATCGCGCCCTCGGGCAGGGCGGCGATCAGCTGCGCGCGGAAGGCGACCAGGCGCAGCGCGTCGGCCAGCGACAGCACCCCGGACAGGCAGGCCGCGACGTATTCGCCGAGGCTGTAGCCGATCATCAGCTGCGGTTCGACGCCCCAGCGGAGCAGCTGGCGGGCCAGGGCGTATTCGGCCACGAAGACGGCGGGCTGGATCAGGTGCGCGTTCTCGGTCGACCGATCGGAGGAGTCCGCGCGGTCGGCGGAGTCGGCCAGGCCCGCGCCCTCTTCGCGGCCGAGCAGCCGGGCCAGGTCGCCCGCGTCGTCGGACCGGGTCCGGTCGACTTCGACGAACATGTCCGACAGCTGTCCGGGCTCGGCGAGACCGAGCACGGCCAGGCACTCGTCGACGTCGGCCCGGTATTCGGCCTCGTCCCGATACAGCTCGGCGACCATGCCGGGGTACTGCTCGCCGACCCCGGCGATCAGGAAGCCGACGCGGCGGCCGGTCATCGGGTCCACGCGCGCCAGCCGCGCCGCCGGGTCGCCGATCCGCCGCGCGGCCTCGGTCGTGGTGTCGGTGACGACGAGCCGGCGGTGCGAGAACAGCTTGCGGCCGGTCTGCAGGGTGAAGGCGACGTCGCCGAGTTCGAGGTCGGGGTCGCCGGCGAGCCGCTCGGCCAGCCGGGTGCAGGCCTGGTCGGCGGCGGCCTCGGTGCGCGCGGAGACCGGCAGCACCTGCCACCGGCGCACCCGCCGCGGGCGCGGCTCGGGCTCGGGCGCCTCGGAGATGATCGCGTGCGCGTTGGTGCCGCCGGTGCCCAGGGAGCTCAGCCCGGCGATGCGGGGCCGGTCGTCCCGGCGCGGCCAGGGCGTGGGCTCGGCGGTGACGCGGAACGGGCTGCCGGCGAAGTCGATCTCCGGGTTCGGGGTGCGGAAGTGCACGGTGCCGGGGATCAGCTCGTGGCGCAGCGACTGCACCACCTTGATCAGCCCGGTGGCGCCGGAGGCCCGGTCCAGGTGCCCGACGTTCGGCTTCACCGAACCGAGCAGGCAGTACTGCTTGCGCTCGGTCGGGCCGAACGCCGCGGTGAGGGCCGCGACCTCCATCGGGTCGCCGACCTCGGTGGCGGTGCCGTGCGCCTCGACGTAGGAGATGCTGTTGGGATCGATCCCGGCGTTGGCGATGGCGCTGGTGGCGCAGCGACGCTGGCCGTCGATGCTCGGCGCCTGGAAGCTGAACTTCAGGGCGCCGTCGTTGTTGATGTGCGAGCCGCGGATGACCGCGAGCACGGTGTCGCGGTCGGCGATCGCGGCGTCGAGGCGCTTGATCGCGACGACCGCGGCGCCGTCGCCGTACATGCTGCCCTTGGCCGCGGCGTCGAACGTCCGCACCTTGCCGTCGGGCGAGGCCTGGTTGCCCTCGTGGTACATGTAGCCGACCCGGTCCGGGACCCGGATCGAGACGCCGCCGGCGATGGCGATGTCGCACTCGCCCCGCCGGACACTCGCGCAGGCCAAGTGAATGGCGACCAGCGAGGTCGAGCAGAAGGTCTGCACCGCGACAGCGGGACCGCGCAGGTCCAGGCGGTAGGAGACGGCGGTGGCCAGCGCGTCCTTGTCGTTGCCGACCATCAGCCCGGCCACCTCCACCCCCATGCGGAAGGCGTTGGGCCGGGTCAGCAAATAAGTGCTGATATTCATGCCGGCGAAGACGCCGACCACACCGCGGCCCTCGGGCACCCCGTACCCGGCGGACTCCAGCACCTCCCAGGCGCACTCGGCGAAGATCCGCTGCTGCGGGTCCGCGAGCATCGCCTCCCGGGGGCTGCTGCCGAAGAACGCCGCGTCCCATCCCCGGATGTCGTTCAGGATGGGGCGCATGCGGACGTAGTCCGGGTGGTGCACCTCCGCCGGGTCCTCCCCGGCGGACAGCAGCTCCTCATCGGTGAAGCTGCTGAACGACTCCACCCCGGTACTGATGTTGCGCCAGAACGCATCCACGTCGTCGGCGCCGGGGAACCGGCCGGCCATGCCGATGATCGCGATCTGCGGCTCGCCCCCCGGTCCCGCGGCGCTGCCGTTCCCGTTGTGCAGGTCCGTGTGCCGGTCCATTCGACGTTGCCCCCAAATCCGCGGGTGGGAAAAGCCGTACATACAGCAAGAACAAGAATTGTCAGAGCATCCGAGTGCGGCCCCAGCCGCGCGTCAGGCGCCGGACCGCGAACACGCCGGCCAGCAGCCCCAGCCCACCGAGCACCGCCGCCGGCACCAGCACGCCGCCGGCATCCCCGGACACCGCCGCCTGGTCCATCTTCAACGCCCAGTAACCCGGCGAGGCATGCGCGCCGGCCTGGAGCCAGCCCGGCATCAGGCTCAGCGGCACCAACGCACCGCCCATGGAGCTCAGCACCAGCGCGCCGACGTCCGAGATGACGCCCAGCTCCCCGGAACTGCGCGCGACCGTCGCCAACGCGGCACCCACCGCCAGCAGGGCGAACGCCCACACCACGATGGCAAGAGCGACATAGCCCAGCTGCTTGGGCACCGGCAGGCCGATGACGAAGCACCCGTACACGAACAACAAGGCCTGCTGGATCGACATCACCACGAAGATCGGAATGATCTTCCCGATCAGCATCTCGGTGGCACTGGCCCGACTGGCCCGCAGCCGATCCCACGTCTGCCAGTTCCGCTCGACCAGGATCGAGTTCCCGGCCACCGCGATCGCGAACACCGAGAACATCACCAGCAACCCGGTCACCACCTGCCTGGCCCCGCCCTGCACCGCCTTCACATACAGCGGCTTGAGCACCACCATCAATATCATCGGCATGATGATGTAACTGATGATCTGCCCCGGATCCCGCAACCGGATCCGCGTATTGTGCTTGGCCATCGCGGCGATCCGCTGCCAGGACTCGCCTATTCCGTCACGTGTCACGGCCCACCGCCAGAGATCGGTAGAGATCATCGAGGTCGGCATTACGCACCTCGACAGAAGTAATCGGCTGCTTGGTAGTGGCCAGCAGCTCTATCAACGTCTTCGTCGGATCATTCGTCGAGATCCGCACGTCCTCAGCATCCTCGAAGCACGCGTGAACCTCACCGGGCAGCCCGTCGACGAGCTCCTCATACGTCCCCCGCGCGATAACCCGCCCCGCGCGAATAACCGCAATAGTCGCCTGAAGCTCAGTAAGCTCCGGCAGGTAGTGCGTCGTGTACACGACAGCAGCACCCTCACCAGCCCGCTGCTTGACGACATCCAACATCGCCTGCCGCGTCTCCTGATCAGCCCCCGCAGTCGGCTCGTCCAACAACAACAACGGCGGATTATTGATCAACGCCGTAGCCGCCTGCGTCCTCCGCTGCTGCCCCCCGGACAAAGCCCCCGTCCGCCGATCCATGATCTCGCCCAACCGCAACGCGACCCCGAGCTCCTCAATAGCCGCAGCCAGCGCGACCTTCCGCAAACCAGCCAACCGCCCAAAGAGCTCCAGATGCTCCCGCACCGTAATAGACGGATACAGCCCCAAATGCTGCGGCGCCACCCCGACCAACCCCTTGGCCTTGCCCGGCGCCTTCCCATCAATGGTCACCGAACCACCATCAGGCCGCGTCAACGCCGTAACGATCTCCACAAACGTCGTCTTACCGGCACCGTTGTGCCCAACCAGACCAACAATCTCTCCAGGGACGGCCTTCAACGAGAACCCGTCCAAAGCTGTGACCGGACCGTAGCGCTTCGCCAGGTCGAGGGCTTCGAGCACGGTGTCACTTCCCTTGGGTAGGAGGCCCCTGACAGTGGACCTGGCGCCACGGTAGAAGCGCACGGATCACCATCGCTAGCCGCAGGAAGTGGCCGGGGAATAGATGTCACCGGACCGAATGCACGTAACAAACGGCAAGCCGCACGCCAACAACGAGCCGGCCGCAGAGCACACGCACCAGCACACAAGAGTGCCGAGCGACCACAAGAAGACGGAAGCCAGAAATCAACACCCGGAAGCCGACGACCAGAAGACGAAGTCGACAACCGCCAGCCAACGGCGGGGACCCGGCAGCCAGAAGTCGACAACCAACACCCACCGAGCCCGAAAACAGAATTCGAAAGCCGGAAGCCGCAGCCGAAGCCAAAGCCGACAAAGCAGGAGCCGAACAACCGGGAGCCGGCGGCCAGAGGTGGGGAGCTGGCATGGCGGTCAGGCACCGGAGCCGGAAGCGGGCGGGAAGCGGCAAGCTGCCCGCCAGGCGAGCAAGCAAGCGGGCAAGCCGCCCAGCAGGCGAGCCGCCGGACAGACAGGCGGGCAGGCGGACAAGCGGACAGGCAGGGGGGCGGGCAGCGGACAAGCAGGAGGGAAAGCAGATAAGCGGGATCGCAGGCAGGCGAGGCGGCCGACCTGGCAGGCGAACGGCCATGCAGGTGGGCAAGCAGGCAGACGACCAGGCCGCCCAGCAGGCGAGCCAAGGGCAGACCGGCAGGCAGGCGGGCGAGCCGACGGACAGGCAGGCAAGGGAAAAGAAGACAGACAAGCGGCAGGGCAAGCAAATAAGCAGCGGGCAGCCAAGCAAGCAGGAGAGCAGCCACCCAAAACTCGAAAACCGCCAGCCAAACACCGAAGCCGACAATCTCTGCCCCCGAGACTGTCAATCCCCTGCCTGGGTTTTCGGTTCGTTCCCCTCGGTCACGTCGGCAGGGCTTTGCCTACAGTGCCGCCGACCGGGTGTCCAGTCCATGCATACGCAACAGCAAGGCAAGGCCTCAAACGCAACGGCATGGACTTGACACTCGGGCGGCGGCACTGTACCCGTAGGGCTGCCGACGTGACCGAGGGGAACGAACCCCCACCTCACCAACCGCCAGCGCAGGGACTGACCAGACCCCCCTATGGAGCCGGCGCCAGTTCCCCGAGGGATCCGAGGCCCCCGCTGGAAGCGCCTGCTTTTAGCCTTTAGCTTTAGCCTTTAGCCTTTAGCCTTTAGCTTTAGCCTTCAGCTCTTAGCTTCAGCCTTTAGCTCTTAGCTTCAGCCTTCAGCTTTTAGCTTTTATCCCAGCCCTCCCCCCAACAACATCATCCCGAGCATCCCCCTCCCGCACCCCATACCTCCCATACAAAACCCGCAAAAACCCCGGCGCCCACCAGTTCGCCCCACCCAACAACCGCATCGTCGCAGGCACCAACAACAACCTCACCACCGTCGCATCCACCAACAACGCGACAAACATCCCCACCCCAATCATCTTAATAAACGTCACATCAGCCATCGAGAACGCCCCCACCACCACGCACAACAGCACCGCCGCCGTAGTAATAATCCGCCCCGTACTCTGCACCCCGGTCACCACCGCCGCGCGGTTGTCCCCGGTGTCGTCCCACCGCTCCCGGATCCGCGACAGCAAGAACACCTCATAGTCCATCGACAACCCGAACAAGATCGCCACCATCAACACCGGCTGACTGGCCTCGATGTACCCCGTCGGCGTGAACCCGAAGAACCCCGACAGGTGCCCCTCCTGGAAGATCCACGTCACCACCCCGAACGCCGCCGCGATCGAGATCACGTTCATCACAATCGCCTTGATCGGCACCAGCACCGACCCGAACGCGATCGCCAGGAACAGGAACGTGACCCCGGCCACGATCAATCCCATCCACAACAACCGCGAACTCACCGAGTGCAGCTGATCCACGATCCCCGCGGTCGTACCGCCCACCAGCACCGTCGCCCCGGCCGGCGGCGGCAGCGCCCGAACCCGCTTAACCAGATCCTGATTCGCCACCGAGCTGGCATCACCATCGAAAGTAGCGTTGAACAGCGTCGCCGTCGGACTCTCGGCAGCCACCGACGTCCCCGTCACCCCGGGCACCGCGGCCAACTGCTCCCCATACGCCTTCACAGCATCCGGCGACGCGCCCGACACCAGCACCCTGATCGGCCGAATACTCCCACCCGGGAAATCCGAAGCCAGCTTCTCCGACACCACCCGGCTCTGCGTACCGGCCGGCAGCTGACGCTCATCGACCCCGCCAAAGTGAACCTTCGCGAACGGCGCGGCCAGAACCCCCAACACCACCAGCACCCCGACCATATAAACGATCGGACGCTTCATCACACTGCCCGCGATCTTCGCCCACCGCCCCGACTCCCCCGCTCCCTGCGGAGAGCCACCACTCCCACCAGCAGCAGCCCCCTTCACTGCCGCCGCAGACCTCTTCGCCTTCCTCCTCTTCGCCCAAGGCAAAGCCAGCGCATCAACCCGATGCCCCAAAATCGCCAACAAAGCAGGCAGCACCGTCAAACTAGCAACCATAGCCACCAAAACCGCAGCCGACCCCCCAAACCCCATCGACCGCAAAAACACCTGCGGATAAATCAACAAACTCGACAACGCCAAAGCCACCAACAACCCCGACACCGCGACCGTCCGCCCCGCCGTGGCCATGGTCCTCGACAAAGCCGCCCGCACCTCACGCCCGGCATCCAACTCCTCCCGGAACCGCGTGACGATGAACAACCCGTAGTCGACAGCCAGCCCCAACCCCAAAATCGTCACGATGCTGATCGCGAACGTCGAAACAGTCGTATATTCCTCAATAACCCGGATCCCGGTGAACGCCCCGAGCACCGCCAGTCCCCCGATCAGCGGCGGCATCAGCGCCGCGACCAGGTTCCCGAACACCAGGATCAACAACAGCGTCAGAATCGGCATCGAGATGCTCTCCGCCATCGCGATGCCGTCGCCGACCTTGCCGCTGATGTCGAGGTCGACCACCTTCTGGCCGCCGACCTGCGTCGTCAGCCCGTCGGCGGCCAGCGCGTGCCGGATCTTCTTGGCATTGGAATCCTTGACCCCGTCCACCAGGTTGATCGCGATGAACGTCGAGTGCCCGTCCCGGGACACCATCGACGGCGACTGGGTGTCATAGTACGAAACCACGCTCGCGACCGACGGATCGGTCTTGATCCGTCCCTCCACCGCCACCACCGCGCTCTGGAACGCCGGATCGGTGGCCGCCATCGTGGGGCTGGAGTAGAGCCCGACGATGTCGGCGCTTTGCGTCCGTCCGAAATCGGCCACGATCCGTGCTTTGACGACCTGCGAGTCGCTCTTGGGATCGTCGAGCGTCCCGCTGCCGGACAGCCGGCCGAACGCCCCCGTCCCCCATACGCCGGCGAAGACAGCGAAGCCGACGGTCAAGGCGACCACCACCCACCGCAGTCGCCCTACGATCGCGCCCCAACCAGCGAACATGGATACGTCCCTCGTCTCGACATCAGGATCTTGATGGCGTGGCAATCCCCTTCCAGCCTGCCCTACCCGGCAGGACCCTGACATAGGCGTCCACTGACCACTTCGGCCAACTGCTTCCGCCAGAATTCACCCGTGCGCCGCCCACCCGTGCGCACCACGCCGGTGCGCGACGCACCAGAACGCAACACGCCGCCGGACGACACACCAAGCCTCGACGCACCAAGCCTCGGCTCACCAAGCCCCGACGCACCAAGCCTCGGCTCACCAAGCCCCGACGCACCGGCCCTCAACTCACCCCACCCACTGCGCCAGCGCCTCAGTAAGCAGACTCCTGGTCAACGCCCCCTGCTCGAACACCGCGAAGTGTCCCCCGGCCAACGTGTGCTGCCGCACCGGCCCCACCGTCTCCCCGAGCCACATCTCCTGCTGCTCGACCGGCGCCCGCGGGTCGTCGGTGCTGGCCAGCACCGTGATCGGCACCATCAACGGCGGCTCCGCCCGGTACTCGTAGGTCTCCTTGACGCTGAAATCGGCCCGGAACGGCGGCAGGATCGTCTCCAGCGCCCCGGCGTCGGCCAGCAGCCACTCCGGCGTGCCCCCGAGGCGGCGCAGCATCTGCACCACCTCGGGAACCGCCATCCCGCCGACCGGCGGACCGTCGTCCGCCGGACAGGACGGCGCCGAGCAGCCGCTGACGAACAGGTGCACGGGCTGCGGCCGCCCGCGCCGGCGCAGCGCGCGCACCGTCTCGAAGGCCACCAGCGCCCCCAGGCTGTGCCCGTAGAGCGCGAACGGCCGCCCGGCGGCCTCGGTCGAGACCACCGTCGCGATCACCGCCACCAGGGAGTCCATGTCCTGGTACGGGCTCTCGCGCAGCCGGCTCTCCCGCCCGGGCAGTTGCAGCGGCAGCACCGCGGTCCCCGGCACCCCGTCCTGCCAGGACCGGAACGCCGAGGCGCCGCCGCCGGCGTGCGGCAGGCAGAACAGCGGCAGCGCGTCGTCGTCCGCGACGCGCGGCCGCACCGGCAGCCACCGGTTGAGATCGCCGATCAGCGGCATCGTGGTCACGGCAGGATCTCCAGCCGGACGTACTCCGGCGGCGGCTGGATGTCGCTGGTCTCGGCCTCCAGCACCGCGTGCGCGCCGTCCCGCTCGACCTCGCGGAAGCCGGCGAAGATGTACGTGATCTGCATCATCCGGTTGCGCCCGGTCTCGACGAAGTCGGCGCGCAGCGGCGCCCCGGCCTCCCCGGCCAGCCGCAGCACGTGGTTGAGCAGCACCATCCCGACGCCGCGCGACATCACCCGGCAGGACATCAGCATCATCCGCAGATGCCAGACCTTCTCGCCCTTCTCCACCAGCGCCAGCCCGATCTTGCCGTAGCTGCCGAACTTGTCGGTGAGCGAGGCGACCAGCACCAGGTGGTCCGGCGACTCGCGCAGCGCGTCGAGCTCCTCGTAGGAGTAGGTGCGGCCGGTGGAGTTGAGCTGGTTGGTGCGGACCGTCAGCTCCTCGGCCCGCTGCAGGTCGGCGGTCTTGGCCGCCTCGATGGTGAACCCCATCTCCAGACTGGCCAGGAACTCCTCGTTGGTGCCGACGAAGTCCTTCTCCAGCCCGTCGCGCAGGATCTGGCCCTGGTACATCTCCCGGCGCCGCGCCGACTCGTCGGTGACGAACCGCGGCTGGAACTCCGGACGCTCCAGCGCCTCCTCCAGGTCCAGGATGTCGACGCAGATCACCTCCGGCGTGCCGAAGGCGACCTCGGCGCGCTCGAAGTCCTGGTCGTCGACGAACGCGAACGCGTCCAGCCCGAGGTTCAGCGCCTCGGCGACCACCTTGATCGACGTCGACTTCGGGTTCCAGCCGATCTGCGGGGCCAGGAAGTACTCGGCCAGCCCGAGCTCCTCCAGCTTGGCCATCGCGGTCTCATAATCGTTCTTGCTGGCGATCGAGTGCAGCACGCCCTTGGCGTCCAGCGCCTCGATGTGCTCCACGACCCGCGGCCGTATCTTGACGTCGGGGTCCTCCAGCAGCACGCCGTCCCACAGCGTGTTGTCCAGGTCCCACACGATGCATTTGATCCGGCCGCGCTTCGGCTTGGCCGGCAGCTCCGCGGCCTTGCCCGCGGCCTTCTCCACAGCCTGACCCTCGGCCTGACCCTCGTCCGCGCTGACGGCGGTAACGGCGTTCACAGCTTCATCTCCCGATATGCCTCGCCAGCGATCGTGACCCGCTGGATCTCGTTGCTGCCCTCGATGATCTCCATGACCTTCGAGTCCCGGTACAGGCGCGCGACCGGGTAGTCCGGTCCGCAGCCGTTGGCGCCGTGGATCTGCACCGCCTCGGAGGCGTGCGTCGCGGCGCGGGTGGAGGCGAAGTACTTCGCCACCCAGGTCGCCATGATCGTCGTGGAGTCGCGGGCGTCCTTGAGCCGGCCGGCCTCGTGGCACAGCAGCCGGGCCGCGCGCACGTCGGTGACCATGTCGGACACCTTCGCCTGGATCAGCTGCAGGTTCCGCAGCGCCGAACCGCCGACCTCGCGCTGGTTGGTGTAGGCCGCGCAGGCCTCCAGGCAGGCCTGGATGATGCCCACCGAACCGGTCGCCACGCTGTAGCGGCCCAGGTCCAGGGTGCCGGTCAGGACCATCCCGGCGGTGAAGCCGCTGGGGCCCAGCAGCGACTCCGGCCCGAGCCGGACGTCGCGGAAGGTGACCTCGGCGAGCATCGAGGCCCGGGTGCCGAGGATCTCCGGGATCGGGCACACCTGCACGCCGGGGGTGTCCCGCGGCACCAGGAACGCGCCGATGCTGCCGGCGGTGCGGGCGAACACCAGGTACAGGTCCGCCCGCTGGCCGTTGGTGATCCACTTCTTGGTGCCGTTGAGCGTCCAGCCGCCGCCGGACTCCACCGCCGTGGAGGCGATGCCGGCCGCGTCGCTGCCGGCGCCGGGCTCGGACAGGCAGAACGCGCCCAGCGTCGTGCCGCGCGCCAGCTCGGACTCCCAGCGCTCGCGCTGCGCGTCCGAGCCCCAGCGCCGCAGCGCCCAGGACAGCATGGTGTGCACGGTCAGCAGGCTGCGCACCGAGGAGCAGCCGCGGCCCACCTCCTCGTGCACCTCGCCGAGCGTCACCATGTCCATGTCGGCGCCGCCGGACTCGCGCGGCAGGAACGGCGCCCACAGGCCGGCCGCTCCCATCCGCTCCAGCAGCTCCTCCGGGATCCGCCCGTCCCGCTCGAACCCGTTGGCCCGCGGCGCGATGTGCTCGTCGACGAAGGCCCGGGCCGAGGCCCGGTCATGGACGGCGCCGGACTCCAGTACCTCCAGGACGGGCCTGGCCGGACTCATCTCAGACCTCGGCCGTCTCGGCGAGCGCCGTGCGGCGGTCGACCAGCTCGGCCATCGACTTCACGGTGCGGAAGTTGTCCAGCCGCAGCTCGTCGTTGGGGATGGTGACGCCGAAGGTCTTCTCGATGAACATCACCAGCTCCATCGCGAACAGCGAGTTGACGAATCCGAGCTGGAAGATGTCCTCGGTCTCGGGGATCTCCACGTCCGGGAAGCGGCTCTCCAGGAAGCCGAGGATCTGGTCCTTCACGTTCTCAGCCATGTTCTATACCCCTCTGTGTCCGTGTTCCGTGTTCGGCGATTCTTGGTCGAGCACTGCGTTCTCGGTGAAGACCGTGCTCTCAGACGACGGCCCGGTTGGAGCCGCCGTAGTCGTAGAAGCCGCGGCCGGTCTTGCGGCCGTGCAGCCCGGCGGCCGTCATCTCCCGCAGCAGCGGGCAGGGCCGGTACTTGCTGTCGGAGTACTGGTCGTAGAGCACTTCGACGCTGTAGAGGATGGTGTCGACGCCGATCAGGTCGGCGGTCTCCAGCGGCCCCATCGGGTGGCCGAAGCAGCTGCGGAAGACGTCGTCGACCCCGGCGGCGTCGGCCACGCCCTCGTGCACCAGGTAGGCGGCCTCGTTGACGGTGAGCATCAGCACCCGGTTGGACACGAAGCCGCAGGCGTCCTTGACCGGGATGGCGCGCTTGCCCATCGCGGACAGCATGGCCCGGGTGCGCTCGATCGTCTGCTCGGAGGTGTGGACGCCCGGGATCATCTCCACCGCGGGCTTGGCCGGCACCGGGTTCATGAAGTGCACGCCGATGACGTTGGCCGGGCGCTTGGTGATCGAGGCGACCTGGGTGATCGGGATCGCCGAGGTGTTCACCACGAACACCGTGTCCGGGCCGCAGGCGGCGTCCAGCTCCTGGTAGACGCCGCGCTTGACGTCCCAGTTCTCGGTGACGTTCTCGACCACGATGTCCACCTTGGCCACCGCAGAGGCGCCGACGGCGGTGGTGATGCGGGCCAGCACGGCGTCCGGGTCCAGCTCGGGGCCGCCGGTGAGCCGGCTCATCCGGCAGTTGTTCCGGATCGTCGCCCGCGCCTCGGCCAGGATGGCCTCGCTGGTGTCGACCAGCACGACCTCGTGGCCGGTCTGGGCCAGGTTCTGGGCGACGCCCACTCCCATGACCCCGGCGCCCACGACACCGATCGCTCTGTCCATGTGTCACTCCGTTTTCTTCTCGGTTGGTGGGTCGCGGCCGGTCTGGACCGCCCGGCCCGGTTCAGTCGTGCGCGGCGCGCCGCCGGTTGGCGGAGGCTTCCAGGCCGGAGCGGCGCAGCTGGGCCCGGACCTGGTTGCCCTCGTCCTCGGGTCCGCTGGCCGACCAGGACGGCGCGCCGGCCGCGGCCGACTCGACGACCAGCGCCAGCGCGGCCACCGTCGGGGCCTCGTAGAGGATGTGCGGCGGCATCTCGGCCAGGCCGAACTCGCGCCGCAGCGCGGCGACGATGCTGACGCCGAGCAGGGAGTTGCCGCCGAGCTCGAAGAAGTTGTCCTGGACGCCGACCAGCTCCAGCCGCAGCGCGTCGCGCCAGATCTCGGCGATCTTCTCCTCGGCCTCGCCGGACGGCTCCTGGTAGGAGGTGACCAGCTCGGGCCGCGGGTACCGGTCGCCGGAGCGGCCGGCCGGCGGCATGACGGCCTCGATGGTGAACTTGGCGCTGCCCATGACGACCAGCGGGAAGTCCTGGGTGGAGATCACGACGCGCGGCTCGCCGGCGGCCAGGGCCCGCTGGAAGGCGCGCCAGCCGTCGTCGAAGGCGATGCCGAAGCGGGCGCGGTTCTCCCGGAAGAAGGTCTGGAGCTTCTCGTCGTAGCCGTCCAGGCCCTGCTCCCAGGCGTTCCAGGTCCACTCGCCCCAGTCGATCGAGAGCACCCGGCGGCCGGTCGCGGCCAGCTGGCAGGCGTAGCTGTCCAGGTAGGCGTTGGCGGCGCAGTAGTCGACCTGGCCGGGGCCGCCGCCGGTGGCGGAGGTGATCGAGGAGAAGAACACCAGGAAGTCCAGGGCGGTCTCGCCGGGGGTGCCGATGCCCAGGGCCTCGACGACGGCGCGCGCGCCGTCGATCTTCGGGGCGGTGACCTGGTCGAGTTCGGCGGGCTGCTTGAACTGCATCAGGCCCATGCCGGGGACGCCGGCGGCGTGCAGGACGCCGTGCAGGGCGCCGAAGCGCTCGACGGCGGTGTCGATCGCCTTGCGGACGTCGTCGGGGTTGGTGACGTCGCCGGTGACGACCTCGACCTCGGCGCCGAGCGCGAGCAGCTCCTGGACGGCCTGGACGCGGCGGCGGGCGGTGGGGTTCAGGCTGTCGGAGTCCCATTCCTCGCGGGGCGGCAGTCCGTGGCGGGCCAGCAGGACCAGGCGGGCCTGCCGGTCGCGGACCAGGCGTTCGGCCAGGCCGAGCGCGACGCCGCCGAGGCCGCCGGTGATCAGGTAGACGCCGCCGTCGCGCAGCCCGCCGCGCAGGCTCCCGGACAGGTCGCCGACCGGATCCGTGCCCTGGTCCGCGGTGGCCGGGCTGGTGCCCTCGCCCCCCGGCAGCCCGTCGACGGCCATGCGCTCGTAGCCGGGGATCCAGCGGCGTCCGCGGCGCAGCGCGACGATCCGGTCGGTGTGCGGACGGCCGAGTTCGGCGGCCAGGTCGGCGGCGAACGCGTCGGGCCGCAGCGCGGGCTGGTCGGCGTCGATCAGGCGCGCGGTGACCTTCGGGAACTCCAGCGGGATGACCAGGCACGGCCCCATCAGCGTGGCGGCGTCCGGGTTCGCGACGTCGTCGGGCAGCACCTGCTGCGTCCCGGAGACGCCGACGTCCAGCGTCCAGCTGTCCATGCCGAACTCGCCGGCCGCCCGGGCCAGCGCCACCAGGGTGTGCAGGCCGTAGGCGTTCGCGTCGGCACGCGCCACGGGTTCCAGGTTCCACAGGTGGACGACCTGGTCCAGCGGCTGCTTCAGGGCCCTGAGCAGCGCTGAGGCGTCTTCGAGGTTGCCGGGGCGGAGGAGGTAGCCGCCGTCCACGGCCGCGAAGGCGGCGCCGGGCCGCACCGTGACGACGTCGGGTCCGAGGCGGCGCGCGACGTCGTCGGCGGCGCCGTCCCGGGTGAAGACCAGCCGGGTGGCGGCCCGGGGGCCGGCGGCCGGCGAGGCGGTCTGGCGCCAGACCGGCAGGTGCAGCCAGTCCTCCTCGGCCAGCTTGGGCAGGCTGGCGACGGCTTCGAACAGGTTGCTGGCATCAGGGGCCTGACCGGCCGGGAGCTCGCCGGGGCGGTGTCCGTCGGTCAGGGTGGTGCGGGTGCCGGAGATCCAGTACTTCTGGCGCTGGAACGGGTAGGTCGGCAGCGGGACGCGGCCGGGCAGCCGGTCGGCGGCGCGGGTCGCCGCGCCGGAGCCGCCAGTCCCGCCGGCCTGGCCGGCCTCCTCGCGTTCGCCTCCGGACTCGTCGGCGGCAAGCTCTCCGCCTTCGAGCTGCTCGGACTCCGACACGGACCCCTCGGCCCCCTCGGCCCCGCCGCGCTCCGACCGCCCGTGCAGCGCCGGCCAGTCCACGTCGACCCCCAGCAGCCACAACCGGGCCAGGCAGTCGGCCAGGACGGCGTCGTCGGCGCGGCTGTCGGCCGCGGCCGGCAGCGTGGCGACGATGAGCGGCCAGCGCTGGGGCTCGCACCCGGCGCCGCGGATCAGCGCGCCGAGCGAGGAGCCGGGGCCGATCTCGACGATCGCCAGCTCGGGGTCGGCCAGCAGCGTCCGGATCCCGGCGGCGAACTGCACGGTCCCGGTCATGTGCCGGGCCCAGTAGCCGGGGTCGCGCACCAGGTCGGCGGTCGCGAGCTCGCCGGTGACGTTGGAGATGTAGGGGATCGTCGGCGCGTTGAGCGTGATGTGCTCGCCGATCCAGGCGGTGAGGTCGTCGGTGGCGGCGTCGAGCATCCGGCTGTGGAAGGCGTGCGTGGTCTGGAGCGGCCGGCAGGCGATCTCGGCGGAGCGCAGTTCGCTGAGGAAGGCTTCGATGTCCTTGGCCGGTCCGGCCACGACGGTGACCTCGGGGCCGTTGACCACCGCGATGTCCAGGTTCCGGCCGGGCAGGTCGTAGCGGTCGGCGAGGTCGGCGGCGGGCATCGACACGGCGGCCATCGCGCCGTGCGGCAGCGCGGCGATGAGCTTGGCGCGGTGCGCGACGAGCGCCAGCGCGTCGGGCAGCGACAGCACCCCGGACAGGCAGGCCGCGACGTATTCGCCGAGGCTGTAGCCGAGCATCAGCCGCGGCCGGACGCCCCAGGCCATCAGGGTTCCGGCCAGGGCGTACTCGACGGCGAACAGTGCCGGTTGCAGCGCCGCGGTGTCGGCCAGGGCCGTGGTGCGGTCGTCGGGCGCGCCGGTGTCGCGGCCGAGCAGCGCCGCCAGTCCGCCGCCGCCGGCCCGCGGTCCGGCGAGCAGGTCGGCGAGGTCGACCTCGGGCAGGGTCTCGGCGAGGGTGCGCAGGCAGCCGTCGAGCAGGTCGCGGAACACCGGCTCGCGCCGGTACAGCTCGGCGACGAGCCCGGGGTACTGCTCGCCGGTCCCGGTGAACAGGAACGCGGCCTGCCGGCCCCGGACGGCGTCGACCCGGTTCATCAGCCCGGGGCCGTCGCCGGCCAGGATCTTCGCGGCCTGCGGCACGCCGTCGGCGACGACGACCCGCCGGTGCTCGAAGGTCTTGCGGCCGATCTGGAGCGTGTAGGCGACGTCGGGGAGCCGGTGGCCGGCGCCGGGCCCGGCGAGGTGGCCGGCCAGGCGGGCGCAGGCCTGGTCGGCGGCGACGGCGTTGCGGGCGGACAGCGGCAGCACCTGGTAGCGGCGTTCGGAGTCGCCGCCGCCGTCCGGTCCGGCGCCGCGGCGCGGCGCCTCCTGGACCACGACGTGCACGTTCGTGCCTCCCATGCCCAGGGAGTTGATGCCGGCGATGGCCGGGCGGCCGTCGCGGGTGGTCCACGGGCTCAGGGCCGTGTTGACGTAGAACGGGCTGTCCTCGAAGTCGATCTCGGGGTTGGGGCTGGTGTAGTGCAGGCTCGGCGGGATGATCCGCTCGCGCAGCGCCAGCGAGGTCTTGATCAGGCCGGTGACGCCGGCCGCCCGGTCCAGGTGCCCGACGTTGGTCTTGACCGAGCCGATCGGGCAGTACTGCCGGGTCCGGGTGGGCCCGAACGCCCGGATCAGCGCCGCCATCTCGATCGGGTCGCCGAGCTCGGTGGCGGTGCCGTGGGCCTCGATGTAGCTGACGTCCTCGCCGGTGATGCCGGCGTCCACCAGCGCGTCGGCGACGACCCGGGCCTGCCCGACCACGCTGGGCGCGGTGTAGCCGACCTTGAGCGCGCCGTCGTTGTTCATCGCCGAGCCGCGGATCACCGACCAGATGTGGTCGCCGTCGCGCAGCGCGTCGGAGAGGCGCTTGAGGACCACGACCGCGGCGCCGTCGCCGAACATGCTGCCGCGGGCCTGGGCGTCGAAGGTCCGCACGTGGCCGTCGGGGGACTCCATGCCGCCGGGGCCGAAGATGTGGCCGACCTTGTCCGGCACCCGGATCGAGACGCCGCCGGCCATGGCGAGCTCGCATTCGCCGGCGCGCAGGCTCTGCATCGCCATGTGCGCGGCGACCAGGGAGGTGGAGCAGAACGTCTGCACCGCGACGCTGGGGCCGCGCAGGTCGAACAGGTAGGACACGTTCGTGGTGAGGGCGTCCTTGTCGTTGCCCATGATGATCTCGTAGGTGCTGACGTCGCCGCCGATGAGCGTTTCCTCGGGCATGCGCAGCAGGTAGGTGCTGATGTTGGAGCCGCCGAACACGCCGACGCGGCCGCGGTGCTCGGGGGCGGCGTAGCCGGCGTTCTCCAGCGCTTCCCAGCAGACTTCGAGGAACAGCCGCTGCTGGGGGTCGGTGAGCGCGGCCATGCGCGGGCTGAGGCCGAAGAACGCGGCGTCGAAGCCGGTGACGTCGGCGAGCACGGGGCGCGCCGGGACGTAGTGGTCGTTGGCGATGACGTCGGGGGCGACGCCGGAGGCGAGGAGTTCCTCCTCGTTGAAGAAGCTGATGGATTCCACGCCGTCGCGGATGTTCTGCCAGAAGGTGGCGACGTCGTCGGCGCCGGGGAACCGGCCGGACATGCCGACGATGGCGATCGGGTCGTCCTCGTCGGTGCCGGTGCGGTGGACCGCGGGCGCGGCCGGGACGGCCGGGCGGGCGGCGGCCGCGGCGGCCCCGGCGGACGGGGCGCGGGCGGTCAGGG
>NZ_BAAAQN010000102.1:0-24702 GCF_039531695.1 Catenulispora yoronensis
CCGCGGCCTGCGGCGGAGTGGCCGGCGAGGCCGTCCGCGCCGCCGCCGTCCTCACCGGTCGCCGGGCGCTGCCGACGCGGATGGTCGACGACGCGCTGCGGCTGCTGGTCGAGGCGGCGGCGTTCGACAATCCCGACCTGTCCACGCCGGTGGTGCGCCGGCTGATCGCGGCGGTGGCCGCGGGCAACCCGGTGGCGGCCGCGCTGGCGTGGCGGGGCCTGATCCGCGAGCTGGGGCTGACCCGGTCGATGTCGGTACTGGCGCCGGTGTCGATGGAGCTGTTGGCGTGGAACGCGCTCACCGACGTCAATCCGGGCAACGACGACGCGGCGTGGGCCACCCTGGCCGGCGGCAGCCAGCACCAGGACCCGGTGGTCGGGTTGCCGGTGGCGTGGCTGGGGCGGCTGAACCGGGGCGCGGGGCGGGCGTATCCGGTGGAGCCGGACCGGATCCTGCGGCGGGTGCTGGACCGGGCCGACGCCGGCGACATCGTCAGCTACATCGACGACATCGCCGCGATCGGCAACCACGGCCTGGTGCTGGTCCGCCGGATCGAGTGCGCCGACGGGCAGACCCGCCACGCGCTGCTGATGCCGGGGACCTCGTTCGCGCGGCTGTCGAATCCGACTCCGCAGGACTGCGTCGGCGTGTTCGACAACCTCTTCCGCACCGACACCACCTACACCCGGTCGGCGTGCAAGGCGCTGGAGGCCGCGGGCGTGCCGCCGGGGTCGGAGGTGATGCTCGTCGGCCACAGCCTCGGCGGCATCACGGCACTGAACATCGCGGCCGACCCGCACACCGCGGCGACGTACCGGATCACCCACGTCGTCGCCATCGGCTCGCCGATCGACAACAAGCGCGCCGCCGACCCGACGACCGCGGTGCTGAGCCTGGCCAACGAGTTCGACGTCTTCCCGAGCCTGGACGGCCGCGGCCCGGCCTGCCCGGTGCCGGTGCCGGACTCCTGGACCGAGCTGACGTGGCGCGACGACACCTGCGACTTCCCGCTGTGCCACGCGCCGCAGACCTACGCGTCGAGCCTCCGGCACCTGGTCCCGGAGATGCGGACGGCGGCGAACCGGCTGATCAGCCCGTATGCCGGGGTGATCGTCGCCAATCAGCCCTATGCGGTGCGGGATCGCTGACCGCGCCGGACTCTGATCGCCAGTGACACGGAATTGGACCTGAGCCGAAAGGGAGACGTGGCTGTGGCCCGACTCGATATGCCTCGCGTGGACTCGACCCGAAAGGCCAAGGCCGGGCGGCCGTTGCCGAAGCCGGAACCGAAGTCGGCGTCGGGTGCGGAACCCGGGACCGGACCGGGGACGGAATCGGGAGCCGAGCCGCTGCCGGTACCGGAGCCGGAGCCGATCGCGGCGCGTACCACTGCTGGAACCGAGGCCGGAACCGGATCCGCACCGGGGACCGGCGCCACGGCCGGAACGGGCGCCGCAGCCGCAGCCGGGACGGGCGCCGCAGCCACAGCAGCAGCCACAGCCCCGGCCGCCAAGGTTCCAGGCCCGCGCCCGGCGCCGCCCTGGGAGCAGCTGTGGTTCGGCACGACCTGGGCCGCCGCCGGCGCCGTCGACCGGCTGCGCGCCCTGCCCGGCGCCACCCGCAGCGCCGCCCTGGGCCCGGCCGAGGCGCTGCTGCGACGGCTGGCCGGGACGGGGCCGTCGGGCGCCGGCTCGCGGCTGTTCCTGACGCCGTTCGGCATGGTGCCGGTGGTGGCCGGCGCCGACCAGGTGCGTTCGCTGTTCGACCGCTGGCAGTCCGAGGGCCTGGACGGGGCCGCGTACGCCGTGGACCACCTCGGCCGCCGGCGTCCGCTGCCCTCCTGCCCGCCGATCCTCCTCGATCCCCGCGACCTGTCGGAAGAGATCGAGGCGGCGGCGGCCGCGGAGGCCGACTGGCTCATCGGTGAGCGCAACGGCGACGGCAACGTGCCCTGGAGCGCATGGCGCGAGGCGGCCGACCGGCTGGCGCGGCACGCGGTGCTGGGACGGCGCGCGGCGCTCGACACAGTGCTCGGCGAGATCCTCGCCCACACGGAGGCCACCGACGGATCGGCCATGGACTCGGAGGCGGCGGTGACGCGGCGGATCGCCGAGCACCTCACCATCGAGGTCGACGGCTGCGCCGCGGCCCGTCTGGCCAAGGACGGACTCGACCGGGACGAGGTGGCCGCCGCCGTCCGGCACCTGCTGACGGCGAGCACGCGCGGCTTCGCCGAACTGCTCGTGACCGCGACCGCGCTGGACGCGCTGGGCCACGACGGCACGCTGCCGGGCGCGGAGGCGGAGGCCGCGGTCGCCGAGACGGTGCGGCTGTGGCCGCCGCTGCCGATGACGCTGCACCGAAGCGACACGGAGTTCGTGTGGGAAGGACGCGGGTACGAGGCGGGCACCGAGGTCCTGGTGCTGGCCGGGGCCGCGGCCCGCGACGGCGCGGCGTTCGCCGACCCGGGCGTCTTCCGGCCGGGCACTGCGGCGCGGGACGGCGTGGACGCGGTGCTGCCGGCGCCGTTCTGCGGCGGGATGGCCGATTGCGCGGCGTCGGGGCTGGCGATGGCGCTCGCGGCGGCGATGGTCAGGGCTCTGCGAGTCGCCGCCGAACCCCGGGTGACCGCACCGGCGCCGCTGCGGTCGGCGGTGCTGGACGGCTTGGATCCGCACGGGATCCGGGTCGCGTTCACCGACTACGCGGACGGGCCGTACCACGGGTACGGGATCGCCCACCTGGACGGTTCGGTCCGGTCGCTGGTGGCGGCGGGCGCGGGAGCGCAGCGGTACGCCGAGGTCGCGGCGACCGGAGCGGAGCGATTGATGGCGTTCGCGGAGCAGTTGCGGGAGAGCGCCGCGGGGCCGACCTTCACGGCTCCCGGACGGGCCACGCTGCGGGCGGCGCTGCTGGAGCATGCCCAGCGGTGCGAGGCTGCCGCGAATGATGCGCGGAGGTGCGCGGTGCTGGTGGCGGGGCGGTGAGCGGGGGACCTTCCGCTACGCCTGCGACACAGGGAACTGAGAAGCCCCGGGGCGGTGGTGCCGCCGCACGGCCGACGATCCCCTCGGCGAGGTCCCGACCGCCGGCCCCGACGTTGGCGGATCGCATGGCCGCGCCGGGCGTCCGGCGGGTGCCGGCGGTCGGGCATCCGGGGCCGCCCCGCGTCGGTACCGTCCTCATTGCCGGGGCGGAAGACAACACTCTGATGTCCCACTTCCGGTCGGCGCTGAATGCCATGGACGGGGTCGAGGCCGTTGTCACGGTCGGCTTCGACGAGGTGGGACTGCCGGTGCCGGCCGTGGAGGCGAGCGGGTCGGGCAGGCCGGGCAGATCGGATCGGCCGAGCGGTTCCGGCACGTCCTGGAACGAGCTGCTGAGCCAGGTCCGTCCCGACGTCATCGTGCACGCCGGCTGGGCCGCCTCCGCACGCCCGGACCTCGACCGGCTCCTGCCGGGGACGCTTCGCCTGGCTGCCGCCTGCCGGAAGACGCGGACTCCGCTTCGCGTCGTCTTCATCTCGGACTCGATCGTCTACGGCTGCGGTCCGGCACTGCCTTCGGCGCTGACCGAGCGGGTGACCCCGACCCCCGTCGACGCCGCCGGCAGCACGTTGGCCGACGCCGAGAAGGCCCTGCTCAAGGTCGCGGCCTCGGGGCGGGAGGTGGAGGTCAGCATCCTGCGTCTGGCGCCGCTGGTCGGCGCCGCCGACGTCGGTCCGCTGATCAGGCTGCTGACGCTTCCGGTCCCGCTGAAGGCCGCCGGCCACGATCCGCGGCTTCAGTTCCTGCACATCGACGACGCGGTCGACGCGCTGCGTCGGGCCACAGCCGGCGCGTTGGCCACGGGAATCTACAACATCGCCGGGGCCGGGGTGCTGACCGCGTCGCAGGCGGTCGCGCATCGCGGGCGGATGGCGCAGTCGGTGCCGTACCCGTTGCTGACGCAGCTGGCGACGGCGGTGGGAGTGGCCGGGCTGTCGGACAGCGACGTGGCGCGGCTTCGCTACGGCCAGCATCTGGACACGGCGAAGGCCACGACGACGTTGGGATGGCAGCCTCGGCGGTCGAGTCGGGAGGCTTTCGTCGAGCATCTGCGGGTCGTCGGTGAGGGCGCGGGTGCGGGTGCGGGTGGGGGTGCGGGTGGGGGTGCGGGTGGGGGTGGAAGCGACCAAGCGGAACGCACGGCTCCCGGAACGCAGCTTCTGCGTCTTGCCGCGTCGCTGGCGGGGCCGACCACAGAGCGGAATGTGGAGGCGGTACTGGACTACGCCCGCCGCCGGATCCGCGGTGACTACGAGGTCGATGAATACGGGCTCGATCCGCATTTCCGCGACGGCGCCGCGTGCCAGGTTCTGGGCTGGTTGTACGACCACTACTTCCGCGTCGACCTCGTAGGCGCCGAACACATGCCGACGCGAGGCACGGCTGTCGTCGTCGCCAACCACTCGGGCACCGTGCCGCTGGACGCGATGCTTCTGGCCCACGCGATCCGACAGCACGTCCCGGGACACCGCACACTCCGCCTCCTGGCCGGCGACTTGACCTTCTCAGTCCCCTACGTCGGTGAGGCAATGCGCAAGGTCGGATGCGCCGTCGCCGCGAACGACGACGCGATCCGACTGATGCGCGCTCAGGAACTCCTCGGCATCTTTCCCGAGGGCTACAAGGGCATCGGCAAGCCGTACAGCCGGCGCTATCAATTGCAGCGATTCGGCCGCGGCGGATTCGCCCGCATCGCGCTGAGCGGCGGTGCACCGATCGTGCCGGTCGCGATCGCGGGCGCCGAACACATCGCACCGATTCTCGCCGACGCGCGCGGTGTCGCGCGGGTGCTGGGTGTGCCGTACTTCCCGCTGACCCCGACGTTCCCTTGGCTGGGGCTACTAGGGATGGTCCCGCTGCGATCGAAGTGGTCGATGCACTTCTGCGAGCCGATTCCGACGGCCGGACTGGGCCGCGACGCCGCCGACGATGCCGAGGCGGTGCTGGAGCTGTCGGATCGGGTGCGGGCCGTGATCCAGGCGAAGCTGGACGAGGTGCGGTGAGGGAGCGGCCAGGTCAGGGTTAGGACACCGCGTCTTCCTGGCGGCCATCGTGGGGACCGGGCAGAGCGCGGCGATCGTGGAGATCGTGAGAACCGTGGGGACCGTGAGAACCGTGGGGACCGGGCAGAGCGGGGCGCTCAGCGTGTTCCCGATCGGAGCGCGGCTCATCCGGTGCGGCCGCCGGCGCTCCGACCTCGAACTGGCGCGCCTTACGCGCGATCAGCAGGAGCAGGAGCGCGGTCGGCAGTTCGGCGACCGCCAGCACCGCCAATGAGACCGCGAGATCGGCCCGGCTCGCGGCGGTGAGCATGTCGAACCAGCCGTCGACGACGAAGATCGGCGCCGCGAGCAGGGCCGCGGTCCGGGTCTCTCGGTGGCTGCGCCGCACCAGGTATCCGGTCGCGACGAGCCCGGCGACCTCGAACACGTCGAGCCCGACCCACGTCAGCTGCCAGGTGTCGACGCCGGTCCAGGTGGTGCTCCAGTCCTGCGCCGGCCCTTGATCGGGCAGCGATGCACCCAAGTAGACGATCCAGGCCGTCAGGCCCAGCGCCGCGACGAGGAGCGCCGTCCCGGTCCGTCGCGCGTACCGGTCGTCGGTCTCAGTGCTCGCCAGCCAGTTCCCCCATGACCCCACTCGGTAACGGTAACCGCTCGCCCCGACAGGCTCCATGCTCCGGCAGTGTGACGCGCTCCGGTTCTCAGGACGGCCAGTCCGGCTCGGCGATGGTCGCCGCCAGGGCGTCGAGCAGCAGTTGCGCGGGTTGGGACGCCGGCGGCTTGCCGTGCGTCGCCGCCATGACCCGCCGCCGCATTCCCGCCACGCGGTCGAGGCGGACCCCGGGGTGCCGGTTGGCCAGCAGGGTGAGGCCGGGCAGCAGGCTCACTCCCAGCCCGGCCGCGACGAGCGCCTGGACCGCGACGTAGTCGTCGGTCTCGAACTCGACGACCGGGGCGAAGCCCGCGTGGCCGCAGGCGGCGACCAGGTGTTCGCGACAGCGTTCGCAGCCTGCGATCCATCGGCTCTCGGCGTAGGTCGCCAGCTCCGCGCGCGGGCCGTCCCAGGAGCGCTCAGCGGGAGTGACGACGTAGAGCGGCTCCTCAAGGAGCGGCGTCATGGTCGTGTCGCGGCGGTCGCGCTGGGACGGGTGCCCGTGCTCGAAGATCAGGGCGACGTCGGCTTCGTTGTTGCGCAGCGCGCTCAGGGCGTCCGGCGGTTCGGCCTCGACCAGGGTGAGTTCTATCCCGGGGTGTTTGGCCGAGATCCGCGCGGCGGCGGGCGGGACCAGGGTGGCGAGCGCGGACGGGAAGGCGGCCAGCCGGGCGCGGCCGCTGCGCAGGCCCGCCAGCTCGTCGAGTTCGGCGTGCACCGACTCGACCTGCGCGAGGATCGACTCGGCGCGGTTGACCAGCAGCCGGCCGGCCTCGGTGAGGCGGATGCCGCGGCCCATGCGTTGCAGCAGGGGGACGCCGACCTCGGCTTCGAGCTTGGCGAGCTGGTGGCTCACCGACGGTTGGGCGTAGTGCAGCGCTTCGGCGGCGGCCGTGACCGACCCCTCCTGGGCGACGGCCACCAGGACGCGCAACCGACTCAGGTCGATCATGCGCGAATCATAGCCCGCGTCGATGAAAGCTTCGAAAACCCGCATTGGACCATGGTCATTCCGGCTGGGAGGGTGGAGGTCGAGCGCTCCTCCGCAGCGCACGTCGATGGCGACGATCCCATTCCTCTATACCGCCCGGATCCTCGGGCCAGGAGACGTTGCATGACCACCAACGCTTTGAATCCGCCGTCCCGATCCATGTCCGTGAGCGACGACGCGGCGCGCACGCTGGCCAACGCCACCAAGACCGTGCCGCAGATGGAGTCGATCACGCCCCGGTGGCTGGTCCACCTGATGCCGTGGGTGCCGGTCGAGGCGGGCATCTACCGGGTGAACAAGGTCGTGCATCCGGAGTCGGTGCGCATCGAGTGCGACAACTACGACCAGGCGCCGCTGCCGGACACCTTCGTCGACTACTCGGAGGAGCCCCGGGAGTACCGGCTCAAGGCCGTCCAGACCATCCTGGACATCCGCACCCGCATCGCCGACCTGTACTCCAGCCCGCACGACCAGACCGCGCACCAGCTGCGGCTGACCATCGAGGCGGTGAAGGAGCACCAGGAGGGCGAGCTGATCAACAGCCCCGAGTACGGGATGCTGAGCAGCGTCGCGCCCTCGCAGCGGATCTCGACGCTGGCCGGGCCGCCCACCCCGGACGACCTGGACTCGCTGATCAGGAAGGTGTGGAAGCAGCCGGCCTTCTTCCTCACGCATCCGGAGGGCGTGGCCGCGTTCGGCCGGGAGTGCACCCGGCGGGGCGTGCCGCCGGCGACGGTGAGCATGTTCGGCTCGCAGTTCCTGACCTGGCGCGGGCTCCCGATCATCCCGTCGGACAAGGTCCCGCTGGAGAACGGCAAGACGAAGTTCCTGCTGCTGCGCACCGGCGAGTCGCGGCAGGGCGTGGTCGGCCTCTTCCAGCCCGGGCTGGCGGGCGAGCAGGGCATGGGCCTGTCGGTGCGCTTCATGCAGATCGACCGCAGCGCCGTCGCCTCCTACCTGATCTCCCTGTACTGCTCGCTCGCGGTGCTCACCGACGACGCGCTGGCCGTGCTCGACGACGTCGAGGTGGACAAGTTCCATGACTACGCCCCCACCTACCGCTGACGGAGCCGCGCCGGCCTGGCTGCCGGACGAGGCGACGCTGACCAGGATGGCGGAGGAGTTCTTCCGGGCTGTGCCGGGGCAACCGGTGGGCGGCGGGATGGGTGCTCCCCTGCCGGAGCCGCTGCCGGAGCCGATGTCGGCACCGCTGCCGGTCGCGATGCCGATTGCGATGCCGACCACGATGCCGGAAGCGGCCGCGCCTGTGCAGCTGAGCACGCCGGCCGGGCCGCCGCCGACCAGCACGGCGGCCGCTGCGGTCGCCAGTGCACCGACTAGTGCACCGGCCGGTGCGGCGGCCTACGCGGCGCCGAGCCCGATGGCACCGATGCCCGCCGCCGTCCTGCCGCCGACCTTGGCCCGGCAGGCCGATTCCGGCCCGTTCTACTTCCTCACCGAGGCACCCGGATTCCCTGCGAAGGCGCCGGAGCTCCCCGGGTTCGGGCACCTGGGCCTACCCCGACTGCCGCCGCTGTTCGAGTCCGCGACACCGGACAACTCGAACACGCCCTACTACTTCGTTCAAGAGCCGGCGGGGCTGGGGCTGCCCCTCGACCCCCATCCGCCGTTCGACGTCCGCGCGGTCCGGGCCGACTTCCCGATCCTGGCCGAGCGGGTCAACGGCCGTCCGCTGATCTGGCTCGACAATGCCGCGACCACGCAGAAGCCGCGTGCGGTGCTCGACCGGCTGACCGAGTTCTACAGTCGGGAGAACTCCAACATCCATCGCGCGGCCCACACTCTCGCCGCGCGGGCGACCGATGCCTATGAGGGCGCCAGGAACACCGTCGCGCGCTTCATCGGGGCGGGCTCTGCCGAGGAGATCGTCTTCGTCCGGGGCACGACCGAGGCCATCAACCTCGTGGCGAAGGCCTGGGGTCCGCGGAACCTCGGGTCCGGTGACGAGATCATCGTGTCGCACCTGGAGCACCACGCCAACATCGTCCCTTGGCAGATGCTGGCCGAGCAGACCGGCGCGGTGCTGAAGGTGATCCCGGTCGACGACGACGGGCAGCTGCTGCTCGACGAGTACGCCAAGCTGCTGTCGCCCCGCACCAAGCTCGTCTCGGTCACGCAGATGTCCAACGCGCTCGGCACCATCGTGCCGGTCGAGCAGATCATCGAGCTCGGCCACCGGGCCGGCGCCCGCGTGCTGGTCGACGCCGCGCAGTCGGTGCCGCACCTGGCGATCGACGTGACCGCGCTGGACGCCGACTTCCTGGTCTTCTCCGGCCACAAGCTGTTCGGGCCGACCGGGATCGGCGTCCTGTACGCCAAGCGCGAAGTGCTGGAGGACATGCCGCCCTGGGAAGGCGGCGGCAACATGATCACCGACGTCACCTTCGAGCGGTCGTCCTACCAGCCGCCCCCGGGCCGCTTCGAGGCCGGCACCGGCAACATCGCCGACGCCGTCGGCTTGGCCGCGGCCATCGACTACGTCGAGCGGATCGGCCTGCCGAACATCGCCGCCTACGAGCACACCCTGGTCGAGCACGCCACCGAGGGCCTGCGCGCCGTGCCGGGCCTCCGCCTCGTGGGCACGGCCGCGCACAAGGCGAGCATCGTGTCGTTCGTCCTGGACGGCTACGAACCGAGCGAAGTGGGCACCGCCCTCAACGAGGAGGGCATCGCGGTGCGCTCCGGCCACCACTGCGCCCAGCCGATCCTGCGCCGCTTCGGCCTGGAGGCCACGGTCCGGCCCTCGTTCGCCTTCTACAACACGCACGACGAGGTGGACACGCTGATCGCGACCGTGCGGCGGCTCACCGACCGCCGGGGCCGGCGGTACTAAGCAGGCCAGGCAAGCCAAGCAGGACAAGCAGGACAAGCAAGCCGCTGGAGCTGGTGTGACAATCCCGGCCCGGTATGCGCGAACTCGCACGTCGCGCATGCCGGGCCGAGTCACGGCCGGAACCGGACGACCGGCGCCGGAATGATCGGCGCCCCGTCCGCGTTGCGTCCTGAAAACCCTCCAAGCAGATAGGGATTGTCCGCATGCCCGCGAACTCGCCCAGCACCTCGGCGGCGCTCGAAGTCCACCACACGTCGGTCTCCGACCCGGCCGCCGAGCCCCTGCGCGCCGGCCTGTTGGACGAGTACGTGACCCGCTACGGCGACGGCGCCATCGAGGAAATGAAGCGTTTCCCGGACGCCCTGTTCACCCCCGAGGAGGGCGGCGCCTTCCTCCTGCTCGTCGAGAACGGCGTGACGGTGGCCGGCGGCGCCTACAAGCGCTACAACGCCGAGACCGCCGAGTTCAAGCGGATCTGGACCCACGCCGACCACCGCCGCCGCGGACTGGCTCGCAGGGTGCTGACGGAACTGGAGGACACCGCCCGCTCCCGCGGCTACCGTCGCATCTTCCTGACCACCGGCCCGAAGCAGCCGGAAGCCACAGGCCTGTACCAGGCCGGCGGCTATCACCAGGAGTACGGCCCCGACAACTCGCCGGGCGATTTCCCGCACTACGCGTTCACGAAGGACCTGAATCTGGAGCTGGATCTGGACCTGGTCCTCTCGGAGCACGACGACGGTCGAGTCTGAGGAGCATCAGCAACCTGCGACCCGGCCGTCGCCACACCGCTAGAGCCCGCTGATCGTCTTCTGCACAGCGGCGTTCATGGCTACGGCGATGGAGTCCTGCGTGGCCTTGCCGAGTATCGAGCCCAGCTTCTTCAGCCAGGCTCGGATCTTGTGGCGGTCGGGCTCAGGCTGCTGAATCTCTCCCTCGATGGCCTTGGTGTGTCGCAGCACCTCCAGGGCCTGCGCGGGCTCCAGTTCCGTCTGCGGCACCCCGGAGGTCAGGAACCTGATCAGTCTGCCCAGACCCTCGACGTCAAGCCCGGCGTGCTCCTGGTGCGTGGCATGGCTGCCGGTCTGGAGGTTGCGGACATCGCCGTAGATGACCACGGCCGGCGTCTGATGACCGCCGGTCGCCGGCTCGGCGCTCGGCCCGGGGCCGGCCTTCGGCTCGGGCTGGCCGTTCGGCGCGGGACCGGCCGTGGGCTTCAACCGGCTGAGCGTGCTGGCGAGGAAGGCGGCCAGCGACTTGGAGCTGTCGATGATGGCGAACGCCCGGGCGTCGGGGACGACCGCCCACCCGAACTCCTGGCTCAGCTGGTCGGCGATCGGCATGTCCTCGCCCAGCGGGGAAGCGCAGTGGAACATCAACCGCGCCGCCGGCGGCCAATGCGGCTCGGCCTCGGCATACATACGCCGCCGGTCGGCGAGGCCCTCCTCCGCCAGCAGACAGGTCATCACCAGCACGCCCGAAGCCTTGATCTCGTCGACCAGTCGCAGGATCTCGGCAGGTTCGGCGTCGGTCGGCATCCCGTCGGAGAGGACGAACAACACCGGCTGGTCGGTCCAGGCCCGCGCCGCGCGCTCCTGGGCGATCCGGTCCCGCGCCAGGGTCAGGGCCTTGAACATGGGCGTGACCCCGCCCATGTGGCGCATCAGGGTTCGGTCATACTCCTGGACCGCGGACCAGTCGCCAGCCAGCTCGCCGACGCCGAGCGTCGAACTCCGGCGCCCGGGAAGGTCGAGGAGATCCACCACCGGCGGCCCGGACCATCCGCTGAGAAACGACCACGGATTCCCGAAGCCGAAGCCATAAGCGAAAATACCTAGCTTCGGCAAGATATCCGCCGAGCTCGGCGCCGTACAATACACAATGGCGCGTTCCACAAGGCCGTTGAGCGACTCGCGGACACTGTCGATCCGAGTCTGCTGAGAACCGTCGGGCGACGCGATGAGCGACTTGATCATCGACCCCGACACGTCCACCAACAGCCCGAGCAACAGCGGCCGGTCGGCAGTCGGCTGAAGGACCAAAGGTTCGTCGTTCATCCCCACCCCCAGGTCACTTTTCGCAGCACTCGCATTTGCGGACGTCATGGGAAGCGAGACAATCTTGACTGATGCGGGAGCCTCCGGCAAGGCCAAGGAAGCCTTGCCCCTCTCAGGTCTTGTGGGCTTTGTGATCGACGTGTCCGGCTCGATGCGGACCAGCGCCCACAACCCCGGCAGCCAGAGCCTCAACCGCCTCGGCGACCTCCGGGCGACGATCTTGGACGCCCAGCGGCGCGCCCTGGACTCGATTCACAGCGCCTATCCGGACGGCGTCACTACTCAGCTTGATATCTTCATGTACGCATTCGGTCTGCAACATGTGCCGACACCGACATGCGACCTTCTCGCGCTCTTGCGGATCGCGACATCGACCGGACTGGATATCCCGGACATCGGCGCGACTGCGGAACCCGTGCGACGCGCCACTTCGGGCGGCGACGTTTTCGAACAGCTCGATGCGCTGGCCGCGCAGTATGGGCGTAAAGGCTGGGGCGAGATCGCCAGAGACTATCTGGACACGGAGCAGAAGGCACGCAATCTTCTCCGACGCCTTCAGGAGCAGCCCGAGCTGGCGAACCAGCTGGCCGCACTGCTGCCCCGACTCACCCCGGCGGGCGTCGACATCGCCCGCACTTACAAGGCCAACAAAGGCCTCGGCATGCTGAAGGCGGCGACGCATCCTCTGGTCACGGCGCAAGGCGGCTTGAGCGCTCTCCTGAACAGCGACCAGGTCAATGAGGCCAAGGCGTTGATCGAGCACTTGTCCCGGCCCTTCGCGGACGGCGAGTCCGCGGAGGAGAACCTCCAGAAGCTGCGGGAGACCGTCGGCAGCCGAGTGGCCGCCGAACTGGCCGAGAAAGGCGACACGACCCTGTCGGTCGAGGAGCTGATCCCGCTTCTGGAGTCGTCGGGCACCGGGTTCGCGAAGATCGAGGACTTCATCTACGGCACCACGCCCATGCGAGCCGCCATGCAGGAAGTGGCGAACCGGCTCCGCCGCGAACAACGCCGAAGGACCACGGACTCGGCCCCGACCATCGTGGTGGTGTCCGACGGCCACTCGACCGACGGCGACCCGTCCGCGGCGTTTCACGCCATCAGACAGGCCGGGGCAACCGTCGTCTCGTGCTACATCACCGAACGCAATGTCGGCGAAGCCAGAACCTTCGCGAATCGCCCCGGTCCCGATTGGGACGACGGGGCAAGGCTGCTGTTCGAGGTCTCATCGCCCGTCCAAGCGGACGATCCCTATGCGCGCCACCTCACCCGGCACGGCTGGACCATCCCGGACGGCGCGCGCTATTTCGTCCACGCCAACCACTCCGATCATCTGGGCACTCTCGTGGAGATGGTGCTGAACGCCGACTCGCGCCAGTGACGGCCGTTTCCGAACTCAGCCGCCAAGCTCAGCGCACCGACCTCAGCCCGCCGGTCTCAGCGCACCGACCTCAGCCCGCCCACCTCAACCCGCCGACCGCAACTCCCGCACCGCGGCACCGAACGTCTCCCGGAAGTCCGTCGAGAACGACCGCCGACTCCACTGCTTCATCCGCACCCGGCGGGGCAGCACTGCGTGCAGGTCGCCCAGCAGCTTGTCGATGTTGCCGAGCGAGCGGGGCAGCACCACCGTCCCGCTCGCGTGCTTGCCTCGCGTCTGTGCTGCGCGTGCTGCCAGGTCTGCGCGGACCTGGGCCTGGCGCTGGGCGGTGGGCGGGAGGGTCAGGGCGCCGGCCAGGTGGGCCGCGATCCAGATCGCACCGGCTTCGGCGCTCAGGGAGCTGACCAGCGAGGTGTTGTAGCCGGCGAAGGTCAAGTTCGGGGTCTGGTGCGGGAGGACGTTGCGGAACAGTTCGAAGGCTCCGTCGGGGGCGCGGAGCGAGGATGAATTGTCGAGGAAGGGCACGTCCTGTTCGAATCCGGTGGCGGCGACGATCAGGCCGGCGGGCAGGACGGTCCCGTCGTCCAGCACGGCTTCGGGGCGGCCGGTGCGGTCTGCGCCGCCGCGCAGTTCAGCGATCGAACGGTCGCGGCGGACCGTGATGCGTCCGGCGCGGACGGCGTCGAAGAAGCCGTCGGTGGCCAGGCTGGCGGAGCTGGACAGGATCTCCTCGAAGCGGCCGGGCGGGATCAGGTCCAGCGGGGCCAGGCCCTGCTGTTTGATCGTCGCGCGACTCAGGACGCCGAACACCGGTCCGAAGACCTTCGGGTTGCCGAACAGCGCTTCGCCGAGGCGGGTGATCGCCACGTCCTCGAAGTGCTTGCCCAGGAGGTTCTTGGCGGCCTTCCAGAACAGGCGGCGCGGCACCAGGGTCACCGAGTCCGCGATCGCGGACAGCGCCATCGCGGTGTCGCAGGCCGACTTGCCGTAGCCGACGACCACCACGTGCCGGTCTCGGGCATCCGCGAGGGTGAGTCCTTGCGAAGGGGCCTTGACCACGCCGCCGGCCTCCGCGTAGGCGTCCGCCCCGGGCCACTCGGGGATCAGCGGACGGGAGAACACGCCGTTGGCGACGACCAGATGAGCGGCTTCGACCTGGTCGCCGTTGTCCAGGCGCAGATCCCAGCCGTCGGCGGTGGGCTTGGCCAGCGTGACGCCGGTCCCGAGGCGCAGGCTCGCGCCCAGGTCGAAGCGGTCCGCATAGCCGCGCAGGTAGGAGTGCCACTGCGCGGCGTCGGGGTAGTCAGGCCACGAAGACGGTGCGGGGTGGTCCGAGAACTCGTAGGTCATCCGCGTGTTCTGCGTGGTCAAACCGGGATAGTGCCGGGTGGGACACCACACGCCGCCGACGTCCGGCTCGACGTCGAAGGTCACGACCTCGTGCCCGACCGCGGTGAGCACCTTCGTCGCGGCCAGTCCGGCGATCCCGGCCCCGATGACGGCGATCCGCCGGTTGCGCGCGGGAGCCGCGGTCGAATCACCCGCCCGCGCTACAGCTGTGCTGGGACTGCTGTTCGTGTCCATGGCGCCGCCCTCCCCCACCCTCGGCGCCGAGGCGCTTCAGGTCCCTGACTTCCCCTCCGATCACCGGGTACTGCCCGCTCGGCGAACGCTTCACGCTGCGCATAAACCCCGCATGTCCCACGGTGTTCGAGCAGTTCCAGCAAGTCACCTAGGCCGCGGCGGGCGTCTGCCGGAACGTGGCCCGGTAGGCACTCGGCGGCGCCCCGACGTGCCGGTGGAACAACACCCTGAGATTCGCCGGCGTCCCCAGTCCGGCCAGCCGAGCGACGGTCTCCATCGGCGCGTCGCTGGTCTCCAGCAGCTCCCGCGCCCGCGTCAGGCGCGCGTCGAGCAGCCACCCGGCCGGCGGCCGGCCGGTCTCCTCGTGGAACCGGCGGATCAGCGTCCGCCGCGACATCCCCGCCCGGCGCGCCATCTGGTCCAGCGACTGCGGCTCGTCCAGGTGCTCCAGCAGCCAGCAGCGCAGCTCCGCCAGCGATCCGCCGGCCGTGCCCGGCACCGCGCGGTCGATGTACTGCGCCTGGCCGCCGGTCCGATGCGGTGCCGTCACCAGTCCCCGGGCCCGCAGGTTGGCCGCGGCGGCGCCGTGGTCGCTGCGGATGATGTGCAGGCACAGGTCCAGACCCGCGGCGACCCCGGCCGAGGTCAGCACGTCGCCCTCGTCGACGTAGAGCACGTCCTCCTCGACGGTGACCGCCGGGTGGCGCCGGGCCAGCTGATCGGCCTTGGTCCAGTGCGTCGTCGCCCGGCGGCCGTCCAGGAGCCCGGCGGCGGCCAGCACGAACGCCCCGCTGCAGATCGACACCATCCGCACGCCCCGCGCCGACGCCGCAGCGAGCGCCTCGCACACCGCCGGGCCGGGCGGCTCCTCGTGCGCCAGGCCGGGAACGATCACGGTGTCGGCGTCGGCGAGGGCTTCCAGGCCGTGCTCGACGGCGAGGGCAGGGCCGGAATCGAGCGGCACCGGGCCGGCCTCACGGCCGCAGACGGTGAGGCGGTAGGGGCCGTCGGGCCAGCTGCCGAAGACCTGCACCGGGATGCCGTAGTCGAGGGCGAGGACGCCGGGCAGGGCGAGGACCACGACGTGGTGGCGGCGGGGGCGGACGGGCATGGCACGATTCTATCGAGATGCGGCATCCGTGCCACTGTCGCGAACATATCCCCAGCTCATAGCGTTATGGCTATGACTTCCACCTCTCCCGAGAACCCCGTGATCCCCCGCCCGGACCGCCTCGCGCTCCCCGACCTCCTCGCGTTCCCCGACACCCCGGCGGCCCGCCAGGCCTGCGAGTACGTCCGGGCGCACGTCAGCGAGCCGACCGCCAACCACAGCTTTCGCAGCTACCTGTTCGGGATGCTCATCGCCGACCACGAAGGCATCCGCCCCGGCCCCGACTTCGAACCCGAGCTGCTGTTCCTGGCCTGCGTCCTGCACGACCTGGGCACGTCCCCGCTGGCCCCGGGCCGTCAGCGCTTCGAACTCGACGGCGCCGACCTGGCCGCGGAGCTGCTGACCGGGCACGGGTTCGCCGCCCGGGAGGTGGACCTGGTGTGGGAGGCGATTGCGCTGCACTCGACACCGGCCATCCCCGAGCGGCGCGGCCCGATCGCCGCGCTGACGCGCCGCGGCGTGGGCATGGACTTCGGCCGGGCGGCGGAGATCGTGACCGAGGCGCAGGCTACTGAGATCCACGCGCACTTCCCGCGGCTGCGCATGGCCTCCACATTGGCCGACGAGATCGTGCGGCACGCGGCGCGCGGGCCGGAGAACGCGCCGAGGATGGCCATCGCGGCGGAGATCATCCGGGAGCGTTCGGAAGACCCGGACGAGCTCAGCGGTATGGAGCGGATGGCGCTGGCATCGCGGTGGGGCTGCTGACGAGCTGCGGGCGAATTGCTTGGGGCTGCTGCTGGCAGTGGCTGGCTGCGGCAGCTGCGGCAAGCAGTGGCGACGGGTGCGGCTGCTTCGGCAAGCAGCGGCGACGGGTGCGGCTGCGGCTGCGGCTGCGGCTGCCGGCGCCAACGAAGTCTTGCCGACACGGCTGATCGCGACCGCTGGCGGTGCGTGAACATGGCCGACAGTGCAGCTCGTGGTTCAGTCTCCGCAAGCCGTCAGCGGCCAGCGGCCAGCGGTCAGCGGTCAGCCGTCAGCGGTCACCGGTCAGCGGTCCACTGCCAAATCCCCGTTCCGTTCCCGGTGCACCAACAACTCGGCCAGATGCCGGTCGCTCCAGGCCCGCATGGCCTCGATGACCGGCGTCAGGCTGCGGCCCAGGTCGGTCAGGCCGTACTCGACGTGCGGCGGGTTCTCCTGGCGGTCGAGCCGCGTGACCAGGCCGTCGCGGGCCATGTCGCGCAGCGTCTGGGTCAGCACCTTGGCGGTCACGCTGCCGAGCGCCTGTCGCAGACTGCTGAAACGCTGCGGGCCGTCCGCCAACGCGACCAGGACCATGCCGGTCCACTTTCCGCCGACCTGGAACGGGAACGCCGCCAGCGGACAGGCCGGATCGATGCCCGGGCCGGTCGGGAGCTCGGGGACACCCTCTGGGACAGCCATGCCGGGCAGCTCCGGTTTCGTTGAAGTAACCAGTTTCCCCAAGATACCGTCCCGCACATGCCCATCGATCACCACCACAGCCCGATCGTCGTCTTCGGCGCGGGAGGCCGGGCCGGCACCGCGATCCTCGCGGAGGTGGCACGGCGCGGCCGCCCCGTGACCGCCGTCGTCCGCGATCCGGCCCGGCACCCCGGACTGGCCGACCTCGGGGCCGGCATCACGGTCGCCGCCGGCGATCTCACCGACGCGAGCAGCGTCGCGTCGGTGACGTCCGGCGGCGCCACGGCCTTGATCAACGCGGTCACGCCGTTCACGGCCCCGCCGGACTCGTTCGACGATTTCGATGCCGACTACTACGCGAAGCTCGTCGACAACCTGGGTCAGGCTGCTGCGACAATCGGGTCCAGGGTGATCGAGATCGGCCTGTTCGCGATGCTGAGGACGGGCGACACCCGCGTGTTCGAAGACCCGGCGGCGTTCCCCGCGTTTCTCCGACCCTTCGCCGAGGCCCGACTCCGCGGACTGAATGCGTGGCACGAGAACCAGCACAAGTACGAACACGAACACGGGTACGAACACGAACCGGCCACCGGAATCGACTGGCTCATCCTCACCCCACCGCCCGGGCTGTCGCCGCAAGCTCCGCCGACCGGCCGCTACCGCCTCGGCGACGACACCCTCGCTCCCGAGGCCGCGACCCCGCTCTCCTACGCGGACCTGGCCCTCGCGGTACTGGACCAGATCGACATACCGACGATTCATCGGCGCCAGACAGCCGTCTACGGCTTGGCCTGAAGTCAGGCGCTCAAAGGGACCGTGCCGCTCCTCGCTACCGCGTCAGAATCCCCTCGATCTCGTTGTCGACCATCATCGTGTCCTGCGGGTCGTAGTTGCTCAGCTTCACCGCGACCCACTCGGTGCCGGGGTACCACTCGATGAACGTTGATATACCGGCGTTGCCTCCGTTGTGGCCCACGGCCCATTTGCCATTGCGCAATGTCACCGCCGGACCGTAGGCCTCGTAGAGCACCTTCGCCGGAAGGCCGGGCTTGGCCGGCAGCGTCCCAGCCGGGAACTTCGCACCGTTGTAGAGCTCGATGTAGGCCGGTTCGAGCAGCCTGCCGCCCAGCAGGGCCCTGGCGAAGCGGACCAAGTCCGGAGCCGTGGCGAAGGCGTTGCCGTCGGGCAGGCCGATAAAGAGCTGCTCCTGGTTGACGATGTCGACGCGCGGACCCGGCGTCGGCCGGGAGTACGGGTGCGCGAGGCGGCGGTCGGACTGCCACTGCGGCCGAGTGTAGAAGTCGGAGCTGGTCATACCGGCCGGGGCGAACACGTGCTGCCGGATGTAGTCGTAGTAGGACTGCCCCGACACCTGCTGCACGATGCCACCGAGCACGGCATAGGCCGAGTTGCTATACGTGTGGCCGGTACCGGGCGTGAACATCAGCGGCGCCTTCCGGATGAAGTCCAGCGTTCCGGAGAGGACCTGGTCGGCGGTGGTCCAGCCAGCCGCGGCATCGAAGAAGCCGTCGATCTTGAAGTAGTCGCCCAGACCCGAGGTATGAGTGAGGAGTTGGTGGACAGTGACGTGATCAGCGGCCTCCGCCGCGAAACCGCCGAGGTATGAGCCCAGCGTTCCCTCGTACTTCACAGAACCCTGCTGAACCAGTTGAGCGATCGCCACGGCGGTGAACAGCTTGGTGACCGAGGCGAGGCAGTAGATGGTGTCCGTGCCGTTCGGGATGGATTTCGCCTTGTCGGCCATGCCGAAACTGCGCGTCAGAACGGTCCGGTCGCCGTGGGCCACCAGCACCGTGCCGGAGAACGCGTCCTGCGCCGCCTGCTGCGCCAAGAACTGGTCGAGCTCGCCGTTCGGCCGCAGGGCCGGCGGCACCGACCACTTCCCGGAGGCGGACTTCGGCCCGGTGGCACCGCCGGCACCGCTGGAACCGGCGGGACCGCTGGAACCGCTGGAACCGGCGCCGACGGCGTCCGCCGAGCCGGACAGCACCCACCCAGCACCCACCGCGACCGGGGCCGCGCCGAGCACCCCGAGCAGCGAGCGCCGCCCCATCGACCGCTGGGCCAGGGACTTCGCTGAATCGTGTCGTGTCATGGGAACACCCTGCGACGCGTTCGGCGCTACCGGCGTCTGTCGCGAGACAGACTCGGGTTCCGCCCGAGGTCTGTCTCACGACAGACGCGGTGGCTCGTCCGAGGAACCTAGACTCCCGTGGTGATGACCAAGCCGCCGCCGCTGTTGCTCGCCGCCGCGCGCGCCTGGGCGCGTCGGCCGCTGTTCCAGGACGCGGCTTTGGCGGTCGGGCTGCTCGTGGTGTGCGTGCCGGTGAACAATCCCGTCGCCATGCTGCGGACCATCAGCGCGCTGGACGCCGGGCCGCTCTCCCGCGCGGCCGTCGCCTGGGCCTGGTGGATCGCGACGGCGTTCGCGCTGGCCGGCGTCGCGCTGCGCCGGACCTGGCCGCTGCCGATGCTCGGAGTGTGCACGCTGGCGGTCGCGGCCCATCTGGCCCTGCTCTCGGCGGTGCCCACGACGGTGGACCTGTCCTCGGTGGTGCTGCTCGCCACCGTCGCGACCCACTGCGCGCGCCGGATCTCGGTGGGCGCTTTGGCCGCGATGTCGGCGCTGGTCATGCTCTGGTGCCTGGCCGGCGCACGGGTCGGTTCCCAAGTCAGAGGGCTGCCGACGTTCAGCGTCGAAGTGGTTCATCACGTGGGTCCGCCTCCGGCGGCCGGCAACGGGTCCGTTCCCGCCAACGGTCCTGTCGGCGACGTCGTCGACCGCACCGAGAGCACGAGCCCGTGGAGCGGGGTGGCGCTGCTCGGCTCGGTCCTGCTCGCCGCCTGGGCGATCGGGTCCGGTGCCCGCAGCCGCCGCAAGTACCTGCACGAACTGCATGCCCGGGCCCAGGACCTGGAGCGGGAGCGCGACCAGCGGGCGGCGCTGGCCGTCGCCGCCGAACGCGGCCGGATCAGCCGGGAGCTGCACGACGTGGTGGCGCACGGCCTGGCGCTGATCGTCATTCAGGCTCAGGGCGCGGAGGCCGCCTTGGACCACCGGCCCGACAACACCCGCGCCGCGCTGCGCACCATCGTGACGACCGGCCGCGACTCGCTCGCGGACATGCGCCGCTCGCTCGCCGCGCTCGGCCGGGTGGAGGACGCGTGGCATCCGCAGCCCGGGCTCGCGCAGCTGCCGGCACTGTTGGACCGGGTGCGCGAGACCGGCACGCCGGTGCGGCTGCGGATCGAGGGGACACCGGCCGCGCTGCCGTCGGCGGTGGACTTGTCGGCGTACCGGGTCGTCCAGGAGGCGCTGACCAACGTCATGAAGCACGCTGGCACTGGAGCGAGCGCTGACATCGTGGTCTGCTATTCGGAGAATGAGGTGGCCCTTGAGGTCTGCGACGACGGCGTGGCCGCACAACAGCCCATCCGGCTTCGGACAACGACCGGCAACGGGCTGCGCGGTATGGACGGCCGAGTGAAGCTGCTCGGTGGCGAGCTCACGGCCCGGCCCCGGCCGGACGGCGGCTTCCTGGTGCGGGCGAGGCTTCCGGTCCGGGAGGGGAACGCGTGATCCGGCTGCTCATCGCCGACGACCAGGCGCTCGTGCGCACCGGATTCAGGATGATCCTGGAGAACGCGCCGGACATGGAGGTCGTGGGCGAGGCCGCCGACGGCGCGGAGGCGGTGGCGCTGGCGCTCGAACTACGGCCGGACATCGTGCTGATGGACGTGCGGATGCCGGAGACCGACGGTGTCCAGGCCGCGCGCCGGATCTGCGCTGAACAAAGAGCTGCCGACGTCGATCGCCCCGGCCTCATCCGCATCATCATGCTGACCACCTTCGATCTGGACGAGTACGTCTATACCTCGCTCCGTGCCGGGGCCAGCGGATTCCTCCTCAAGGACACTCTCGCTGCCGATCTGCTCTCGGCCATCCGCGTCGTGGCGCGCGGCGACGCGGTGGTCGCGCCGAGCGTGACCCGCCGGCTGCTGGAACGGTTCGTCGGCACCGGCCCGGATCCCGGTACGGATCCCAGTGCAGATCCCAGTGCAGATCCCGGCGCGGACACCGGCCCCGACCCCGCGCTGCTCGCCCCGGTCCTTGCCGCCGCCGCGCTGACCGAACGCGAGCGCGAGGTTCTGGCCCTGGTCGCGCGCGGGCTGTCGAACGCGGAGATCGCAGCGCTCATCTACGTCAGCGAGGGCACGGTCAAGACGCATGTCAGCCGCCTGCTGGCAAAGCTGGACCTGCGCGATCGGGTCCAGGCCGTGGTCTACGCGTACGAGTCCGGTCTGATCCAGACCCCGCGCCGCTACTCCTCCGAGCCCGGCAGCGGCATGACCACCGGCCGCCGGACATGACTGAAGATCACCGACGTCCGCATGTGCACGATCTCCCGCCGCTGCGCGAGCCGGTCCAGGATGAAGGCGCTGAGCTGGTCGTTGTCGGCGACCGCGATGTGCAGCAGGAAGTCGTCGTTGCCGGACATGACGAAGAAGGACAGCACCTCCGGCAGGCTCGTGACGAAGGCCTGGAACGACTCGGTGACCTTGCGGTCCGGCGGGCGCAGCTGCACGGCCACGATCGCCTGGGTGCCGCGGCCGATCTTGCGCAGGTCCACGTCGGCGTGCTGACCGCGCAGGATGCCCCGCTTGGTCAGCCTGCGAATGCGTTCCAGGCAGGTCGACTGGGCCACGTGAAGCCGGGAGGCCAGTTCCTTGTTGGTCAGGCGGGCATCCTCCTGGAGGAGGGTCAGCAATGCCGTATCAAGTTCGTCCAGCGCCATCCTCAGGGCTCCGTTTCCGTGTCGAATTCGAGATTCTCGGGGGGAGGCCGAACTTAGCACGGCATCCGGCCACCGGATCCGCGCCGATTGCTAGCTTCGGCGCCATGACCTTGCGCAACGTATCGGCAGTCCTCGGGGCGGCACTGATCTGGAGCACGTCGTTCGCCGTCACCAAGGTGACGCTGGCGAGGGTGCCGCCGATGACGATCGGCGCGATGCGGTTCGGGATCGCGGCGCTGATCCTCGCCGCGCTGGTGCACGTCCGGCGCGGGCGAAGCCGGAGCGAGCGCGTCCGGAGCCTGCCGACCGTCCGCCAACGGCTGTCCATCGGGCTGGCCGGGCTGCTGGGGATCTCGGCGTACTTCGCCGTGGAGAACCTCGGCGTCCAGAAGGCGACGGCGTCCGACGCGACGCTGATCGTCGCCTCCTATCCGATCATCACGCTGGCCGTGGAGCTGGTCCTGCGCCGGACCGGCCTGTCGCTGGTCCGGCTGGCCGGGATGGTCATCGCGCTGGGCGGCGTCTGGCTGATCGTCCGGGACGGAGCGGGCGCCGACGCCGAGAGCCGCCTGTGGGGCGATGCGCTCCTGATCCTCGGCGGCCTGGTCTGGGCCGGCTTCAACCTCCTCGGCCGGCGCGACACCTCCGGGGCCTCGCCGATAGTGGTGACGTACTACCAGACGCTCGCCGGCGCGCTCGGCCTCACCGCGCTGTCCCTCACCGAGACCGACCGCTGGGCCTGGCCGTCGAACGCCGACCTCGGCCGCATCCTGTTCCTCGCGGCGCTGTGCTCGGTCGCGGCCTTCGGGCTCTACAACTACGGACTTCGAGGGCTGACTCCCAGCGCCGCGGTCAACCTGCTCAACATCGTTCCGGTCGCGGGCCTGGTCTGGGCCGCGACGCTGGCCGGGGAGTCGATCGGCGCCCGGCTGGTCGTCGGTGGCGCGGTCGTGATCGCGGGCGTGGTGATCGGCCAGTACGGCGGATCGGCCGCCACCGTGCACCGCGCGCGAACCGGAGCGGGAACTGGAACAGGATCTGGAAGTGGAACCGGAACCGAAACCGGAACCGAGCCCGCAGATAATCAGGCTCCTCATTCCATGGTGGCGACGGAAAGTCCGATGCCGCAGCGAACTGCCAGCTCATAGCATGCGTTGGTGAACCTTTCGCAGCTCGGCGTCCCGATCGGGCAGATGACCCGGGTCCATGGCGGATTCGCCAACCGGATGTACCGGCTCGACACCGACCAAGGATCCTTCGCCGTGAAGGAGCTGAACCTCGCCGACCGCCGGTGGACCTATCACGTCGAGGACGTGTTCAGGTTCGAGCAGGCGGCCTTCGCCGCCGGCATCCCGATGCCCGAGCCGATCGCGGCCGACCACGGCACGCTCGTCCACCGCTGGGTCGAGGGCGAGACCGTACCCGAGGAGCCGGCGTCGGCGGCGTTCGCGTTCGAGATCGGCGAGATCCTCGCGCGCATCCACGCGCTCGACGTCGCATGGCCCCATCCACCGGCCGAGGAGCCGACCCCGCGGGACTGGCCCGAACTCGCCGCGCGGGCGGTGGCGACCGGTCAGCCGTGGGCCGACGAGCTCGCCGCCGGCGTCGGGACGTTCCTCGCGATCGCCGACTTCGTCGACACCTGCGAGCGCCCGGGTCCGGTCGTGCTGACCCACAAGGACATCCAGCCGTGGAACCTGCTGGCCCGGGACGGCCGGCCGGTGGTGCTGGACTGGGAGCTCTCGGGGCTGCTCGACCTGTCCGGCGAGCTCGGCTCGACCGCGCTGAGCCTGGCGAAGGGACCGGGCCTGGACAGCGTCAGGCCCGCCGTCTTCCGCTCGGTCCTCGACGGCTACGTCGCGGGCGGCGGAACCCTGCCGCCGTTCGGTCCGAGCTGGTTCGTGTTCCTGATCGGCGGCTGGCTCGGGCACACGCGGTGGAACATCGTCCGCTGTCTCGCCGGGGTCGAGGCGGGCACCGGACCCGATCTCGCGCTGTCGCACGAGTCCGCGCGCGACGGCGTGCGCGGGCTCCCGAATCTGTTCGGCCGGCTCGCGGAGCTCCAGCACCTGCTCGGGTGACCGCGGCGGGGCAGGGGCAACCATCCACGTGCACGAACATGCCCCGCACATCAAGATCGTGATTCAGTCCGCGATCAAAGGTGAAGATTCTTTAAAGATGATCTGGCGCAAGTGATTGCGCGACCGGGCCGCGCGTGCTTCGATTCCTGTTAGGCAACTTAACTAACGATCGACGGAGGCCACCACTCATGTCATCGGTCAGATCGCGCGTCGCCCTGGCATCCGCCGCGGCACTCGCCCTCGCCACCCAGTTCGCCATCGCGAACGCCCACGCCGCCACGGTTCCCCACGCCGCGGCGGCCCAGAGCAGCACGGCCGGATCGGCTGTCGCGGCTTCGACCTCGTACACCGCCGCCGAGGTGCTCGCGGGCATCCAGCAGCACTCCACGGCCGCGACGCAGGTCAACTCCAAGCCCCACATCAACACGATGACGCGGGCGCAGAACGTGAACGTGTACCAGCCCGCACCGGGCGTCTACAGCTACACGTCCAGCATGGCCATCGACACCGACGGCAGCGACCCGGATCCGGACCCGGACCACCAGGGCGAGACCACCTGGCAGGACAGCAACGGCGCCCAGCTGGGAGCCCACCACGTGCCGTTCTACGTGCTCGGCGACGACTGCTGGGACCGCAAGACCCCCTGCCCGCACTTCTTCTACAAAGAACACGGCATGT
>NZ_BAAAQN010000103.1:0-23956 GCF_039531695.1 Catenulispora yoronensis
CCTTCCCGCTCGAGGACTTAGACACTCATCGAGCTACACGGAAGGCCCTGCACTCATGCACCGATCAACCCTGAACCACCCCAAAGCATGGCCCACCACCAGCCACGTTCGGAAAGACAACAGGCTCCAAGGGCAAGACCAAGAGCTCAAGAGCTCAAGAGCTCAGAAGCCCAGAAGCCCAGAAGCTCAGGAATCAAGGACTAAGGACCGAAGCCAAGGGCCGAAGCCAAGGGCCAAACCCAACCCCCCTCACCCACCCCCCTCAAACAACCCCCCCAAAAACCCCAAATCCACCCCCACCAAAGAATCCACCACCCGAACCCTCTCCCTCCCCACCACCACCGCCGCATGCGGCACCGCCACCACCCGACACCCCGCCGCGTACCCCGCCGCCGCCCCCGTCGGCGAATCCTCCAAAACCACACAATCCGCCGGATCCACCCCCAACAACTCCGCCGCCCTCAAATACGGATCCGGATTCGGCTTCCCGCGCCCCTTCCCCACATCGTCCCCAGACACCGTGAACCGAAAATGATCAACACCGATCGCCGGCAAGCACGCATCAACAATCCGCCGCGACGAAGCCGACACCAGCGCCAGCGGTACCCCCTCCGCCTCCAGCGCGACCAACAGCTCCTTCGCCCCCGGCATCATCGGCACGCCGTCTCTCAGGCGCTCGATCATGGCCAGCTCAATACCGTTCGCGAACTCCGTCGCGGACACCGGATGGCCCGTCAGATCCAGCAGATACGCCGTCGACACTTCAAGCGGCTTCCCCAGGACCTGCGGATAGTGCTCCGCCCCAAGGCTGAAGCCATACCCGGCGAGCATGTCCACCTCGGCCTGGAACCATGTCGGCTCGGAGTCGATGAGCAGACCGTCCATGTCGAAGAAAACGGCGGCCGGAAGCGCGGGGCGGGTCATGGCGATCAAGATATCAATCGGCCAATAGGAGTCATCACCCGATGCCACAGAGTACTGTGCGGCGAACCCGAGAAAGCGCCGGGCGGCGCGGCTAATCTGGGGCTGTGACCACCACCGACCCCTCTCATCGCACCAGCCGGACCCGCGGCGAGGATCGCGAATGGCTGAGCACCGCCGTGGACCTCGCCTGGCGCTGCCCGCCGTCCCCCAGCGCGTTCAACGTGGGCGCCGTGATCGTCGACGCGGACGACCGCGAGCTGGCCCGCGGCTGGTCGCGGGACACCGACGACAAGGTCCACGCCGAGGAGTCGGCGCTGCTGCGGCTGGGCACCGACCACCCGCGGCTGCCCGGGGCGACGATCTACTCCTCGCTCGAACCCTGTTCGATCCGGCGGTCGCGGCCGGCCAGCTGCACCCAGCTGATCATCGCCTCCGGCATCCGGCGTGTGGTGTTCGCGTGGCGCGAGCCGGCGCTGCTGGTGGAGGACTGCCAGGGCATCGAGCTGCTGGAGGCGGCCGGTATCGAGGTGATCGAGTTCCCGGAGTTCGCCGCCCAGGTCCAGGCCGCCAACGCCCACCTTCTGCGGCAGTAACCAGCACGCTCGACGGGCAACGTCCCCACCGCCCACCCCACCCCAGGGCGGCTACGCCCCCGCGCCGCCGCCCCCGCCAGCCTCACTCACCACCAGCCTCACCACTCCCAGCCCCACCGCCACCAACCCCAGCCCCATCCCCACCGCCACTCCCAGCTCCACCGCCACTTCCAACTCCACCACCACCAGCTCCACCACTCCCAACTCCACCGCCCCCACCCCCACCCTTCTTCCGCACCGACCGCCGCACCGCCACCCGCACCGCCCGCCGCGCCGCCGGCCCCAGCTCATCGAGATACTCCAGCAGCGCCCCGAGCTGGTCCATGGCCCGGAACGCCGCCTCGTCCCCCTCCGGGTCGACCACGGCCATCAGCTCCATCCCCATGAACGACGCCGACACCGCGCGCGCCAGCCCCGGCACGTCCGCGACCTCGCCCAGCGGCGACCCGGCCAGCACCCGCGTCAGCACCCGCTCGATCTCCACCACCCACAGCCCCACCGCATCCCTCGTCGCCGCGGCGAACACCGGGTTGGTCTGCGCCCCGGCCAGCATCTGGCCCAGCACCGCGACGTTGCCGGCGGCCCGCTCCTGCGCGTGCAGGTCCCGTCCGACGGATTGCAGCTCCCGCAGCGAGCGCACGCCCTCCAGCCGCTCCCGGTACTCCGCCACCTGCTGCTCGGTCGACCACAGCGAGGCGGCGACCAGCAGCTCGTCGACGCTGCCGAAGTGGTAGAAGACCAGCGCCTGGTTCACTCCGGCCGCCGCCGCGATGTTGCGGGCCGACACGCCGGCGATGCCCTGGGCCCGCAGGGCGTCGATCGTGCCCTGGAGCAGACGGGTGCGGGTGTCGGTGCTCATGAGCCGACCGTACCTGATCGCGGTTGTCGGTCCGGCCCGGAAAGATGGGGACATGACCCCCGAACAGGAACAGGCCGCGCTGGCCCGGCTGCGCGCCGTGTATCTGGCGTTCCCCGAGGTGGAGGAACGCCTCAGCCACGGCGAGCCGACCTGGTTCATCCGCGGCAAGCGCTCCTTCGCCATGTTCTGCGACCACCACCACGACCTGCGCCTGGGCTTCTGGTGCCCGGCCGCCGAGGGCGTCCAGGAGCTGCGGATCGAGGAGGACCCGGACACCTTCTACCGGCCGCCCTACGTCGGCGTGCGCGGCTGGCTCGGCGTCAACCTGGACGCCGACCCGGACTGGGACGACGTCGCGGACCTGGTGCGCGCCGCCTACCTCCAGGTGGCGCCGAAGAAGCTGGCGGAACAAGTTGCCTGAGTTGCGGGTGCACGTCGACGTCGCGGTCCCGGCCGGCCGCGCCTGGGCCGCGATCGCGGACTGGGAATCGCAGGGCGCGTGGATGGTCGCGACCAAGGTCCGCGGGACGGCGGACCACGTCGGCGGCCGCCTGGAGGGCTGGACCGGGCTGGGCCCGGTCGGGTTCCTGGACACGATGACGGTGACCGAGTGGGATCCGCCGCACCGCTGCGTGGTCCTGCACACCGGCCGGGTCGTGCGCGGCACCGGCGGCTTCGAGGTCGCCCCGAACGGCGAGCGCCGGTCCCGGATCACCTGGTGGGAGCGGGTCGACCTGCCCTTCGGCGTGGTCGGCCGCACGGGCTGGCTGGTGGCGGGCCCCCTGACCCGGCTGTTCTTCGCCTACTCGCTGCGCCGTCTCAAACGGATCCTTGAGGCACCGCCCACCCCACCCACCAAGGCCCACTGATCAACTGATCCATCCATCCAATCAACCCAATCAACCCAATCCCCCTAATCCCCCCAACCCCCCTAATCCAGGATCGCAGCCAACTCCTCCACCGTCCGCGCCGCAGCCTCCCGCAACCCGGCCACCGACGGCCCCCCGCGCAGAATCTCCCGGCTACTCGACGGCACCACATTGCGCGCACCGGCCCCGAAAATCCGCCGCACGTCCGCCGCCGTAGCCCCCTGCGCGCCGATCCCCGGCACCAAGTACGCCCCGTTCAGCCGCGACAGATCGAAGTCCGGCGTCGCGACCGTCCCGCCGACCACGACCCCGATCGGCCCCATCGGCGCGGCCCCGGCGTTCCGCCCGGCCGCCGCCGTGACGATCTCCTCGGCCACGCTGCGCCCCGAAGCTCCGACCGCGGCCTGCACCTGCGAGCCCTCGGGGTTCGACGTCAGTCCGAGCACGAACACCCCCGCGCCGTTCTTCTCGGCCAGCGCATACAACGGCTCCAGCGACCCAAAGCCCAAGTAAGGACTCGCAGTCAAAGCATCGGAGAACAACGGCGACGCCGGATCGAGATAAGCGTCCGCATAAGCCGCGACCGTCGACCCGATGTCGCCCCGCTTCGCATCCATGATCACAACAGCACCGGCCGACCGGGCGTCCGCCACGGTCCGCTCCAGCACCGCGATCCCCCGGCTCCCGAAGCGCTCGAAGAACGCCGACTGCGGCTTGAGCACCGCGACCCGGTCGGCGAGCGCCTCGACCACCGTGTAGGAGAACCGCTCCAGCCCCGCGACGTCGTCGTCGAGACCCCACTCCACCAGCAGTGAGCTGTGCGGGTCGATCCCCGCGCACAGCGGGCCCCGCGTGTCGAGGGCCGTCCGCAGACGAGCACCGAAGGTCTCCATCACCATCTCCTTATAAGCCTAGATAAGCCTAGGAAACCCGGGCCGCCTCTACGGCGTCGCGCAGGCTCGTGTATCCCCCAGAGCGCACCTTCGCAGCAATCCCCCGATTGATCCGCGACGCCCAGGCGGGCCCCTCATAGATGAACCCGGTGTACCCCTGCACCAGGTCAGCCCCGGCCACCAGCCGCTGCCACGCATCAGCAGCGGTCTCGACTCCCCCGACCGAGATCAGCGCCAGCCGACCGTCAGTACGGGCCCGCAGCCGCCGCAGCACCTCCAGCGACCGGGCCTTGAGCGGCGCCCCGGAAAGCCCGCCGCCCCCGGCCGCCTCCATCTTCGCCGCCGCCGACTTCAGCCCGTCGCGGCCGATCGTCGTGTTGGTCGCGATGATGCCGTCCAGGCCGAGCTCCAGGGCCAGATCGGCGACCGCGTCGACGTCGTCGTCGGCCAGGTCCGGGGCGATCTTCACCAGCAGCGGCACCTTGCGGCCCGGCACCGCCTGGTCGGCGGCCTCGCGCACGGCCGTCAGCAGCGGCCGCAGCACCTCCACCGCCTGGAGGTTCCGCAGGCCGGGGGTGTTCGGCGAGGAGACGTTCACGACCAGGTAGTCGGCGTACGGCGCCAGCAGCCGGGTCGAGGCGACATAGTCGGCGGCCGCCTCGGACTCCGGCACCGCCTTCGTCTTGCCGATGTTGACGCCGACCACCGGCGGCACCTTGTCCCAGCGCTCCGGCTTGGCCACCCGCCGCTTGAGCCGCCGCGCGACCTCGACGGCGCCGACGTTGTTGAACCCCATGCGGTTCACCACCGCGCGGTCGGCGATCAGCCGGGCCAGCCGGGGCTGCTCGTTGCCGGGCTGGCCCTGGCCGGTGACGGTGCCGATCTCCACCGAGCCGAAGCCGAGGGCGGCGAGCGCGTCGATGCCCTCGGCGTTCTTGTCGAAGCCGGCGGCCAGGCCGAACGGCGCCGGGAAGTCGACGCCGAACACGGTCTGCTTCAGCACCGTGTCCCGGGCCTGGAAGGCCCGCTCCAGCACCGCCAGGCCGACGCCGGCCGGCAGCGCCCCGACCGCGCGGATCGCGCCGAAGCCCAGGCGGTGGGCCTGTTCGGCGTCCATCCGACGGAACACCCCGTTGAACAGCTTCGGATAGATCCGCACCTCACGCACCCTTCTCGCACGAACACGTTCCCGTTCCGCCGCTGCCCGCGCGACCCGCGACCACGCGACCCCGCAGGCAGCAGCGGAACGCCTCAGCCCTCAGCCCTCGGCTCTCAGCCCTCAGCCCTCAGCCCTCAGCCCGCGAGGCGTTGATCTTCTCGGCGTACTCCTGCAGCGACCCGATGCCGATCTCGCCGCGCTGGAGCGCCTCGATCCCGTGCACCGCCGCGGCGAAGCCCTGCACCGTGGTGATGCACGGCTTGCCGGCCTGCACCGCCGCGGTCCGGATCTCGTAGCCGTCCAGGCGCGAGCCCACCCCGAACGGGGTGTTCACGATCAGGTCGATGCCGCCGTCGACGATCATCTGCACGATCGTCGGCTCGCCGTCCGGACCCGGGCCCTGCGACAGCTTGCGCACCGTGGTGGCCGGGATGCCGTTGCGCCGCAGCACGTCGGCGGTGCCGTCGGTGGCCAGGATCTCGAACCCGAGGTCGTGCAGGGCCTTGACCGGGAAGACCATCGAGCGCTTGTCGCGGTTGGCGACCGAGACGAAGGCCTTGCCCTTGAGCGGCAGCGAGCCGTAGGCGCCGGCCTGGGACTTGGCGAAGGCCTTGCCGAAGTCGGCGTCGATGCCCATCACCTCGCCGGTGGAGCGCATCTCCGGGCCGAGGATGACGTCCACGCCGGAGCCCTCCGGGGTCCGGAAGCGGGACCAGGGCATGACCGCCTCCTTCACCGAGATCGGCGAGTCCGAGGGCAGCGTGCCGCCGTCGCCCACGCGCGGCAGCAGGCCCTCGGCGCGCAGTTCGGCGACGGTGGCGCCCATCCCGATCCGGGCCGCGGCCTTGGCCAGCGGCACCGCGGTGGCCTTGGCCACGAACGGCACGGTGCGCGAGGCGCGCGGGTTGGCCTCCAGGACGTACAGGATGTCCCCGGCCAACGCGTACTGGATGTTGATCAGGCCCCGCACGCCCACGCCGCGGGCGATCGCCTCGGTGGAGGCCCGCAGCCGCTTGATGTCGTGGCCGCCCAGGGTGATCGGCGGCAGCGCGCAGGCCGAGTCGCCGGAGTGGATGCCGGCCTCCTCGATGTGCTCCATCACGCCGCCGAGGTAGAGCTCCTCGCCGTCGAACAGGGCGTCGACGTCGATCTCGATGGCGTCGTCGAGGAACCGGTCGACCAGCACCGGGTGCTCCGGGGAGATCTCGGTGGCGCGCTCGATGTAGGCACGCAGCATGACCTCGTCGTAGACGATCTCCATGCCGCGCCCGCCGAGCACGTAGGAGGGCCGCACCAGCACCGGGTAGCCGATCTCGTCGGCGATGGCCTTGGCCTCGGCGAAGGAGAAAGCGGTGCCGTGCTTGGGCGCGGGCAGCCCGGCCTCGGCCAGCACCCGCCCGAAGGCGCCGCGGTCCTCGGCCAGGTGGATGGCCTCCGGCGAGGTGCCGACCACCGGCACCCCGGCGTCCTTCAGCGCCTGCGCCAGGCCCAGCGGGGTCTGCCCGCCGAGCTGCACGACCACGCCGGCCAGCGGGCCGGCCGCGCGCTCGGCGTCGACGATCTCCAGCACGTCCTCCAGCGTGAGCGGCTCGAAGTAGAGCCGGTCGGAGGTGTCGTAGTCGGTGGAGACGGTCTCCGGGTTGCAGTTGACCATCACGGTCTCGTAGCCGGCGTCCCGCAGCGCGAAGCTGGCGTGCACGCAGGAGTAGTCGAACTCGATGCCCTGCCCGATCCGGTTCGGCCCGGAGCCCAGGATGATCACCGCCGGCTTGTCGCGCGGCTCGACCTCGGTCTCCTCGTCGTAGGAGGAGTAGTGGTACGGCGTGCGGGCGGCGAACTCGGCGGCGCAGGTGTCGACGGTCTTGTAGACCGGCCGCACCCCCAGCGAGTGCCGCAGCTCCCGGACCACCGGCTCGGACAGGTTCCGGATCCCGGCGATCTGCTTGTCGGAGAACCCGGTGCGCTTGACGCGGTGCAGCAGCTCCGGCGAGAGTCGCTCGGCGTCGCGCAGCTCGCAGGCCGTCTCGTGGATCAGCAGCACCTGGTCCAGGAACCAGGGGTCGATCTTGGTGGACTCGTGCAGCTCGGAGATCGAGGCGCCGGCCCGGTAGGCCTCGACCAGCAGGTTGATCCGGCCGTCGGTGGGCCGCGCGGCGTCGGCCAGCACCGCGGCCTTGTCCCGGACCGGGCCGACCCAGGTGAACTCCGAGCCCTTCTTCTCCAGCGAGCGCAGCGCCTTCTGGAGCGCCTCGGGGAAGGAGCGGCCGATGGCCATGGCCTCGCCGACCGACTTCATGGTGGTGGTCAGGGTGCTGTCGGCGGCCGGGAACTTCTCGAAGGCGAACCGCGGCACCTTCACCACGACGTAGTCCAGCGCCGGCTCGAAGGAGGCCGGGGTCTCGCGGGTGATGTCGTTGGGGATCTCGTCCAGGGTGTAGCCGACGGCCAGGCGGGCGGCGATCTTGGCGATCGGGAAGCCGGTGGCCTTGGAGGCCAGCGCCGAGGACCGGGACACCCGCGGGTTCATCTCGATCACGATGATCCGGCCGTCGGCCGGGTTCACCGCGAACTGGATGTTGCAGCCGCCGGTGTCGACGCCGACCGCGCGGATCACCGCGATGCCGATGTCCCGCAGCTCCTGGTACTCCCGGTCGGTCAGGGTCATGGCCGGCGCGACGGTGATCGAGTCGCCGGTGTGCACGCCCATCGGGTCGAAGTTCTCGATGGAGCAGACCACGACGACGTTGTCGTGCTTGTCGCGCATCAGCTCCAGCTCGTACTCCTTCCAGCCCAGGATGGACTCCTCCAGGAGCACCTCGGTGGTCGGGGACAGCGCCAGGCCGGTGCCGGCGATGCGGCGCAGCTCCTCCTCGTTGTGCGCGAAGCCGGAGCCGGCGCCGCCCATCGTGAAGGACGGCCGGACCACGACCGGGTAGCCGCCGAGCTCGTCGACGCCGGCCAGGCAGTCCTCCATCGAGTGGCAGATCACCGAGCGCGCGGACTCCGCGCCGATGGAGTCCACGATCTGCTTGAACTTCTCGCGGTCCTCGCCGGACTGGATCGCCGCGATGTTCGCGCCGATCAGCTCCACGTTGTACTTGTCGAGCACGCCGTTCTCGGCCAGCGCGACCGCGGTGTTCAGCGCGGTCTGGCCGCCCAGCGTGGGCAGCAGCGCGTCCGGGCGCTCCTTGGCGATGATCTTCTCGACGAACTCCGGCGTGATCGGCTCGACGTAGGTGGCGTCGGCGACCTCCGGGTCGGTCATGATCGTGGCCGGGTTGGAGTTCACCAGGATCACCCGCAGGCCCTCGCTGCGCAGCACGCGGCAGGCCTGGGTGCCGGAGTAGTCGAACTCGGCGGCCTGGCCGATCACGATCGGGCCGGAGCCGACGACCAGGACGGATTTCAGATCGGTGCGCTTCGGCATCTCAGGCCTGGCCCTTCTTGTCGTTCCGGACCGTGTCCGACTTCGAACCCGCCATGAGATCGGTGAAGCGGTCGAACAGGTAGGCGGCGTCGTGCGGACCGGCCGCCGCCTCGGGGTGGTACTGCACGCTGAAGGCCGGGACGTCGAGCGCCCGCAGGCCCTCCACCACGCCGTCGTTCAGGCAGACGTGGGAGACCTCGACCCGCCCGAACGGGGTGTCGCTGACCCGGTCGGCCGGCGCGTCCACGGCGAAGCCGTGGTTGTGCGCGGTGACCTCGACCTTGCCGGTGGCGCGGTCCTGCACCGGCTGGTTGATGCCGCGGTGGCCGTACTTGAGCTTGTAGGTGCCGAAGCCGAAGGCCTTGCCGAGGATCTGGTTGCCGAAGCAGATCCCGAACACCGGGATCCGTCGCTCCAGCACCGCGCGGACGATCGGGACCATCGTCTCCTCGGTGGTCTCCGGGTCGCCGGGGCCGTTGCTCATGAAGAAGCCGTCCGGCTCCAGCGCCAGCACGTCCTCCAGGGTGGCGGTGGCGGGCAGCACGTGCACCCGCGCGCCGCGCTCGGCCATCCGGTGCGGCGTCATGGACTTGATGCCGAGGTCGTAGGCGGCGACGGTGAACTTGTGCTCGCCGACCGGCTCGACCACGTAGCCCCGCGGCGTGGTGACGTCGCCGACCAGGTCCGCGCCGGCCATCTCCGGGCTGGCCTGCACCTTCCCGACCAGGGTCGCGGCGTCGGCCTTGGCCGCGTCGCCGGAGAACACGCCGCAGCGCATCGCGCCGCGCTCGCGCAGGTGCCGGGTGATGGCGCGGGTGTCGACGCCGGAGATCCCGACGATGCCCTGCGCGACCAGCTCCTCGTCCAGCGAGCGCCGCGAGCGCCAGTTGGAGGCGATCCGGCTGGGGTCGCGGACCACGTAGCCGGAGACCCAGATCCGCCCGGACTCGGGGTCCTCGTCGTTGACACCGGTGTTGCCGATGTGCGGCGCGGTCATCACGACGACCTGCCGGTGGTAGGAGGGGTCGGTCAACGTCTCCTGATAGCCGGTCATGCCGGTGGTGAAGACGGCCTCGCCGTAGGTCTCGCCGAGGGCGCCGTAGGCGTCGCCGCGGAAGGTCCGTCCGTCCTCCAGGACGAGGATCGCCGGGGGTCGCATGCTCATTCGGACGGCCTTTCTGTAGCGCTTACTGCGAAGTGGGCTTCAAGGGCCCGCACCAGTTCATCAGTCCCGTGGCGGGGCTTGAGTCCGGTGTCCAGCGTCCGGTCACCGTGCTGCCATGTGATGACCACCAGGCCTTCATCGCGGAGGTACTTGCCGGCCATCCCGGTGGCCAGGCGGACGCCGCGGATCGCGGCGGCGGGGATGAAGACGTCGGTGGCGCCCTCCCGCTCGACGAGCACGCCCGCCTGCGCGACGCGGACCACCGCGTTGCTGCGCTCGCCCAGGCCGTGCACGGCGATCCGGTCCAGCCAGTCGCCCTCGGAGGTCGAGGAGACGTAGACCGCTTCGACGCCGCCCTCGCCGGGGAACACGCCTTCGGGCACCTCGTTCAGCGGCGGCACGTCGGCTTGCCGGGCCTGGCGCTTCTTCCAGCCGCGCCACATCAGCAGGTAGATGCCGGCGATGGCGGCCAGGGTGACGATCGTCCACAGGATCCGCTGCCCCAGGTGGGTGACGGGGGCGGAGTGCTGGTCGGCCAGGATGCTCAGGTTCATGCTGCTCAGGTTCATGCTGCTCAGGTTCATGCTGCTCAGGTTCATGCTTCCCATGGTCACGCGAGCTTTCCGTCGAGCACCGTCGGGGTCCCGCGCAGGAAGGTCGCCACCACCGCGCCGGGCAGCTCCATCCCCTGGTACGGGGTGTTCTGCGACAGCGAGGCCAGGGCGGTGCGGTCCACGGTGCGCGTGGCGGCCGGGTCGACGAGCACCAGGTTGGCCGGCTCGCCGGCGGCGAGCGGGCGGCCGTGCCGGTCGTCGATCTGCCCGATCCGGGCCGGCCGCGCCGACATCCGGTCGGCGACCTCGGCCCAGGTCATCAGACCGCTGTCGACCATGGTGGCCTGCACCACGGACAGCGCGGTCTCCAGGCCGAGCATGCCCATGGCGGCCGCGGCCCACTCGCAGTCCTTGTCCTCGTGCGGGTGCGGCGCGTGGTCGGTGGCGACGGCGTCGATGGTGCCGTCGGCCAGGCCGGCGCGCAGCGCCTCGACGTCGGCGGCGGTGCGCAGCGGCGGGTTCACCTTGTAGATCGGGTCGTAGCCGGTGACCAGGTCCTCGGTCAGGATCAGGTGGTGCGGCGTGACCTCGGCGGTCACCGGCCAGCCCTTGGACTTGGCCCAGCGGATCAGCTCCACCGAGCCGGCCGTGGAGACGTGGCAGACGTGCAGGCGGGACTCGGTGTGCGCGGCCAGCAGGATGTCGCGGGCGATGATCGCCTCCTCGGCCACCGCCGGCCAGCCGGCCAGGCCCAGGACGCCGGACAGCTCGCCCTCGTTCATCTGCGCGCCCTCGGTCAGCCGCGGCTCCTGCGCGTGCTGGGCGATGACGCCGTCGAAGGCCTTCACGTACTCCAGCGCGCGCCGCATCAGGTTGGCGTCGGAGACGCACTTGCCGTCGTCGGAGAACACCCGCACGCGCGCGGCGGAGTCGGCCATCGCGCCGAGTTCGGCCAGCCGCTCGCCGGCCAGGCCGACGGTGACCGCGCCGATCGGGAAGACGTCGCAGAACCCGGCCTCCCGGCCCAGGCGCCAGACCTGCTCGACGACGCCGGCGGTGTCGGCGACCGGGTCGGTGTTGGCCATGGCGTGCACGGCGGTGAAGCCGCCGAGCGCGGCGGCCCGGGTGCCGGTGTCGACGGTCTCGGCGTCCTCGCGGCCCGGCTCGCGCAGGTGGGTGTGCAGATCGACCAGGCCGGGCAGCGCGATCAGGCCGGCGGCGTCGAGCTCCACGGCGCCCTCGACAGCACCCAGAGATCCGACCTCTGCGATACTCCCGTCGCGCACCAGCAGGTCGGTCGGCGCGCCGCCGAGAACGCTCGCGTTCTTGATCAGGTAGGTGGTGGTGCTCACGCGGCGGCGCCCTTCTGTTCTGCTTTCTTGGACTTTTCCGCGGACAGCGGCTCGGCGCTGTCCGGGCCGATGGCCGACTCGCTGCCGGACAGCAGCAGGTAGAGCACCGCCATCCGGACGCTGACGCCGTTGGCGACCTGCTCGACGATCACCGAGCGGTCGGAGTCGGCGACCTCGGCGGAGATCTCCATGCCGCGCACCATCGGGCCCGGGTGCATGACGATCGCCTTGTCCGGGAGCCGCGCCATGCGCTGGGCGTCCAGGCCGTAGCGGCGGCTGTACTCGCGCTGGGTGGGGAAGAAGCCGCCGTTCATCCGCTCGCGCTGGACCCGCAGCATCATGATCGCGTCGCTGTCCGGCACCACGGCGTCCAGGTCGTAGGAGACCTCGCAGGGCCAGTTGCCGACCCCGACCGGGAGCAGCGTGGGCGGGGCGACCAGGGTCACCCGGGCACCCAGGGTGGCCAGCAGGTGGACGTTGGAGCGGGCCACCCGGGAGTGCAGCACGTCGCCGACCACGGTGACCCGGCGGCCGTCGAAGCCGCCGAGGTGGCGGCGCATGGTGAAGGCGTCCAGCAGGGCCTGGGTGGGGTGCTCGTGGGTGCCGTCGCCGGCGTTGACCACGTGGCTGGAGGTCCAGCCGGCGGTGGCCAGCCGGTAGGCGGCGCCGGAGGCGCTGTGCCGGACCACGACCGCGTCGGCGCCCATCGCCTCCAGGGTGAGCGCGGTGTCCTTGAGGGACTCGCCCTTGGAGACGCTGGAGCCCTTGGCGGAGAAGTTGATGACGTCGGCGCTCAGCCGCTTGGCCGCCACCTCGAAGGAGGTGCGGGTGCGGGTGGAGTCCTCGAAGAAGAGGTTGACCACGGTGCGGCCGCGCAGCGTGGGGAGCTTCTTGATGGGGCGGGCGGACAGCCGGGCGATCTCCTCGGCGGTGTCCAGGATCAGCACCGCGTCGTCCCGGGTGAGATCGGCGGTGGACAACAGGTGGCGCCTCATATTGCCGTCTCGCTTTCCATCCCCAGGAAGACGGCGTCGTGCTCCACGCCGTCGTGCTCGCGCAGCCGGACCTTGACGCTCTCGCGCTGCGAGGTCGGGAGGTTCTTGCCGACGTAGTCGGCGCGGATCGGCAGCTCGCGGTGGCCGCGGTCGACCAGGACCGCCAGCTGCACGGCGCGCGGGCGGCCGAGGTCGTTCAGGGCGTCCAGGGCGGCGCGGATGGTGCGGCCGGAGTACAGGACGTCGTCCACCAGGACGATCAGGCGGCCGTCGACCCCCTCGTCGGGGATCTCGGTGCGCTCCAGCGCGCGGGCGGGCTTGAGGCGCAGGTCGTCGCGGTACATGGTGACGTCCAGATAGCCGACCGGGACGGTGGTGCCCTCGACGTCGGCGATGCGGGCGGCGATGCGCTTGGCCAAGACGGCTCCGCGGGTGGGGATCCCCAGGATCATCACGTCCTCGGCGCCCTTGGCGCGTTCGAGGATCTCGTGCGCTATCCGGGTCAGCGCCCGGGAGATGTCCGCCTCGTCGAGGACGGTTCTCGCGCCTTGAGGTATTGCGGGCATGCCTATCAGACCCCCTTCTCTGCCTCACGGGACAGATCGTTAAAGGACTCGGTCAGCGCCGACTCTACCAGCATGATCATCCAAGATCGTCACCCGCGCTCCGCCATCCGAGTGCGAAGCACTGCTGTGAGTGACATAAGCTGATTGGACCAGACCACCGGCAGTCATCGGTTGTCTTGACCGTGATGGGACTTGCGCAGACGAACAACCGCGCGTACCGTCACGCTAAGTCACCAACGGGTCATACCGGGGAACTGCCGATCCGCTGAACTGTGCCAGCCGTGTGGCGAGGGGAACACCAAGGCCGCAGTTGTGTCAATGGGGAGCTACATGTCCACCGAGTACGCGAAAGCGCTGGGCGTCCGACTGCGCGCCATCCGATCCCAGCAGGGCCTGTCCCTGCACGGCGTCGAGCAGAAGTCGCAGGGGCGCTGGAAGGCCGTCGTCGTCGGCTCGTACGAGCGCGGCGACCGGGCCGTCACGGTCCAGCGCCTGTCCGAGCTGGCCGAGTTCTACGGCGTTCCGGTCCACGAGCTGCTGCCGGGAACCGGCGCGCCGTCGTCCGCGAACCACGAGCAGGGCGGCAAGCTGGTCCTGGACCTGGAGCGCCTGAAGGCGCTGCCGGTCGAGCAGGCCGGTCCGCTGCTGCGCTACGTCGGCAGCATCCAGAGCCAGCGCGGCGACTGGAACGGCCGGGTCATGACCATCCGCGGCGAGGACCTGCGGACCCTCGGCGTCATCTACGAGATGGCTCCCCAGGACCTGGTCAAGATGCTCACCGAGTGGGACGTGCTGAACCCGGCCGCGGCCCGCCCGTTCACCGACGAGCTGGACGGCGAGGCCGGCGGCTTCGTCGACGAGGACGAGGCGTAGAACGCCCCGCAGCAGCCGGTCCGCCGGCACCGCACCGCTTCAAGCCCGCCCGCGCTCCGGCGCGCGGCGGGCTTTGGGCTGTTCGGGGGACCGGCGAGGCGGCCCGGACGCTTGAGGATCCCGGCGGGAAGCACACCGAGGTTTCCCCGAAGGGCCTTCCCGGACCCCGTGTCCCGGACCCGTGTCCCAGACCCCGCGTCCCGGACCGGCGCCCATCGAACGGCCTAGGCGCCGCTCTCGAAGAAGTCCAGCAGGATCAGCCCGACCAGCTCCGGCTTCGCCTCCGGCAGCAGCCGCGACGAGCCCGGCAGCACCGCGAGACGGCCGTCGGGGACCGCCCGGGCGAGAGCCGCGCCGTGGGCCACATCGAGCGCCTCGTCGTCGCCCTGAAGGACCAGCAGCGGCACGGTCATGGTGGCCAACCCGTCGCAGACCGGCAGCGACCCCACCACCGCGGCCTGACGGACCAGGTCCGGACGCTCCATGGCCAGCCGCAGGGCGAGCCCGGCGCCGGAGCCCCGGCCCACGAGCCGGACCGGCCGGAGGTCGAGAGCCTCGATGAAGGCGGCGATGGTGGGGAGGGGGTCGGCCGGCCCGGCGCTTGTCGTGTCGAGCGGTACGGCAGTGGGGTTCGCGGTCGCGGTCGATGTGTCGGTCGATTTCGCGGTGGTGGTGGTTGTGGCGGCGGACTCTGCACCATCCGGGTGTCGCCAGTCCGGGGTGAGGACCAGGAACCAGTCGGTGAGCAGATCGAAGGCGGCAGCGGTGCCGGCTGGGCTGTCGCGGTCACCGAAATCGTCGAAATCGTCGAAGTCGTCCAAGTCGTCGAGGATCAGGATCGGTTCGCCCTGGCCGGTGCTGGTGTAGTGCGTCGTGCGGCCGTCGATGTCGGTGGTGGTCCGCATGGCCGGTCCCCCTCGGTTCGCCGCGGGACGGGGTTCCCGCTGCCTTCAGGGTCGCCGGGGGTGCTGGTATCGCGCTGACAGCGGGCTGACAGCCGGTGTCAGGGCTGGTCGGCGGCCTTGCGGGCGCGGTGGGCGCGGACGCGGCCGCGGGTGGCGCAGGCCGGGTTCGGGCACCAGCGGCGGCGGTTGTCGGGGTCGGTGAAGACGCCGCGGCAGTCGGATTCGGGGCAGGACTTGAGGGTGTGGCGTTCGGGGCCGGTCAGGTGGTCGGCGGCCTGGCGGGCGATGCGGGCCAGCGCCGCGGTCGCGGTCGGGGGCGGGGTGCGGGTCAGGCCGTCCGGGGTGGCGGTGAGCGTCAGCGGGTCGTCGGCGGTCGCCAGGAAGGCGATCAGGTCGTGGGCCGCGTCGGGGGCGGGCTGCTCGCCGGCGGCCGCGCAGAGCGCGAGGGGACGTAGCGTTTCGCGCAGGTGGCGTGCCAGGTCCAGGTCCTCGGCGGTGATCGCGGCCCGCTTCAGGCCGTCGGTCGGGACCAGGTCCACCGCCTCCAGCCAGTCGGCGAGGCGCTCCGGGGTGGGGATCCGCTCCTCGGGGTGCCGACCGAAGGCGCTGCCGCGGGTCGCGAGCAGGTTCAGCCAGGTCGCCCCGGTGTCGAGGCGGAAGGGGATCGGCTCCATGGAAAGAGGGTAACGCCTCGGCCGTTACATCTGCTACGTTCTCAAGTAACGCTTGAGCCGTTACCGATTTCGGGGAGGACCCACCAATGCAGTTCGCACCCGCCACGCTGGACCGCGAGGCCGGCTACGCCATGCTTGACGCCCTTCAGGACGCCCAGACCCAGCAGGCCGCGCTGCCCGGTATCGAAGGGCTCGCCCCCGGCTTCACCGATTGGATCGTCACGGCACTGTTCGGCGGCACCTACCAGCGCCCGGCGCTGGGCCTGCGCGAGCGGCAGATCGCGAACCTGGCCGCGCTGGCCGCGCTCGGCGGCGTGGAGCCCCAGCTGGTCGGGCACGTGCGGACCAGCGAGCGGATCGGCATGAGCCGCGAGGAGATCGTCGAGGTGTTCGTGCATCTGGCCCCGTACGTCGGCGTCCCGAAGGCGCTGGCCGGGCTCCGGTCGGCAGCCGCCGCCTTCCAGCTGACCGACGCCGCGAACGAGGCGGCGGAGGCGGACCAGGCCGGGAACCACGCCGCGAACGAGGCCTCCGAATGATCCGCACCGTCCTCGGCGACATCGCCCCCGAAACCCTCGGCGTCACCGACTCCCACGACCACCTCTTCTTCGCCTCCCGGAAGCTCCCCGGCCAGGAGCTCGACGACGCCGGAGCGGCCGAGGCCGAGCTCCGGGCGTTCGCCGATGCCGGTGGCCAGGCCCTCGCGCAGTGGACGCCCATGGGGCTGAACCGCCGCGCCGAGGACCTGCCGGACCTCTCGCGCTCCACCGGCGTGCACCTCGTCGCCGCCACCGGCCTGCATCAGGCCGCGCACTATCGGCCTGAGCTCCTCCCCTTACTCCTTGACGGACTGGCCGACCGCTTCGTCGCCGAACTCACCGAGGGGCTACGGCGCGACGCCGATCCGGACGGCCCGCCGCTGCCGGCCCGGGCCGGGCTGATCAAGATCGCCGGTGACTTCCATCACCTCGACACGCACGCCGAAACGGTGTTCGAGGCGGCGGCGGCCGCGCACCACGCCACCGGCTCCGCCATCGCCGTCCACCTGGAGGGCGGCACCCATCCGCTCGGTGTCCTGGCCGAGCTGCACGGCAAGCACCGCGTCCCGGCCTCGTCGATCATCCTCGGGCACCTGAACCGGTTCCCGGACCCGGCGCCGCACCGGGAGGCCGCCGAGGCCGGCGCCTGGCTCGGCCTCGACGGTCCGTCCCGGGCCAACCACGCCACCGACTGGCGGCTGTTCGACCTGCTCAGGGCCCTGACGGAGGCCGGCCACGCCGACCGGGTGCTGCTCGGCGGCGACACCACCAGCGCCGCCGCCCGGGCCGCGAGCGGCGGCGGCCCCGGGATCCCGTACCTGCTGACCGGCATCAGGGCCCGAGTGATCCGCGACCTCGGCGCGGACACCGCCGACGCCTTCTTCCGGCGGAACCCGGCGCGGGCCTTCGACGTGGAGTGGCGCCGCTGAGGAGGCAGCCGAACAAGGCCGCCGGCCGCCGATGAGGCCACCGAATCAGCGAGCTGGCACCGACCCGGCCGCATGGCAGTGCCCGGACATGCGAAAAGGCCCATCCCGCAAGGGGATGGGCCTTCGGTGCTTCGCCGCGGCTACCGCCGCAGGCTGTCCTTGACCTCGGCTATCCGCGCCAGCAGCCCGTTGACGAACTGCGGCGACTCGTCGGTCGACATCAGCCGGGCCAGCGACACCGCCTCGTCCAGGACCACCGCGTCCGGCACATCGGCCTGCCACAGCAGCTCGAACACGCCGATCCGCAGCACGTTGCGGTCCACCGTGGGCATCCGGTCCAGTGCCCAGCCCTCGCTGTGCTCCTCCAGCAGGTCGTCGATCTTGTCGACGTGCTCCAGCACACCCTCGACCAGGGTCGCGGCGTAGGGCTGGACCTGCGGGATGGTGCCCTCGGGCCCCTGGGCGCGCACCCGCGCCTGGGTGTCGGCCAGGACGGTGCGCGGATCGACGCCCCGCAGATCCGCCTCGAAGAGGATCTCCAGGGCCCGCTGCCGGGCCTTGCTGCGCGGGGAGGCCATCAGCTGCTGATACGGCCGAGGTAGGAACCGTCGCGGGTGTCGACCTTGACCTTCTCGCCGGTGGTCAGGAACAGCGGGACCTGGATCTCGAAGCCGGTCTCCAGGGTGGCCGGCTTGTTGCCGCCGGTGGACCGGTCGCCCTGCAGACCCGGCTCGGTGTACTGGATCACCAGCTCGACCGCGGCCGACAGCTCCACGTACAGCGGCGTGCCGTCGTGCGTGGCCACCAGCGCCATCGTGCCCTCCAGCATGAAGTTCGCGGCGTTGCCGACGACCTCCCGGGAGACGTAGAGCTGGTCGTAGGTGTCCATGTCCATGAACACGAAGTCCGAGCCCTCCTGGTAGAGGTACTGCATGTCGCGCCGGTCGACGTTGGCCGTCTCGACCTTGATGCCGGCGTTGAAGGTCTTGTCGACCACCTTGCCCGTGAGCACGTGCTTGAGCTTGGTGCGCACGAAGGCGGGGCCCTTGCCCGGCTTGACGTGCTGGAACTCCACGACGGACCAGAGCTGTCCGTCGAGGTTGAGCACCAGGCCGTTCTTCAGATCGTTCGTGGTCGCCACGTCGGTGAGTACTCCTGCGTCCGACTGCCGGCCCTGGCGAGCAAGGCCTTCGGCGGCCTACAGCACCAGCAGTTCCTTGGTGGTAATGGTGAGCAGCTCCGGGCCGCCCTCGGCCTTCGGCCTGACCACCAGCGTGTCCTCGATGCGGACGCCGCCCCGGCCGGGCAGATAGACCCCGGGTTCGACGGTGACCGGAGTGCGATCATCCAGTGTACCCGGCAGACCCGCGCCCAGACGCGGGTCCTCGTGGATCTCCAGGCCGACGCCGTGTCCCAGCCCGTGGCCGAAGTACTCGGCGTAGCCGGCCGCCTCGATGACGGCCCGGGCCGCGGCGTCCACGGCGGCGCAGGCCACGCCCGGCTCCAGCGCCTGCCGCCCGGCCTTCTGCGCGGCGAAGACCAGGTCGTAGACCTCCACCTGCCAGTCCGCCGGGGCCCGGCCGACGACGAAGGTGCGGGTCATGTCGGCGTGGTAGCCCTGGTAGAGCGCGCCGAAGTCGATCTTGAGGAACTCGCCCTCGCCGACCCGGCGCTCGCCCGGGCGGTGGTGCGGCACCGCCGCGTTGGGGCCGCAGGCCACTATCGTGTCGAAGGCCCGGCCGTCGGCGCCGTGGTCGGTCATCCGGCGCTCCAGCTCCTGGGCGATGTGCCGCTCGGTGCGGCCGATCAGGATGGACTCGGTGAGCTCGGCCAGCGCCCGGTCGGAGATGGCGCAGGCCTCCCGGATGAGGTCGATCTCACTCTCGTCCTTGACCCGGCGCAGCTGCTCCACGGCGTGGCCCAGGCTGGTCAGCGTCGCGGTCGGGGCGGCGGCGGTGAGCTCGGCGGAGAGCTGGCGGTGCGCCTCCACGGTGATCTCGTGCTCCTCCACCGCGATCCGCCGCAGGCCGTCCTTGGCGGCCCGCTCGACCAGGGCCGGCGCGCAGTGCCGGACGATGATCCGCTCGACGTCCGGGACCTCGGAGGCGGCCTGGGTGTCGTAGCGGAAGTCGGTGCAGAACACGACGCCGTTGCGGGTGACCAGGACCGCGCCGTTGGAGCCGGTGAAGCCGGTCAGGTAGCGGACGTTGACCAGTTTGGTGACCAGCGCGGCGTCCGCGTCCACCGCCTCCAGCCGGGACCGCAGGCGCTCGCGGCGGGCCGCGTAGGCCTCGGGTTCGATGACGGCGGGGGCGGAGGCGGTGCGGTCAGCGGTCATGGCTCCCAGACTACGAAGGCACGGTCACTCCGGCAGCTCGGACAGGGCCCTCAGAGCGAGCCGGTAGGAATTGATACCGAACCCGGCGACGGTCCCGGAGGCCACGGCCGCGATGACGCTGGTGTGGCGGAAGGCCTCGCGGGCGTAGGGGTTGGAGATGTGGACCTCGATGAGCGGGGCGGTGCGCTGGGCCGCGGCGTCGCGCAGGGCGTAGGAGTAGTGGGTGAAGGCGCCCGGGTTGATGACGATCGGGGTGCGGGCGTCGGCGGCCTCGTGCAGCCAGCGGACGAGTTCGCCCTCGTCGTTGGTCTCGCGCACCTCGACGTCGAAGCCGAGCTCGGCGCCGAGCTCCTCGCAGGCCTTCACCAGCCCGGCGTAGGAGGTGGAGCCGTAGACGTCGGGCTCGCGGCTGCCCAGGCGGCCCAGATTGGGGCCGTTGAGGACCAGGACTTTGCGACTCACAGGTCCACCACTCCCCCGGCGCCGGGGCCGGTGCTCTCCTTGGCGACCTCGCCGTAGGCCGCGATCAGCAGGGCCGGGTCCGGGCCTTCCAGCACCGAGGGCTTGGCCAGGCCGTCCAGGACGATGAAGCGCAGCACGTCGGCCCGGGACTTCTTGTCCACGCGCATGGTGTCCAGCAGCTTGGGCCAGGCGTGGGCGTCGTACTCGGTGGGCAGTCCGAGCTCGGTCAGGATCGCGCGGTGCCGGTCGGCGGTGGCGTCGTCGAGCCGGCCGGCCAGGCGGCCGAGCTCGGCGGCGAAGACCATGCCGACGCTGATCGCCGCGCCGTGCCGCCAGCGGTAACGCTCGTTGCGCTCGATGGCGTGGCCGAGGGTGTGGCCGTAGTTGAGGATCTCGCGGCGGCCGGACTCCAACAGGTCCGAGGACACCACCTCGGCCTTGACCCGGATCGCGCGCTCGACCAGCTCGCGGGTGTGCGGGCCGTCGAACCGCTTCGCGCCCGCGACGTCGGCCTCGACCAGCCGCAGGATCTCCGGATCGGCGATGAAGCCGCACTTCACGACCTCGGCCAGGCCGGCGACGAAGTCGTGCGGCGGCAGGGTCTGCAGGGTGTCCAGGTCGCAGAGCACGCCGGCCGGCGGGTGGAACGCGCCGACCAGGTTCTTGCCCTCGGCGGTGTTGATGCCGGTCTTGCCGCCGACCGCGGCGTCGACCATGCCGAGCAGCGTGGTCGGCAGCTGCACCACGCGGACGCCGCGCAGCCACGTCGAGGCCGCGAAGCCGGCCAGGTCGGTGGTGGCGCCGCCGCCGAGGCCGATGATCGCGTCGGTGCGGGTGAAGTTGGACTTGCCCAGCACCTCCCAGATGTAGGCCAGGACGTGGACCGACTTGGCCTCCTCGGCGTCCGGGACCTCGATGGTGAGGGCCTGGTAGCCGGCGTGCTCGATGAGGTCGTCGCGCACCGCCTCCGCGGTGGCCGCGAGGGCGCGGGGGTGGACGACCGCCACCCGGGCGGCCTTCGGGCCGATCATCGCGGGCAGCTCGGCGAGCAGGCCGTGGCCGACGACGACCTCGTAGGGGGCGTCGCCGGTGACGGGGATGCGGGTCTGGCTCTGCTGTTGGGGCTGGGGCTGCTGCTGGGTTTGCGGGGCGGACTCGGTCACTGCTCCTGGCTTTCGACGAGGCCTTCGACGATCTCGGCCGCGATCTCTTCGGGCTCGCGGTCGGTGCGGACGGTCAGCACGGCGACCTCCTCGTAGAGGGGGCGGCGCTCGTCCATGAGCTTGAGCAGGGTGCCGCGGACGTTGCCCAGCAGCAGCGGGCGGTCCCGGTTGAGGCCAACGCGCGAGGCCGCGTCCGAGAGGGTGACCTCCAGGAAGGCGACGCGGTGTTCCTTCAACAAGATCCGGGTGTCCGAGTCCAGCACGGCGCCGCCACCGAGGGCGAGGACGCCGTCGTGGGTGGCCAGCGCCTCCTTCACAGCCGCCTTCTCCAGGGCCCGGAAGTGCGGCTCACCGTACTCGACGAAGAGGTCGGCGATGGTCTGCCCGGCCGCCGCCTCGATGTCCTCGTCGGAGTCCCGGAAGGCGGTGCCGAGCAACTCGGCCACCAGGCGGCCGACGGTCGACTTGCCCGATCCCGGGGCGCCGACCAGCACCACGACCGGGCTCACGCCTGGGCTCCCACGGAGTGCTGCGGGCCGGCCACCTGCACCGGCAGCGCGGCGAGGTACGCCTGGTGGTTGCGCCGGGTCTCCTTCACCGAGTCGCCGCCGAACTTCTCCAGCACCGCGTCCGCGAGCACCAGCGCGACCATCGCCTCCGCGACGATGCCGGCCGCCGGCACCGCACAGACGTCCGACCGCTGGTGGTGCGCCACCGCAGCCTCGCCGGTCGCGGTGTCCACGGTGCCCAGCGCGCGCGGCACGGTGGCGATCGGCTTCATCGCGGCGCGAACCCGCAGCACCTCCCCCGTCGACATGCCACCCTCAGTACCGCCACTCCGCCCGGACCGGCGCCGCACCGCGAGCGGATCGGTCGAGGCGATCTCCATCTCGTCATGCGCCTGCGACCCGGGAACGCGGGCCAGATCGAAGCCGTCGCCGAGCTCCACGCCCTTGATGGCCTGGATGCCCATCAACGCCGCAGCGAGCTTGGCGTCGAGCCGACGGTCCCAATGCACATGGGAGCCCAACCCCGGCGGAAGGCCGTACGCGAGCACCTCCACAACCCCGCCGAGCGTGTCGCCGTCCTTGTGGGCCTGGTCGATCTCCGCCACCATCGCCGCCGCCGCGTCGGGGTCCAGGCACCGCACCGGATCCGCGTCGAGGCGCTCGACATCCGCAGGCAGCGGCACCACCCCACGCGGCGCCTCCGCCTTCCCGATGCCGACAACATGCGAGACCAGCTCAATACCGACAGCCTGCCGAAGGAAGTCCCGCGCCACCTCCCCAAGCGCCACCCGCGCCGCAGTCTCCCGCGCCGAGGCCCGCTCCAACACCGGCCGAGCATCGTCGAAGCCGTACTTCTGCATCCCCGCAAGGTCCGCATGCCCCGGACGAGGACGGGTGAGAGGAGCGTTCCGAGCCTGGGCATCGAGCAGATCGTCCGGCACCGCGTCAGCCGCCATGACGGTCTCCCACTTGGGCCACTCGGTGTTACCGACCTGAATGGCGATGGGACCGCCCTGCGTCAGGCCATGGCGGACACCACCGAGAATGGTGACCTGGTCCTGCTCGAACTTCATGCGCGCACCGCGTCCATAACCGAGGCGGCGACGCGCGAGGGCGTCCGCGATGGCTTTGGTGGACGTCTCGACCCCGGCGGGCAGGCCCTCTAGGACTGCGGTGAGGGCCGGGCCGTGGGATTCCCCTGCGGTGAGCCAGCGTAGCGACATGGGGGGATTCTTCCATGTCTCGGGTGGTGGGCTGGACGGTGTCCGGTGATCGGACATGGGAGAAGCTGGTCAAAAGCCGGGCAAGAGCCGGGCAAGAGCCGGGCAAGAGCCGGGCAAGCGCCAGGCAAAGTCAAGAGCCAGGCAAGAGCCAGGCAAAGTCAAGAGCTGGGTAAGGCAGGCGCCTCCGGCGAGGGCCTCTGATCCCTCGGAGAACTGGCGCTGCTCCATAGGTTGGTCTGGTTAGTCGCTGCGCTGGCGGTTTGTGGGGTGGGGGTTTGTTCCCCTCGCTCACGTCGGCAGCCCTACGGGTACAGCACCGCCGCCCAGGTATCAAGTCCATGCCGGAACCTTGTTGTTCTAGCGCTGCGGTTGCGCTTGCATGAACTTGACACCTGGTCGGCGGCACTGTAGGCAAAGCCCTGCCGACGTGACCGAGGAGAACAAACCAAAAACCCGGGGAGAGGACTGAAGGATCCGGGGGCGGAGGCGGCTCGCTTCAGCCCTGCGGCCGCCGGTGGGGTAAACCTTCGGCCGCCGGTAGAGCGAGTCTTCGACTGCCGGTCAGGCAGGTCATTTGGGGCGCCGGTGCGGTAGGTCGCCGGTGGACCAGGTCTTTTGGGGCGCCGGTGCGGCAGGACTTCGGTCGCCAGTCAGGCAGATCTCTCGGGCGCCAGTGCGGTAAGTCGCCGGTGAGGCAGGTCTTCGGGGTGTCAGTGCGGTAGGTCGCCGGTGAGGCAAGTGTTTGAGGTGCTGGCGCGGCAGGACTCCGGCCGCCACTTTTGCTTTGAACCTTTCCGGTGGCCGTAGTCAGCAAGGCAGCCGCCCCCTACCCAGTGATTGTCAGCTCTCTCCCTGGGTTTTTGGTTTGTTCTCCTCGGTCACGTCGGCAGGGCTTTGCCTACAGTACCGCCGACCAGGTGTCAAGTTCATGCAAGCCCAACCGCAGCCCAACAACCATCACCGCAGCGGCATGGACTTGATACCT
>NZ_BAAAQN010000104.1:0-23937 GCF_039531695.1 Catenulispora yoronensis
TCGCGGCGCTGCCGCCGGTCCCGGCCCCGCAGACCACCCGGTCCTGCGCGGCGTAGGAGGTGTGGAAGACCTGGCGGATCGGATCCTGCCCGGCCTTGGCCAGGATCCGGGTGACGTCGACCTGGAACCCGGGGACACCGTCGGTGGCGACGCAGGAGCCGCCCGAGCCGCCGGTGGTCCGGGGCGCCACCTGGGCGTAGTGCGGCGACGTCTCGGTCTGCACCGAGTCGTAGGCCTTCTGGCCCAGCACCGCGACGGTGACCGCGTTCTCGGTGGTGGCGGTCCACAGGTACACCGGCGCGCCGGAGTCGTTCTGGAACTTCAGGTCCACGTCCGGGTACGCGACCGCGGCCTCCAGCCCGGGCGGGAAGTGGTCGGTCACGACCGCGTGCGGGTGGTGCTCGACGTCCTTCAGCCCGGCCAGGTACTCGGCGTTGAACAGCGCGGTGGCGACCATCGAGGTGCCGGCGCCCGCGTCCAGGCCGCCGACCGCGGCCACCTCGCCCTGCGCCACCGCCGCGGCTCCGGCGGCCCCGGCGACCCCGGCCGGCACGAAGCCGTTGGCGGCCGTCCGCGGCCCGATCACCTGGTTCAGGCTGAGGGTCTGCCCCGCCTGCACGACCTGCCCGCGCACCAGGTCCGCGGCGCGCCGGACGTTGGCCGTCCGCTGCGTCGTGGCCGCGAACGGCGCCGTGTAGGTGCCCATCACGTCCTTGACGCCCAGAGCCTGGGCCGCCTCCGTGGTCAGCGCCGGCGGCAGCGGACCGATCGGCACGGCCACCACGCGCTGCGCCGTCGAGGTCTTCGTCAGCACCGGAACGACAGCGTTCTGGATCGCGGCGGGGGCGTAGCCGGTCCCGTTCTTGCCGGGCACCAGCACCGGCTCGCCGTTGGTGACGGTGAACGTCGCGTCGGTCGCCGGCTGCTCCAGCTTCGCCAGCGCGTCGTGGTCGATCTCGCCGCGCAAACCCTGGCCGTCCAGCTTCGGCGTCAGGCCGCCCCGGCCGTCGGGCACGATCGCCAGGAAGCGCCCCAGCATCGGGGGCTTGAAGACGGTCTTCACGGACCCGGTGACCAGCGTGACCGGCGCCGCCATCGCGGGGCGTGCCAGGTCCTGCATGGCCTGGGCGACCACGGCCGGCGTCACGGTCGGCTGGACGTCGTGGACGACCAGCGCGACCGGGGTGGCCGGGAAGGCCGGGCCGGCCTGGACGCTCGCGGCGGGGGTGTCCTCGCTGCCCGCCGACACGACAGCTTCCGGCATCTTCTCCGGTGCCTTCTCGGGCATCTTCACCGGCGCCTTCTCGGGCATCGCGTAGCCGACCGGCGCTATGGCCACGCCGTGCCCCAGCGCCGCCAGGCGCACCGAGGCCACGCCGTCGTCGAACGCCCCGGCGACCGCGTTCACCGCGGCGTCCAGGTCCACCTGGCGTCCCGGCCGGGGCGCGATCGGCGTCGGCACGCCGTTGGGGAAGGCGACGCCGCCGTCCACCATCGTCCGGTCGAACCCGGCGGTGACCTTCGCCAGGGCGGCGCGCAGCGCGACGCGGTCCACGGTCACCTGCAACGGCACGTCCCGGCCCTTGCCGACCAGCGCCGGCAACGCCACCAGCGGATCGCTCCGGCCGGACGAGGCGGCGGCGACCGTGGCCGCGTAGTCGATACGCAGCCCGGACTGGTCCGGTAACAGCTGGAACACCACGCCGTCGGCCGTGAGGCGCAGCGGCGCGGCCAGCTTCGGCGCCAGCGCCGCGGCGAGCTTGGCCTCCGCGTCGGCGCGCGACAGGCCGCCGATGCCGACGCCGTCCACGACCGTGCCGTTCGGCACCTGGCCCTCCAGCGCCAGCGCGGCCGCGTAGACCCCGCCGAAGACCAGGCCGGCGGCCACCGCGGACACCAGCAGCACGCGGCCCCGCCGCGCCCCGCGGCGAGTGCGGTGGTCCGGGTGGTGGTCGGTCCAGTGCTCGGTGGGCAGCACGGCGGTGTCGTCGTCGCGCGGCGGGGCCGGGCGCGGCACGGTGCGGCCGGTCGCGGGCGGGCCGGAGATGCGAGTCCCGGTACCGGTACCGGCACCGAGGCCGGTTCCCGTACCGCGACCGGCCGCCAACGCGGCGGCGCCCGTCGACCGGGACCCGGTCGTCCCGCCGGCCGGACCGAGGGAGGCCGCCGAGCCGACCGACCTGGCCGAGCCGACCAGGCCGGCCGACCCGCCCGACCGGCCCGCGCCGCTCAAGGCCTTCGCGGACGTCCCGGCCGCCGCCGCACCGCTCTGGCGCGGCGGCGGCGCGGTCTGCGGCCCGGTCCGCGGCGGCGGCACCGGCCGGGGCGTCACCCCCGACGTCGAGATCCGGCGGAAATCCGCGGCCGAGAACGCGGCGGCGCCCATCGGCACCAGCGATTCGGTCGCCGGGTCGTAGAACGACGACTCGCCGGAGGAGTCGTGGAAGATCCCGCCGAGGTACCGCATCCCGACCGGGCTGCGGCGCGCGGCGTCGTAGCCGGGGAACTGCGTCGGCACGCCGTACCGGCCGGCCGGCGGCGCGGTCGGCGAGTTCGGCCCGGACCCGCCGGGCCCCGACGTCCCCTCGGGCCCGGTCTCGCCGCCGAATCCGGCGCCGACGCCGACGAGCCCCGCGCCGACACTCGCCCCGGCTCCGGACCCGATCGCCCGCGCCGCCTCGGCGACGCCGCCGGCCCGCTGGGCCTCCAGCTCGCGCCCGATGGCGTCGAAGTCCCCGAAGAACTGCTCGACGGTGTCCGAGAGCAGGTCCGCCTCGGCCCGGCTGGCCAGGTCCGGCGGCACCGAAGCGGTGAGCCGCGCCGACCGCTGCGGCACCAGCAGCCCGCCGAACGCCGCGCCGGGCATCGGCACCACCATCGTGGCGGTGGTCAGCGCCAGCACGTCGCCGGGCAGCGCGTTCGGCCGCGCCGGGCTGACGCGGTGCAGCATCTGCGAGGCCTCGACCACGGTCTCGATCGGCGCGTCGCCGCGCAGCGTCGTGGCCGGGACCGGCGGCGAGTCGGGGAGCTTGATCCTCAGCAGCGCGCTGGCCTGCTCGGCCGGGACGACGCGCAGCGGTCCTTCGTTCGCAGCCCGCTGCGGATCGCCGCCGGACCCCTCAGGAGCGCCGGGGGCACCAGCTCCACCGGGCCCACCGGGAGCGCCACGACCACCGGCTCCGCCGCCGACGCCACCGACTCCCCCGGCACCGCCCCCGTTCCCGACCGCCGCGCCGCGCGGCCCGATGCCCGCCGCCTGCCGCCCGTCCACCGGCCGCGGCGTCGGGACCTGGCCCAGGATCCCGGTGCCGTAGTCCCCGCCGGACCCGTAGTCGAGCCCGAAGCCGTTGCCCCCGCGGCCGGTCCCCGCCGCCGACTCGTAACGCTGCCCCGGCACACCGCTGTCCGTCCGGAACAGCGAGGCGTCGTGGAAGCCGGTCGAGCCCGGTCCGCCGCCGACAACGGGCGGCACCTCGTCGCGGAACAGCGGCTCGCCGCCGAATCCGTAGTCGGGGAGTTGGTCGGGATCGACGTCCCGAGCCGGGCGTCGGAGATACTCGTCGTTCAAAGTCGGTCGCCTCTGTCAAGGTCGGTCGCGCAGGGCCATCGGGCAGGGCCTACTAGCTGTGCCATCTAGCAGCGCGCCACCGGTCACCAAGAGTGTTGCTCTGATCACAGTACTGTGATCAGCGGTGGTCACAGGGGCGTAAGGGTGACATTGCCACGGCTGTACGGCGCTGACCCGCCGGAATCCGTGCACGCTTCACTCGATCGAGCGAGTTTGGTTCCGCCTGAGGTCCGCCCTGTTCCAGGGCGTGCGCGAGCGCGCCGCCGGGCGGCGAGGAATACCGGGAATCGGTGCGGTCAGCGGACGCGGTCCACCGGCCGGCTCGCCGCCGCGCGGGCCGCCAGCCGGTCGGTCAGCTGCCACTGGTACACCAGCACCGCGATGCCGAAGGCGACGACCAGCCCGCCGTAGACATAGATCTGCGCCGAGGAATTGTTCGCCAGGATGACGTTCCCGCGGTCGCCGACGCCGAACATCAGCGTGCCCACGATCGCCAGCCAGCCGCCGGCCGCGACCAGCACCCCCAACGGCTGCCGCAGTACGGAGGCGGCGACCAGCAGCAGCGCCGTGAAAAACACCAGGCCGACGACCGCGCCGGCCGGGAAGGCGAAGCCCGCTCCGCCGCCGGTGCCGGAGGCCGGGTCCCCGGCGTCCATCAGCCGCGGCCCCGAGCCGCCGACCCGCACCGTGTAGCCCTGGATCATGGTGCCCACCAGCCCGACCACCACGCCGGACGCGCCGAGCCCGGACAGCAGGCACCAGCGGCCGACCGTGCCCAGCCCCTGCCACGCCGCCAGCACCAGCCCGGCCGCGCCGACCACCCCGGCGGCCACCACGAACACGACGACCCTGACGTCCATCGACACGGCCGTCAGCCCTGCGCGGTCTCGAGCCCGGCGAACAGATCCTTCTCCAGCTCGGCGTCCGACCGCTCGGCGTCGCCCTTCACGATCTGGAAGAACTCGTGCGCCATGAACTCCATCCCGATGGCGTTGGAGAGCGCGAAGAAGCCCTCCTCCATCGAGATCTGGGTCGGGTAGGCGCGCATGCCCTCACGCTTGCGCTCCATGTGGGCGCTGCCGTCGACGCAGGTCGTCACCAGCGCGTCGTCGGTGCCGAACGGCAGGTCGTCGACCGATTCCACGGCCAGGAAGCCGCTGGTGTCGCCGGCCTCCTTCAGGGCCCGGATGCCCTCGGCCAGCACCCGCTTGGGCACCGCGGTCCAGTAGATCTTGGCGATCTCCCAGGGCGCGCCGGGCCCGGGCGCGTGGTCCGGGTCGGCGGCCAGCTCGGCGGCCCGCATCGCCACGCGGTGCGCCTGGATGTGGTCCGGGTGCCCGTAGCCGCCGTTCTCGTCGTAGGTCACCAGGACCTGCGGCCGGATCTCGCGGACCACCGCAGCCAGGTGCGCGGCGGCCTCGTCCACGTCGGCGTTCCAGAAGGCACGGGGCTTGTCGTTGGCCGGGGTGCCCATCATCCCGGAGTCCCGGTAGCGGCCGACGCCGCCGAGGAAGCGGTGGTCGTCCACGCCGAGCGCGGTCATCGCGTTGGCCAGCTCCACCACGCGGACGTCGGCCAGCCGGTCCTCGCGGTCGGCGGCCAGGTGCGCCAGCTCGGGCACCAGGATCTCGCCCTCCTCGCCCGCGGTGCAGGTGACCAGGGTGACGTGCGCGCCCTCGGCGGCGTAGCCGGCCATCGTGGCGCCGGTGCCGATGACCTCGTCGTCCGGGTGGGCGTGCACGAGCAGCAGGCGCCGGGCGGCCGTGGGGGCGGGCGCCGGGGACGCCTGCGACGGCGCCGTGGGGTTCGCGGTCATAGAGCAAGGGTAGCCATAGCTCCCGCGCCGCTCCTGGAACGTCCCGGTGCGAAGCGGTGCGCATAGCATGACAGCATGGCAGACACCCCCTCGTTCCCGCGGCATTCGGCCCGGACCCAGCGCTTCACCCTCGGCGTGCCGCGCGCCTTCAGCATCGCCCCGGACGGCTCCCGCATCGCCTTCCTGCGCGGCAAGCACGGCACGGACACCGCGACCTGCCTGTGGGTCCTGGACCCGGCCACCGGGCAGGAGCGGCTCGTCGCCGACCCGATCGCGCTGCTCGGCGGCGCGGACGAGGAGCTGACCGACGAGGAGCGGGCCCGGCGGGAGCGGTCGCGGCAGGGCGCGGCGGGCATCGTCGGGTTCGCCGTCGACGGCGAAGTCGGCACGGCGGCCTTCGCGCTGTCCGGGCGCCTGTTCGTGGCCGATCTGACCGAGGCCGGCGCCGGCGCGCCGGTGCGGGAGCTGGACGTCCCGGCCGGCGTGGCCGACCCGCGGCCGAACCCGGCCGGCACCCACGTCGCCTACGTGGCCGGCGGCGCGCTGCGGGTGGTCGGGGTGGACGGCGCCGGGGACCGCGCGCTGGCCGAGCCGGAGTCGCCGACCGTGACCTACGGCCTGGCCGAGTTCATCGCGGCCGAGGAGATGGACCGGTTCCGCGGTCACTGGTGGGCGCCCGAGGGGGACCGGCTGTTCGCCGAGCGGGCCGACGAGGCGCCGATCCAGACCTGGTACATCGCCGACCCGGCGAACCCCGGCAAGACCCCGGCGGAGGTGCGCTACCCGGCGGCCGGGACGGCCAACGCGGACGTCTCCGGCGTGGTGCTCGGCCTGGACGGCTCGCGGGTGGACGTGCGCTGGGAGGCGGCCTCGCCCTACCTGACCCAGGTGCACTGGTCGGCCGGCGGCGACCCGGTCCTCGGGCTGATGAACCGGGAGCAGACCCGCCTCACCTACGCGCTGCTCGACCCGGACAGCGGGATGGTGACGCTGCACAGCGAGGAGTCGGACCCGCGCTGGGTCGACATCTTCTCCGGCGTCCCGGCCTGGATCTCCGGGCCCGACGACGGCGACGAGGAGGCTACGGCGGCGCTGGTCACCGTCGGCCCGCGCGACGGCGCGAACCGGGTGCTGCTCGACGGCGAGCCGCTGACGCCGCCGGAGCTCCAGGTGCGCGCGGTGCTGTCGGTGGGCGAGCACGGCGTGCAGTTCACCGCCTCGGCCGAGGACCCGGCCGAGATCCACGTGTACCTGGTGTCGCGGGACGGCGTGGTGCGCCAGCTCACCGAGACGTTCGGCGTGCACTCCGCGGTGTTCGGCGCGGACCTGGCCGTCATCGGCTCGGCGGTGTTCGCCGAGCCCGGCTCGACGGCCCGGGTGGTGCGCCTCGACGAGGACGGCGACCTGAAGGACCTGTGCACGGTGCGCAACGTCGCCGAGGTGCCGCGTCTGGCACTGAACGCCACGATGGTCCGGCTCGGCGAGCGGGAGCTGCGCGGCGTGCTGGTGCTGCCCTCCGGCCACGTGCCGGGCACGAAGCTGCCGGTGCTACTCGACCCCTACGGCGGTCCGCACGCGCAGCGCGCGCTGGCCACGCACAACGGCCACCTGGCCTCGCAGTGGCTGGCCGACCAGGGCTTCGCGGTGCTGGTCGTGGACGGCCGGGGCACGCCGGGCCGGGGCCCGGAGTGGGACCGCGCGATCCACCACGACTTCGCCGGGCCGACGCTCCAGGACCAGGTGGACGCGCTGCACGCGGCCGCCGCCGAGCACCCCGACCTGGACCTGGCGCGGGTGGCGATCCGCGGCTGGTCCTACGGCGGCTACCTGGCGGCGCTGGCCGCGCTGCGCCGCCCGGACGTGTTCCACGCCGCGGTGGTCGGCGCGCCGGTCACCGACTGGCAGCTGTACGACACCTGCTACACCGAGCGCTACCTGGGCCACCCGGACACCGAGCCGGAGGTGTACCGGCATAACTCGATCGTGGTCGGCACCGAGCCCGGCGACTGGGCGCCGGAGCACCGGCCGATGATGGTGATCCACGGCCTGGCCGACGACAACGTGGTGGCCGCGCACACGCTGCGGCTGTCCTCGGCGCTGCTGGCCGCCGGCCGGCCGCACGAGATGCTGCCGCTGTCCGGCGTCACGCACATGACGCCGCAGGAAGTGGTCGCGGAGAACCTGATGCTGCTGCAGGTCGACTTCCTGAAGCGGTCGCTGGGGTAGGTCCGGCGGTTCCGGCAGTTCTTTCGGAGGGTCCCCTCGGAGGGCACCCGGGGGAGGGGAAACCCGTCCCGCGCCGCACCGGCTCGATAACGACCGGTGCGGCGCGTCTGTGCCGTCGGTAGCCTGGCCCTGACACCATGCGGGCAGGTGGATCAGAGGGCTGGGGGGCACTCATGGCAGACGACGTACTCGACGGACGGTACCGGCTGGTCCGGTTGCTGGGCCGGGGCGGCATGGGCGAGGTCTGGCGCGCCCACGACGCGCGGATCGGGCGCGAGGTGGCGGTGAAGATCGTCACCGCGGGCGGCCTGACCGACGAGGCGCTGGCGCGCTTCGACCGCGAGGCCCGGATCGCCGGCAACCTCTCCGGGCCCTCGATCGTGACCGTGCACGACTACGGACACGACGAGTACTCCGGCGAGACCGTGCCCTATCTGGTGATGGAGCTGGTCGCGGGCCGGACCATCGCCGAACGCGTACGCCACGACGGGCCGCAGCCGCCGGAGACCGCCCTGCGCTGGGCGCAGCAGGTCTGCGAGGCGCTGACCATCGCCCACGCGGCCAACGTGGTGCACCGCGACATCAAGCCCAGCAACGTGATGGTGACCGACTCCGGCGCCGTGAAGGTGCTGGACTTCGGCATCGCGCGCTTCGTCGAGAACCAGCAGACCCGCACCGGCCTGACCGCGGCCGGCATGGTCATCGGCAGCGTCGAGTACATGTCGCCGGAACAGGCCCAGGGCGGCCGCGTCGACGCCCGCTCCGACCTCTATTCGCTGGGCTGCCTGCTGTTCTTCACCCTGACCGCCCGCGGCCCGTTCGAGGCCGACACCCCGATGGGGCTGGCCTATCAGCACGTGACCAAGCCCGCGGAGGCGCCCAGCCGCTACCAGATGGGCATCCCGCCCGAGGTCGACGAGCTGGTGCTGGCGCTGCTGGCCAAGGAGCCGCAGGACCGGCCGGCGGACGCGCGGACGGTCGGGGAGCGGATCGGGGTGCTACTGGGGGCGAACAAAAGTGGCGGCGGTGAAAGCAGTGCCGCTGCTGCCGGAAGTACTGCTGCTACCCAGGGCCCTGCGAGCGGCGCGCAAGCAGCAGCGGGTGTCGCAGGCGCAGCGGCCGGTGCCGCCGCAGCCCAGTCCTCCGGACCGGCGACCGGGCCGGGACCCGCGCAGGCAGCGGCCTTCCAATCGCCCACCGGCGCCGGCCACACCAGTGTGATGCCACAGACCGGCTCCATGGCGATCCCGACAACCCAGGGCCCGGGTCCGTCCACCCCGCCTCCGCCGACCGTGAACCAGGCCGAGCGCGACACCGGTTTCTGGACCCCGGGCCAGGACACCCAGGTCACCGAGGTCCGCCACTACCCGGGCTCCGGCGCGCCGCCGCCCGGCCGACCGATGAGCGGCCCCGCAGCTCCGCAGCCGCAGCCCGACCGCTCCCACGGCCGACGCTGGTTCCTCGCCGGCGCGGTGGCGGTCGCGGCGGGCGGCGCGGGCGTCGGCACTTGGCTCGCGGTGGGCAAGGGCGCGAATTCGGCGAACAGCCCCACCGGCCACGACTCCGCGAACAGCACCGCCGACGGCACTCCGTCGAGCCCGGCCACCGGCTCCGGAACCCCCAAGAACTCCGCATCCGCCGCCGGCACTGCCCCCTCCAGTTCCGCCGGGGCCACGACCGCTGCTTCCTCCGCGTCCTCCCCGTCCTCCCCCTCCTCCACGGGCAGCACCGGGCCCACGCCGATCGCCAAGCCGACGCAGATCGCCAAGGTGGACCTGAAGAATCCGATCAACCACGTCACCTTCACCCCGGACGGCAAGTACCTCGTCGCCGGCGCCCAGGACAACAACGCTCACCTCTACGACATGTCCGATCCCGCGCACCCGCGCCATGTCGGCACGGCCAGCAAGCACACCGCGATGGTCTTCAACGTCGCGGTCAGCTTCGACAGCAAGCTGCTGGCGACCAGCTCGTGGGACCAGACGCTCGGACTGTGGGACATCCAGGACGCGACCGCGCCGCGCCTGCTCCAGCGGGTGAACCTCGGCGAGAACCTGGAGGGCGTGCAGTTCAGCCCGGACGCCTCGCTGGTGGCGGTCGGGACCACCAGCGGCAAGGTCTGGCTGGTCACGGTCGCCGACCCCACCCGCCGGTGGGCCCTGACCAAGCACACCGCCCTGAGCTACAGCGTGGCGTTCAGCCCGGACGGCACGACCCTGGCCACCGGATCGTTCGACCACAGCGTCAAGTTCTGGGACGTGCGGGACCCGTCCGCCGCGAAGCTGCTGGCCAGCGCGAGCGACCACACCGACCGGGTCTTCGACATCGCCTGGGGCCGGCACGACAACATCCTGGCCACCGGTTCCGCCGACCACTCGCTGATCCTGTACGACGTCTCCGACCCCTCGCACCCGGCGGTCATCAAGAAGCTCCCCCAGTCGGACGAGGCCACCGGCGTGGCCATCAGCCCCGACGGCCGGCTGGTCGCCAACGGCGCCGGGGCCAACAAGGTGGTGCAGGTGTTCGACCTCGCCACCCCGAGCGCGCCGCAGCCGCTGACCCCGCTCGCCGGACACACCGATTACACCCTGGGCGTCGCCTTCAGCCCGGACAGCACCCTCCTGGCCGCCTCCAGCCAGGATCAATCAATCCTGATATGGCGGTTCTGAGAACACCACGCCCCATTTGTACTCCGTGTCAAACAACCTGTCCGGGTTATGGGACGTCTACCTTTCGTCAACGCCCGGGAAGGTTGGGTTCCATGAACCGTATTTCCGCAATGTCCGTAGCCGGCACCCTCGGCGCCGTCGGGGCGGTCCTCGCTCTGACCGCCGGATGTGCGAGCACTGCCAGTACCAATCCCGCCGCGACCGGCTCGGTGGGCTCGACGGCCACCACGTCCGGCACCGGATCGCCGAGCACGCCGGGTACCCCGGACTCGACGAACGCGACCGGCTCGGCGGGCTCGTCCGGCACGCCGACGACCGCGTCGTCGACGCCGTCGCCGTCGTCCCCGGCGAGCTCGCCGGGCGCCGGACCGACCGGCACGGTCGCGCCCGCGGCCGGCGTCGCCGCGTGCACCACGGCCGAGATGCCCGGAGGCACCTGGACCCTGGTCCCGAACAGCGAGGGCACCGGCCACGTGGCGGCCGACATCGCGCTGCGGAACACCTCCGGCCACGCCTGCACCGTCACCGGCTTCCCCGGGGTGTCGCTGCTGGCCTCGGACGAGCACCCGCTGCCGACCACCGTGGTCCGCTTCCCGGCGGCCCCCGCCGCCGTGACCGTCGCGCCCGGCGGCTGGATCCACTCCGAGGTGCGCTACTCCCCCAACATCCCCGGCGACGGCGAGCCGGCCACCGGCGAGTGCGAGCCGAAGACCGTGCACGCGCTGGCCCAGCTGCCCGGCGACACCAAGTGGGCGAAGATCACCCTCGCCGCGCCGACCACGGTCTGCGAGAAGGGCTCACTGGAGGCGAAGCCGTTCGTGGCCGGGCAGTCCACCCCGGCCGGTGGCTGAGCCGCGACGGCTGCCGGACACCGGACCTCCGACACGGACACCGGGCCTCCGACACCGGACGCTGGACCCGGACACCGGACACGGCAAAGGGCCGCTGCGGGAAGTTTCCCGCAGCGGCCCTCAGCCAAGTTGTACCTACCTACTCACCGTCCCGGACTTGCCGCGCCTCAGCTCTTGCCCTTGGCCGCGTTACCCCGCGACCGGCCCCGGACCTGGGCGTTCAGCTCCACCTTCCGGATCCGGACGGTGTCCGGCGTGACCTCCACGCACTCGTCCTCGCGGATGAACTCCAGCGCCTGCTCCAGCGACAGCTGGCGCGGCGGGATCAGCGTCTCGGTGACGTCGGACGTCGACGAGCGCATGTTCGTGAGCTTCTTCTCCTTGGTGATGTTCACGTCCATGTCGTCGGACCGCGAGTTCTCACCGATGATCATGCCCTCGTAGACCTCGGTGGTGGGCTGCACGAACATCGTGCCGCGCTCCTGGAGGTTCATCATCGCGAACGGCGTGGCGTTGCCGGACCGGTCGGCCACCAGCGAGCCGGAGGTGCGGGTGCGCAGCTCGCCGTACCAGGGCTCGTAGCCCTCGAACACGGCGTGCGCGATGCCGGTGCCGCGGGTCAGCGTCAGGAACTCGGTGCGGAACCCGATCAGGCCGCGGGAGGGGACGATGAACTCCATCCGGACCCAGCCGGTGCCGTGGTTCGTCATGGTCTCCATGCGGCCCTTGCGGTTGCCCTGGATGAGCTGCGTGACCGCGCCCAGGAACTCCTCGGGGGCGTCGATGGTGAGGCGCTCGACCGGCTCGTGCAGCTTGCCGTCGACGGTCCGGGTGACCACCTGCGGCTTGCCGACGGTGAGCTCGAAGCCCTCCCGGCGCATGGTCTCCACCAGGATGGCCAGCGCCAGCTCGCCGCGGCCCTGGACCTCCCAGGCGTCCGGGCGCTCGGTGGGCAGCACCCGCAGCGAGACGTTGCCGACCAGTTCGCGGTCCAGCCGGTCCTTGACCAGACGCGCGGTCACCTTGGTGCCCTTGGTCGGGCCGCGGCCCACCAGCGGGGAGGTGTTGGTGCCGATGGTCATCGAGATGGCCGGCTCGTCGACGGTGATCAGCGGCAGCGGCCGCGGGTCCTCCGGGTCGGCCAGGGTGTCGCCGATCATGATCTCCGGGATGCCGGCGATCGCGATGATGTCGCCGGGGCCGGCGGACTCGGCCGGCTTGCGCTCCAGCGCCTCGGTCATCAGCAGCTCGGTGATCTTGACCCGCTCGACGGTGCCGTCGTGCCGGCACCAGGCCACCTGCTGGCCCTTGCGGATCTCGCCCTGGTGCACCCGGCACAGCGCGATGCGGCCCAGGAAGTTGGAGGCGTCCAGGTTGGTGACGTGCGCCTGCAGCGGCGCGCCCTCGGTGTAGGAGGGCGCCGGGATGGTCTCCAGGATGGTCTTGAACAGCGGCAGCAGGTTCTCCGAGTCCAGCTCGCCGCCCTGGCCGTTGCCGGAGGAGCCGGGGACCGGCTTGGTCAGCGTGGCCTTGCCGTCGCGGGCGATGGCGTAGACGATCGGGAACTCGATCTGCTCCTCGGTGGCGTCCAGGTCCATGAACAGCTCGTAGGTCTCGTCGATGACCTCGTCGACCCGGGAGTCCGGCCGGTCCACCTTGTTGATCAGCAGGATCACCGGCATCTTCGCGGCCAGCGCCTTGCGCAGCACGAACCGGGTCTGCGGCAGCGGGCCCTCGGAGGCGTCCACCAGCAGCACGACGCCGTCCACCATGGACAGGCCGCGCTCCACCTCGCCGCCGAAGTCGGCGTGGCCGGGGGTGTCGATGATGTTGATCACCACGTCCTCGCCCGCCGGTCCGCGGTAGTGCACCGCGGTGTTCTTGGCGAGGATGGTGATCCCCTTTTCGCGCTCCAGGTCGTTGGAGTCCATGGCGCGCTCGTCGACGTGCTGGTGCTCGCCGAACGCCCCGGACTGCCAGAGCATCGCGTCGACCAGGGTCGTCTTGCCGTGGTCGACGTGCGCGACGATCGCCACGTTCCGGATGTTGTCGCGTGTGGGCATGCCTGAGCGCTCCTTGGCAGAAGGGGATACCTACCCATGGTACGTGCTCGGCAATCCCCCCGCTCACCCTCAGTGCCCGAGCGGATGTGGCGGTCGTCGCACTTCGGGCGTGACGCCGGTCACATCGGGGCCCGCGAGGGTGTCGAATCGGCCGCCGCGGGCCGTCGCACCCGCCGTCGCACCCGCCGTCATGCCGGCTGGACCGAGGCCGCGGCCTGCGCGGCGATCTCCGCGGTCAGCACCGGCGGCAGCCACCCCTCCGGCAGCGGCGCCGGTCCGCGCCGGTCGATGAACTCCAGCACCTGGCGGGCGGTGGCCCGGGCGTTCGGGTCCTTGACCAGGCAGCCGCCGACCAGCTCGGCCGGCACCGGGGGCAGGAAGCCGAGCACCGGGGTGCCCTTGGCGATCCGGGCCGGCAGCTCGGCCACCGGACCCTCCCCGAACGGAGCACGGCCGGCGGCGGCGAAATAGAGGAGGGAGCCGAGGGAAAACATGTCAGCCGCCGGGGTCAGGCCGCGGCCCTGGGTCTGCTCCGGAGCCAGGTACGCCGGCGAGCCCGGCAGCGCCGCCGGATCGGCCGTGGAGGCGGTGCCGTGCCGCGCGCGGGCCGCGACGCTGCGCTCCAGCAGGTGCACCCGGTCCGGGGCCAGCAGCACCTTGGCCGGGGCCAGGCCGCGGTGGATCAGCCCGGCGCCGTGCACGATCAGCAGCGCCGCCGCGAGCTCGCGGGCCAGGGCCACCAGCACCGGCTCCGGCAGCGGCCCGCACTCGGCCACCGCGCGGGTCAACGGCACGCCGGCCACGAACGCGCTGGCCACCCACGGCGGCTCGCCGTCCGGCTCGGCGTTCAGCACCGGGGTGGTGGACATCCAGGACATCGCCCGGGCGTGGGCGACCTCGTTCCGCAGCCGGGAGCGGAACCCGGTGTCCTCGGCCGGGCCGGGGCGCACCAGCTTCAGCACCACCGCGCGTCCGACGTCGGACCGCGCCAGGTATCCGGTCCCGGTCGATCCGGAGCCCAGACGGTGGCGGAGGGTGTAGGGGCCCACCCGGCGCGGATCGTCGTCTCGCAAGTCGTCCATCATGTGCCCCGTCCCCCGAATCGCGTCCCCGAATTCAGCGAGAACGCCATCCCCATATGCGTTTTCAGAGCATGATGCCAGGACCCTGCGGCGGTGCTCCAACCCCCGTGGCGTGGCGCGCGACGAGCCGTCAGTAAGATGTGAGGTAGATCACGTTTCCACTACTCCGGGTGACGCGTTCTATGGAATCTGATGCGCAGTCCACTAGAGTTCGCGCAGCTCCACAGAGCTCTGCCGAGGAACGAGACATCGCACCACCGCAAGGCATGACGCAAGACATCACAGTGTAAGAACATTGCCCGTCTGGGAGACGACAAGTCGATGGCGACTGACACCATCGCGCCCGGCCCCGAGGCCCCCGCCCCGCTGAGCCCGGCGCGCGCAAAGATCGAACAGAAGACGCTGCGCACAGACCGGTGGTGGCTCAGTCCGCTGCTGACGTTGCTGGTGCTGATCGCCTTCATTTTCTACGCGACGTTCCGCGCGTTCCAGAAAGCCGATTACTACGCCGACGGCCTGATCTCGCCGTTCTACAGCCCGTGCCTGTCGACCAACTGCCTGCCGGACTCGCCGCTGGGCGGGTTCACCCCGATCGGCAGCTGGTGGACGCAGTCCCCGGCGCTGCTCATCCTGGTCTTCCCGCTGGGCTTCCGGATGACGTGCTACTACTACCGCAAGGCCTACTACCGCGCCTTCTGGCAGTCGCCGCCGGCCTGCGCGGTGGCCGAGCCGCACGGCAAGTACACCGGCGAGACCCGGTTCCCGCTGATCCTGAACAACACGCACCGCTACTTCTTCTACGCGGGACTGATCTTCAACGTCATCCTGACCTGGGACGGGATCCTGGCCTTCCGGAACGCCGACGGCGCCTGGGGCCACATGAGCCTGGGCACGCTGGTGCTGCTGGCCAACGCCGCCCTGCTGTGGCTGTACTCGCTGTCGTGCCACTCCTGCCGCCACGCGATCGGCGGCCGCCTGAAGCACTTCTCGAAGCACCCGCTGCGCTACAAGGGCTGGACCCTGGTGTCGAAGCTGAACCACAAGCACATGCTGTTCGCGTGGATCTCGCTGTTCGGCGTGGCACTGACCGACGCCTATGTCGCGCTGGTCGCGAACGGCACGTTCAGCAACCCGACGTTCTTCTAAGGAACAGTGCGCCAAAATGACTGAGAACGCTGAGAACATCGAGCGCCACTCCTATGACGTAGTGGTGATCGGGGCCGGCGGCGCGGGACTGCGCGCCGCGATCGAGGCCCGGCAGGCCGGCAAGCGCGTGGCGATCATCAGCAAGTCGCTGTTCGGCAAGGCCCACACGGTGATGGCCGAGGGCGGCGCGGCGGCCGCCATGGGCAACGTGAACGCGAAGGACAACTGGCAGGTCCACTTCCGCGACACGATGCGCGGCGGCAAGTTCCTGAACCACTTCCGGATGGCCGAGCTGCACGCCAAGGAGGCGCCGGACCGGATCTGGGAGCTGGAGACCTGGGGCGCGCTGTTCGACCGCACCAAGGACGGCAAGATCAGCCAGCGGAACTTCGGCGGGCACGAGTACCCCCGGCTGGCGCACGTCGGCGACCGCACCGGCCTGGAGCTGATCCGCACCCTGCAGCAGCGCGTGGTGGCGCTGCAGCAGGAGGACAAGGCCGCGAACGGCGACTACGAGTCGCACCTGCGGGTGTTCGCCGAGACCACGATCGTCCGGCTGCTGAAGGACGCCGAGGGCCGGATCGCCGGCGCGGTGGGCTACTACCGGGAGACCGGGCAGTTCGTCCTCTTCCAGGCCCCGGCGGTGATCCTGGCCACCGGCGGCATCGGGCGCAGCTACACCGTCACCTCCAACTCCTGGGAGTACACCGGGGACGGCCACGCGCTGGCCCTGCTGGCCGGCGCGACGCTGGTCAACATGGAGTTCATCCAGTTCCACCCCACCGGCATGGTCTGGCCGCCGTCGGTGAAGGGCATCCTGGTCACGGAGTCGGTGCGCGGCGACGGCGGCGTGCTGCGCAACTCCGAGGGCAAGCGGTTCATGTTCGACTACGTCCCCGACGTCTTCCGCAAGCAGTACGCGGAGACCGAGGAGGAGGCGGACCGCTGGTACAACGACCAGGAGAACAACCGGCGCCCCCCGGAGCTGCTGCCGCGCGACGAGGTCGCCCGCTCGATCAACTCCGAGGTGAAGGCCGGCCGCGGCACCCCCAACGGCGGTGTCTACCTGGACGTGTCCACCCGCCTGCCCGCCGACGAGATCCGGCGCCGCCTGCCGTCGATGTACCACCAGTTCAAGGAGCTGGCCGACGTCGACATCACGGCCAAGCCGATGGAGGTCGGGCCCACCTGCCACTACGTGATGGGCGGCGTCGAGGTCGACCCGGACACCCAGGGCACGAACGTGCCGGGCCTGTACGCGGCCGGCGAGTGCGCCGGCGGGATGCACGGCTCGAACCGCCTCGGCGGCAACTCCCTGTCCGACCTGCTGGTCTTCGGACGGCGCGCCGGCCTGCACGCGGCCGAGTACCTCGACTCCTTCGACGCCGACGGCCGTCCCGCGGTGGTCGCCGAGGACGTCGACGCCGCCGTGGAGGAGGCCCTGGCGCCGCTGTCCAACGCCGACGGGGAGAACCCGTACACGCTGCACCACGACCTCCAGATCACCATGAACACCCTGGTCGGCATCATCCGCAAGCCGGAAGAGGTCAGCGAGGCGCTGGGCAAGCTGGAGGAGTTCAAGCCGCGCCACAAGAAGGTCGGCAGCACCGGCGGCCGCCGCTTCAACCCGGGCTGGCACGTGGCCCTGGACCTGCGCAACATGCTGATCGTCAGCGAATGCGTCGCCAAGGCGGCCCTGGAGCGCGAGGAGTCCCGCGGCGGCCACACCCGCGACGACTTCCCGGCCATGTCCCCGACCTGGCGCCAGGTGAACCTGATCTGCTCGCTGAGCGCGGACGGGACCGGCGTGGACCTGAAGCACCAGCCGATCCCCACCGTGCGCCCGGACCTGCTGGCCCTGTTCGAGCTCTCCGAGCTGAAGAAGTACTTCACCGACGAGGAGCTGGCGGTTCTGGAGCCGGTCGCGATCCCCGAGCAAAAAGCCGACGAGGGCGCCGAGAAGTCCGAGACCGCCGCCGAGGAGAAGTGACATGGGTTACCAGGGAAAGTTCAAGGTCTGGCGCGGCGACGCCTCCGGCGGCGACCTCAACGACTTCGAGGTCGAGGTCAACGAGGGCGAGGTCGTCCTGGACGTGATCCACCGCCTGCAGGCCACCCAGGCCCCCGACATGGCCTGCCGCTGGAACTGCAAGGCCGGCAAGTGCGGCTCCTGCTCCGCGGAGATCAACGGCAAGCCGCGCCTGATGTGCATGACCCGCATGTCCACCTTCGAGCAGGACGAGACCGTGACCGTCACCCCCCTGCGCACCTTCCCGGTGATCAAGGACCTGGTGACCGACGTCGGCTTCAACTACACCAAGGCCCGCGAGGTGAAGTCCTTCACCCCGCCCGCCGACCTGGCCCCCGGCGAGTACCGCATGCAGCAGGTCGACGTCGACCGCTCGCAGGAGTTCCGCAAGTGCATCGAGTGCTACCTGTGCCAGAACACCTGCCACGCGGTACGCGACCACGAAGAGAACAAGGACAACTTCGCCGGCCCGCGCTACCTGATGCGCGTCGCCGAACTCGACATGCACCCCCTGGACACCGCCGACCGCAAGAAGGCCGCCCAGGAGGAACACGGCCTGGGCTACTGCAACATCACCAAGTGCTGCACCGAGGTCTGCCCCGAGCACATCCACATCACCGACAACGCCCTCATCCCCCTGAAGGAACGCGTCGTCGACAAGAAGTACGACCCCCTGGTCTGGCTCGGCAGCAAGATCCGCCGCCGCACCGACGCCTGACGCATAAGTGCCGCGGCCCCCGGGCCGCGGCACCATGCGCACCCCGCCCAGGTCTGCGATAAAGGAACCATGCCCACGCAGCGCCTGCACCCGGAACAAGCGGCCGCCTACCTCGCCCGCATCGGCATCACCGGCCCCCTCACCCCCGACGCCGCCACCCTGCGGGCCCTCCACCGCGCCCACCTGCGCACCGTCCCCTTCGAGAACCTGAGCATCCACCTCGACGAGGACATGCCCCTCACCATCCCCGCCCTGTACGACAAAATCGTCACCCACCACCGCGGCGGCTTCTGCTACGAACTCAACGGCCTGTTCGCCACCCTCCTGGAATCCCTGGGCTACCGCGTCCACCGCCTCTCCGCCCGCACCTTCACCCCCCACCGCGGCTTCAGCCCACCCCTCGACCACATGGCCCTCCACGTCACCGACACCACCAACACCCCCTGGCTCGCCGACATCGGCTACGGCCGCCACACCGACCACCCCCTCAACCTCACCACCCGCACCGACCAAAAAGACCCCGCCGGCCTCTTCCGCATCACCGAATACGAAGACGGCGAACTGGACATCCTCCACGAGGGCGAAGCCCAATACCGCGTAGACCCCCGCCCCCTCTCCCTGAGCGACTTCACCATGGCCTCCTGGTGGCAACGCACCTCCCCAGAAGCCCACTTCACCCAGTCGCTGATCTGCTCCCTCCAAACCGACACCGGCCGCATATCACTGAGCGGCCGCAAACTCGTGACAACGGACGCAGCCGGCCGCCACGAGAAGGAGCTGGGCTCGGACGAAGAGGTGCTGGGCGCCTACCGCGAGCTGTTCGGGATCGAGCTGGAGCGAGTGCCGGTGGTGAAGGGGTAGGGCGAACGAGCGGCGGCGGCAGCCCACCAATTCACGAACCAGAACCGGCGGGCCAGCGCTCAGCACGAAACCAATGACCGGAACGGGCAGCAGCGAGCGCACCAGGTCACGAAGGCGAACCGACGGCTGCGAGCACTCGGCACCACGCCGCGAAGCGCCAGCATTCGCACCGGCAGCCGTAAGCGCTCGGCACCAGGTGACGGACTCGAACCAGCAGCCGCAAACGCTCAGCACCAAACCGCGCAGGGCCAGCATTCGAACCGGCGGCCGCAAGCACTCAGCGCCAGCTCACGGACTCGAACCGGCGGCTGCGAGCGCCTGGCGCCAAGCCGCGCAGGCCCAGCATTCGAACCGGCAGCCGCAAGCGCCCAGCACCAACCCTCAAAGCCCCGGGACTCGAACAGTCGGCCGGAAGCCAGAAGCTCCACCCCCGCCCCCAGAGACTGTCAATCCCCCACCTGGGTTTTGGTTCGTTCCCCTCGGTCACGTCGGCAGGGCTTTGCCTACAGTGCCGCCGACCGGGTGTCAAGTTCATGCAAGCGCAACCGCAGCCCATCAGCCCTCACCGCAACGGCATGGACTTGATACCCGGGCGGCGGTGCTGTACCCGTAGGGCTGCTGACGGGACCGAGGGGAACGAACCCCCACCTCACAAACCGCCAGCGCAGGGACTAGCAGCCACCCCCCTATGGAGCCGGCGCCAGTTCCCCGAGGGATCCGAGGCCCTCGCCGGAGGCGCCTGCTTCACCCAGCTTTTGACCTTGACTTTGACCTTGACCTTGACCTAAAAACTCTCAAACCATCTCACCCCACCCTCCACCCTCACACCAACTCAAACCAAACAATCTTCCCCTCCCCCGTAGTCCGCGTCCCCCACCGCGTAGCCAACTGATTCACCAACTGCAACCCCCTCCCCCCCTCATCAGTCTCCTGCGCCCGCCGCACCTGCGGCACCACATCCAGCGCATCCCCCACCTCCACCAACAACCGATCCGTCTTCAACATGTCCAGCGACACCGGCGACCGCCCATACCGCTGCGCATTCGTCACCAGCTCGCTCACCAACAACTCCGCCGTATCCGTCAGCCCACCCATATCCCACTCCCCCAACCGCTCCCTCACCTTGTGCCGTGCGTCCGACACCGCTGACGGGTGCGCATCCAACTGCCAATGAGCCTTCCGCTCATCAGGAATCGACTGCACCTGCGCCAACAACAGCGTCGCGTCGTCCGACGTGTCGCCGGTGATCCCCAGCACATCCGTCACCGCATCGCAGCATTCCTCCAACGAGTCCGGAGGACAGTTCGCCAACAACGCCGCCATCACCCCAATCCCCTCGTCGATGTCCCGGCCCTTGTCCTCGACCATGCCATCCGTATAGAAGGCCAGCCGCGAACCATCCGGGATGTCGAACTCCTTCGTCTCGAACACCCAGCTCCGATACGCCCCGCCCCCGACCCCCAACGGCGGCGACGGCGGCACATCCAGCCCACCCACCGTCCCGTCCGGCGACAGGAGCAACGGCGGCGGATGCCCCGCCCGCGACACCGCGAGTCGACCGGTCGCCGGGTCGTAAACCGCGTAGATGCACGTCGCCAAGTGGTTCTCGGACAGCGACGCCCCAAGCTCGTCCAACTGATGCAGCACCTGCGCCGGCGACAGATCCAGCCCCGCAAGCGTGCGCGCAGCAGTACGGAACTGCCCCATGATCCCCGCAGCCCGAACCCCGACCCCCATCACGTCCCCCACCACCAACGCCACCCGCGCCCCCGAAAGCTGGATCACGTCGAACCAGTCCCCACCGACCTCAGCCCCCACCGACCCCGGCAGATACCGATACGCCACCTGAACACCAGGCAGGCTCGGTATCCGCTGCGGCAGCAACGCCCGCTGAAGCATCAGCGCCGTAGTCCGCTCACGAAAATAAAGCCGCCCGTTGTCCATCGAAACCGCAGCCCGAGTCGTGATCTCCTCCGCGACATCGATGTCCTCCGGCTCAAACGGAGGACTATCCGGATGCCGGTGAAAGTGCACGACACCCAGCAACGCCTCGCGAGCCCACAGCGGAACCAGAATCGAGTCCCCACCGGTCGGCTGCCACAACAAAGTTCCATCAACAGCGCGAATCGGCTCCTTGGCCACCGCGCTGATTCCCGCCGCCGAGTGCCACGCGGCGCCGGCCAGCATGCGATCGGTGATGTCCGGATCAGTCGACCACGCGCTGAACCCCTCAGCCCGAACCGGATCGGCTACCGGCGCCCGCCCCTCGCCGCTTCCTCCACCCCCACCACCCCCACCACTTCCGCCACTTCCGCCAACGCCACCGGCTCCACCGGCTCCAGCACCTCCAGCACCTCCAGCACCTCCAGCACCTCCGCCACTCCCACCTACTCCACCAACTCCACCAACTCCACCACCGCCCCCACCCCCCGAACCCACCACCCCATCCCCACCATGCACCAACACCCTCCGCCGCCGCACCGGCGCCAACCAAACCGGCCCAACCGGCCCAATCCTCTCGTCAAAAACCTCCTCCTTGATCTCAATCACAACCGCATCCGCGAAATCCGGCACCGCCACATCCGCCAACTCCCGCGCCGTCCGCTCAACATCAAGCGCCGTCCCCATCCGCGACCCGGCCTTGTTCACCAACGCCAACCGCCGCCGCGCCCCCGCCGCCGCAGCCGCAGCCCGATGCCGATCAGTCACATCGAGAATCAGCCCCGACAGCCCGATAACCTCCCCATCCGGCCCATGCAGCCGGTTGTAACTCACCGACCAGACCCGCTCCTCCTCCGACGCCGGCGTGAAACCGCCATACTGCTCGTCCACCACAGGGATCCCGGTACGCAGCACCTCATCGGGAATCTCCTCCAGCGCCGGATCCAGATCCGGGAGCACCTCCCTGATCCGCCTCCCGATATGCGCCGACACCGGCAGTCCGTTGATCCGCTCCAGCGCACGGTTCAGCCGGACGTACCTTCCCTCCTCGTCATAAACAACAACACCCACAGGGAACTGCTCGAACAGAGAGTCCAACACAGCGCGATCACGCGTAATACGAACCAAGTCCTCACCGGAATTGGCGTACCCGAACACCAGAACGTGATCGTCCTTATCCCTCAACCCCATCAAATGCACATCAACCGGAACCCTGCCCCCATCCGGCGTCAACGCCTCCAGCTCACCGCGCGCATCATCACCGGACCGAATCGCCTCGACCATCGCGTCCGCGGCGTCCGCATCCTCGTCCCGGAACATCGCCCGAAACGGCTTCCCCAGCATCGCCGTACGCTCGAAGCCGAACAGCTCCTCGGCATTGAGCCGGTACTCCCGGATGAACCCCTCGCCATCGAGCATGAACGTCGCCGACCGGACCCGCTCGATGACTCCAGCCATCCGCCCCAGATGCCGCTGCGCATCCCCCTCGGACCCCTGCCCGAAGACAGACGTGGTCATCGCCCATCCGTCGCCGCGCCATCCGGGGTTGTCCAGCCGCTCCCGGTGGGGCTGTGACTCCTGCGGCTGGTCGGGCATGGGCGGTCGTTTCTGTCGAGGGCCGGTTCTTCCGGATACCTTCCCGAAAAGGCTCAGCCTCAAGCAGTTGATCCGACTTTCACACTATGAGAGCAGTCACAGCGAGTACAGCCTCACCAGGAGGTTTGGGACAGCTCGCCGACGATCGGTACGTCCGGCGCCAGCCAGTCCAGGCCGAGCAGATCGGCGCGGGCGACCCAGGCCAAGACGTCGTGATCCTCCAACGGACGCGGATCCGGCTGCCCGGGCAGCAGACGCGCCAGGTAGACGCGCAGCGTCAGGCGATCGTCGATGTGCGCATCGGCCCCCACCTGCCGCCCGACAACCACCTCGACGCCAAGCTCCTCGCGGCATTCGCGCACCACGGCTTCGGCGTCGGTCTCGCCAGGCTCCACCTTGCCGCCCGGGAACTCCCACTTGCCGGCCAGCCGGGGCGGCGCGGAGCGACGGGCGCACAACACGGTCTCGACCCTGCCACCAGCCTCGCCATCAGCCCCGGCAGCGGTCCCAAAAGCACTCTCAACAACGCGACCGGTAGCGCGAACAATCGCCGCGCCGACAACGATCACCCTGGTCTCGGTGGTCATTGCCCCGAGTTTAGGGCCCGCTTCCGCGACGGGCGGCCGAACTCCGGCGACAATGAGGTCATGCGCATTCTCGAGCAGGAGGAGATCTACCGACGGCTCGCTGACCTGCCGGAATGGTCCGGCGGGGCGGAAGCCCTGACGCGCACGTTCACCGCCACCGACTTCCTCGCGGGAATCGCCCTGGTGGACCGGGTGGCCGCGGCCGCCGAGGACCTCGACCACCATCCCGACATCGACATCCGATGGCGAACACTGCGATTCCGCCTGTCCACCCACTCGGCCGGCGGGGTCACCGACCTCGATGTGGAGCTGGCTCACAAGATCGAGGCGCTCATCCTCGAAACCTAACCCCTCACCTCACCTCACCTCACCTCAGCTCAGCTCAGCTCGGCTTGCCTCACTCAGCTCTGGCTCGGCTCTGGCTTGATCCAACTCAGCTCAGCTTGGCTCAACTCAGCTCTGACTCGGCTTGGCTCAACTCGGTTCAGGCTTGGCTCGGCTCGGCTCGGCTCGGCTCGGCTCAGCTCGGCTCGGCTCTGACTCAGCTCAGCTTGGCTCAACTCAGCTCTGACTCGGCTCAGCTCGGCTCAACTCAGCTCTGACTCGGCTTGGTTTGGCTTGGCTTGGCTTGGCGTGGCGTGGCTTGGCTTGGCTTGGCTTGGAGCCTGTTGTCTTTCCGAACGTGGCTGGTGGTGGGCCATGCTTTGGGGTGGTTCAGGGTTGATCGGTGCATGAGTGCAGGGCCTTCCGTGTAGCTCGATGAGTGTCTAAGTCCTCGAGCGGG
>NZ_BAAAQN010000105.1:0-23479 GCF_039531695.1 Catenulispora yoronensis
CAGGTATCAAGTCCATGCCGGAACCTTGTTGTTCTAGCGCTGCGGTTGCGCTTGCATGAACTTGACACCTGGTCGGCGGTACTGTAGGCAAAGCCCTGCCGACGTGACCGAGGAGAACAAACCAAAAACCCAGGGAGAGAGCTGACAATCACTGGGGAGGGGGCGGATGCCTGCCGATTCCGGCCGCCGGGAAGGTTCAAAGCAAAAGCGACGGCCAGAGTCCTGCCACACCGACACCCCAAACACTTGCCTCACCGGCGACCTGCCGCACTGGCGCCCGAGAGATCTGCCTGACCGGCTACCGAAGTCCTGCCGCACTGGCGCCCCGAAGACCTGCCTCGCTGGCGACCTGCCGCACCGGCGCCCCAATGACCTGCCTGACCGGCGGCCGAGGACCTGCTCTACCGGCAGTCGAAGACTCGCTCTACCGGCGCCGAAGGTTTGCCCACCGGCGGCCGAAAGGCTGAAGCGAGCCGCCCCGCCCCCGGATCCTTCAGTCCCCTCCCTGGGGTTTGGGTTTGTTCTCCTCGGTCACGTCGGCAGGGCTTTGCCTACAGTACCGCCGACCAGGTGTCAAGTTCATGCAAGCACAACCGCAGCGCTAGAACACATCCGCCACGGCATGGACTTGATACCTGGGCGGCGGTGCTGTACCCGTAGGGCTGCCGACGTGAGCGAGGGGAACAAACCCCCACCTCACAAACCGCCAGCGCAGGGACTAGCAGCCACCCCCCTATGGACTAGCGCCAGTTCTCCGAGGGATCAGAGGTCCCCGCTGGAAGCGCCTGCTTTTCGCCTTTCACGGCTTTTGACTTTATCTATTTGACCTCACTCCCCCACGACCACCCCCCCCACCATCACCCCCGCACCGGCAACCACACCCGCACAATCAACCCACCCCCCGGGCGAGGCTCAGCCGCCACCCGCCCCCCATGCGCCCGCACCACCGAGCGCACAATCGACAGCCCCAACCCCACGCCCTTGTCCTTCGGATCGCGCGCCGCCGCAGCGCCCGTCGCCTGCGAGCCGCGCTTGAAGGGCTCGAACAGCGACTCCACCGCGTAGGGCGGTACCTCCGGGCCGGTGTTGGCCACCACGAGCAGGCCGTGGCCGGGCACGTCCTGCGAGCGGTCGTAGCTGAGTACATCGACCCATCCCCCGGCGACGTTGTGCCGTAGTGCGTTCTGGATCAGGTTCATCGCGATCCGCTCGATGAGGATCCCGTCTCCGGACACGTACGCAGGTTGGAGGGAGGTGCGGATCGCCACGTCGCGGTCGGCTGCCTCCATTTCGCATTGCGTCACTGAGCGGTGGGCGACCTCGGCGAGGTCGATGTCCTCGCGGTCGGTCGGCTCGTTGTCGGCGCGCGCCAGTAGCAGCAGTCCCTCGATCATCCGCTCGCTGCGCTCATTCGTCGCCAGCAGCGTCTGGCACAGCTGCCGCGTCTGCTCGGACACCTCCGGGTCCATCAGCGTCACCTCGAGCAGCGTGCGGTTGATCGCCAGCGGAGTACGCAGCTCGTGCGAGGCGTTGCCGACGAACCGGCGCTGACCCTCGAAGGCGTGGTCCAGCCGATCCAGCATGCTGTCGAAGGTCTGCGCCAGCTCCACGAGCTCGTCGTGCGGACCCTCCAGGTCGATCCGGGCGTGCAGCGCGCGGTCCGGACGGCTGGCGACGCGGCGCGCGGTGTGGGTGATCCGGTGCAGCGGCCGCAGGAAGCGTCCGGCCAGGAAGTAGCCGATCATGACCGCCACCACGGCCGAGACCAGCAGGACTATGATGAGCGGCTTCTCGATCTGGCTCAGGATCTGCTTGTTCTCGATCTCGCGGCAGTAGGCGTCGTCGGCTTTCGCGACCTTGGTGCCCTGGCACACGAGCGGCTTGGCGACGTCCGCGTTCATGTGGTTCAGACGCCACCGGAACAACAAGTAGGCGACGTAGATCAGCATCGCACCGGTGAGGAACACCGCCGCGCCGTAGGCGACCGTCATCCGCATGCGGATCGTGAGCCCGGGGCGCGGACGCTCCCGCGCCGAGGGCGGCGGCCCGTCCTCACCGCCGTAGGTGCTGTCGACCTGTCCCGAGTCGCCACCAGCCATCAGACCGTGGACACCATGCACACCGTGGACGTCCTGCATCAGGGAATCCGATACCCGGCACCCGGCACGGTGAGCACCACCGCCGGCTCGCCCAGCTTGCGCCGCAGCGTCATCACCGTCACCCGCACGACGTTCGTGAACGGATCGGCGTTCTCGTCCCAGGCCTTCTCCAGCAGCTGCTCGGAGCTCACAGCGGCACCATCGGCACGCATCAGCACCTCCAGCACCGCGAACTCCTTGGGCGACAACGGCACCGGCCGTCCATCGCGCACCACCTCGCGCCGACTGGGATCGACCCGCAGACCCGAGCGCTCCAGCACCGGCGGCAGCGCCGGCACGGCGCGTCGGCCCAGCGCGCGGATGCGCGCTATCAGCTCCGGGAACGCGAAGGGCTTGGCCAGGTAGTCATCGGCGCCGAGGGTCAGGCCCGCCACGCGGTCCGCGACATCACCGGCCGCCGTCAGCATCAGCACCCGCGTCGCCAGCCCGCTGCTCACCACGTGCCGGCAGACGTCGTCGCCGTGCACCAGCGGCAGATCCCGGTCCAGCACGACCACGTCGTAGTCGTTGACCTCTATTCGCTCCAGCGCGGCGTCGCCGTCGTAGACGACGTCGACCGCCATGGACTCGCGGCGCAGACCGGTCGCCACGGCGTCGGCCAGCACCTGCTCGTCCTCCACGACCAGCACCCGCACTGCGCGTTCTCCCTCTGGTACGTCGCCGGCCGGTACCTCGCCGGCCGGTACGTCTCCGGCTCTCCCGGCGTCGATCCATCATGCCTGGTCATGACGTAAACACCGGGTAAGTGACAAACGTCTCATGATCACAGGCTTTTCTCAGGTGATCGGGAGTTTCCCTTCTGAAGATGCCGGGCAGGAGGCACAAAGCCCCCTAGCGTCACCCCCGCAGGAGAGACACCATGCTCGAATTCGTCACCGGCCTTACCCAGCGCATCCGTGAGACCAAGGCCCGCCTGCAAGGTGCGATGATCGCCGAGGATGCTTATGCGATCCAGGTGGAGCAGGCCGAGTTGGACAACCTGCTCCGGATCGCCGCGAACCACCATGTGGAGGTCCGTGAGGACCTCCCGCGCGCCGCCTGACCGAAACCCGGCGGGAATGCGCCGGCTCTCCCAACCCTCAGGAGTCCCGGTCCGCGCCGCACCCCTCGAGATACTCGCACAACACCTCAAAAAGTCCAGGAGCGGCCGCCACCGTCATCTCGACGGAGGCGGCCGTTCCGCGCAGTCCGCCGATCCGCCCGCCGGCCTCCTCGACGATCAGCCCGCCGGCGGCGATGTCCCACGGGTTGGTCCCGCGCTCGTAGTAGCCGTCCACGCGCCCGCACGCCACAGAGCACAGGTCGATGGCCGCCGAGCCGCCACGCCGGATGTCCCGCACCCGAGGCAGCAGATCCGCCACGATCCGGCCCTGGACGGCCCGCCGCTGCGCCGCGTACCCGAAGCCGGTGGCGACGAGCGCCCGCTCCAACGGCACCGGCTCACCCGCACCCTCACCCTCACCCCCACCACCACCCCCGGACTGCGCACTGCGGGCCCGGATCGGCTCCCCGTTGCGCCAAGCGCCATGCCCGCGCAGCGCGGTGAACGTCTCGCGCAGCATCGGCACCTCGACCACGCCGGCCACCGCCACCCCGTCGACCTCGACCCCGATCGACACGCACCACATCGGGAGCTCGTAGAGGTAGTTCACAGTCCCGTCGATCGGGTCGATCACCCACCGCACCCCGGAGGTCCCCTCGCGGCTGGCCCCTTCCTCGCCGAGGATCCCGTCGTCCGGCCGCTCGGCGAGGATGCCGGCCACGATCAGCTTCTCCGAACGCTGATCCATGACGGTGACGATGTCGGTCGGGCTGGACTTGGTCGAGGCCACGCCCAGATCGCGGGGCCGGTCCTCGACCAGGACCCGCCCGGCCTCGGCCGCCAGCCGCGAGGCCAGCTCCAGCAGTTCCTTGGGGTCGGCGCTCACAGTCATCGGGGCGGCCTGCTTTCTGGGTGTACGAAGTCCGGTCAGTCCTGGCCCGCGACCGCCGGAAGCGGCGTCCGCGGATTGGGGCAGCAGTTCAAAGGACACACGTCGGGGAACGGCCGCAGCCGCCCGACCACGCCGGAGAGCGCGCCGCTCTCGACATCCCCGCGCGCCACGGCGGCGCGCTCCACGACCAGCCGCCGCAGCCCGGCCACGAACCGCGGATCGGTGCCGACCGTCGCGGCACGCGCGATCGGCAGCCCGATCTCCTGCGCGGTCTCGGCAGCCTGGACGTCGAGGTCGTAGACGACCTCCATGTGGTCGGAGACGAAGCCGATCGGCGCCAGCACGGCCCCGGTCGCGCCCTGCGCCTTGATCTCGCGCAGGTGGTCGTTGATGTCCGGCTCCAGCCACGGCGTCTGCGGCGGCCCGCTGCGCGAGCAGTAGACGAGCTCGTGCGGCAGCACCAGCCCGGTGCGGCGGCTGACGCCCTCGGCCACCATGCGCGCCACCTCCAGGTGCTGCGCCACGTAGGCGCCGCCGCCCGGACCGGACGTCTCCGCGTAGGCGCGCGGCAGCGAGTGCGTCACGAACACCAAACGCGGTCCCACCCGCGCCGACCCCGGCAGCCCGGCGACAGCCGCCGCCACCGAGTCCGCCATCGGCTCGGCGAAACCCTGGTCGTTGAAGTACGGCCGGATCTTGTCGAACTGGATCGAGGTGCCGGACTTCGCCAGCGCGGCGGCAAGGTCCTCGCGATACTGCCGGCAGCCGGAGTACGACGAATAAGCGCTGGTGAACACCGCGAGCGCCCGCCGCACCCCATCGGCCTCCATCTGCGCCAGAGTGTCGGCCAGGAACGGGTTCCAGTTGCGATTTCCCCAGTAGATCGGCAGCTTCACACCGGTATCGGCGAAATCCTGGCGCAACGCGGCGATCAGATCGCGGCACTGCGCATTGATCGGGCTGACCCCGCCGAACTGGAAGTAGTGCGCGCCGACCTCCTTGAGGCGCTCCGGCGGGATGCCACGGCCGCGGGTGACGTTCTCCAGGAACGGCACCACGTCGTCCGGGCCCTCGGGTCCGCCGAAGGAGACCAGCAGCAGCGCGTCGTACGGGGCGGTGTCCGGCATCTCAGGCGCTTTCCGGGGCCGCGAGGTCGAAGACGAGCTCGGCCGGGCCGGTCATCTCCAGCCGCCCATCGGCACGCTCGACGAACCGCAACCGGCCACCGGGAACGTCGACGGTGTAGCCGGTGCCAGGAGCAGCGCCGTCACGGCGGGCGGCGGCGATCATCACGGCGCAGGCTCCGGTGCCGCAGGAGCGAGTCTCGCCGACGCCGCGTTCGTGGACGCGCATGGCCAGGTGGCGCGGCGCGACGTCGGCGGCGAACTCGACGTTGACGCCTTCGGGGTAGCTGCCGGGCGGAGTGACGGCGGGCGCCTCGTAGAGCGTCCCGGCGTCGTCGACCGAGTCGACGAAGACGACCGCGTGCGGATTGCCCATGTCCACGTCGACCGCCGGCCTCGGGACGCCGAGCACGTCGACGGCGAGCCCGTCGCGGCCGGCGGGGAACACCGGGACCCCCATGTCGACGGTGACGTCGGCGGTCTGCGGGCCGGTGGGGACGAGGGTCACGTGCTTCACGCCCCCGCGGGTCGCGACGCCGAACCTCAGCGGAGCAACACTACGGGTGTCGTCGGCGCTACCGATGTCGTCGGCACTACGGCTGTCGTCGGCACTACGGCTGTCGTCACCACTACGGCTGTCGTCAACGAAGCCGCGCGCCGTCAGATAGAGCGCGAAGACCCGCACCCCGTTCCCGCACATCTCAGCCACACTGCCGTCGGCATTGCGGTAGTCCATGAAGAACTCGGCCTCGGCGGCCTGGTCCTCGTACCCGGGCATCTTGGCGGTGCGCACCACCCGCAGCAGCCCGTCGGCGCCGATCCCGGCCCGCCGGTCGCACAACGCCGCGACCTGTCCCGGGCCGATCTCCAGCGCGCCGTCCGGGTCCGGGACGATGACGAAGTCGTTCTCCGTGCCGTGGCCCTTGGTCAAGCGGACCGCGGCCGGCAGGCCGTCGAGGATCATGCCCCGATCCTATCCAGCGCCGCCTCGACGAGGTCGGGACGATCGAACCGCAACCAGTGCACGCGCGAGTCGCGGCGGAACCACGAGTCCTGCCGCCGCGCGAAGCGCTTGGTGGCACGCACCGTCTCCTCCTTCGCCTGCTCCTCGGTCCACTCCCCGGCCAGGAACCGCAGCACCTGCGCGTAGCCCAGGGCCAGCGCGGCAGTACGGCCGTCGCGCAGCCCCTCGGGGAGCAGGTCACGCACCTCCTGCACGAAACCGGCCTCCCACATGCGGTCCACGCGCAGCGCGATCCGCTCGTCCAGTGCCGGGCGGTCGACGTCCAGGCCCAGGTGGACGGTGCGCGGGTAGTGGTCGGTGTGCTCGGGCAGAGTGGCCGTGTACAGGCCGCCGGTCAGCTCGATCACCTCCAGCGCGCGCACGATGCGCCGTCCGTTGGACGGCAGGATGCTCTCGGCGGCCTGCGGATCGGCGACCGCCAGGCGCTGGTGCAGCGCGAAGGAGCCGACCTCGGCGAGTTCGCCCTCCAGCCGTTCGCGCAGCGCGCCGTCGGTGCCGGGGAACTTGAACTCGTCGAGCGCGCCGCGCAGATACAGCCCGGACCCGCCGACGAAGACCGGCGGCTTGTTCCGGGCCAGCAGCCGGTCGGCCTCGACCCGGGCCAGCGTCTGGTACTCCGCGACGTTCGCCGCGCGGGTCACCGGCCAGATGTCCAGCAGGTGGTGCGGCACGCCGTGGCGCTCGGCCACGGTCAGCTTGGCGGTGCCGACGTCCATGCCCGTGTACAGCTGCATCGAGTCGGCGTTGACCACCTCGCCGTGCAGGGCCCGGGCCACCGCCACGCCGAGGTCGGACTTGCCGGAGGCGGTGGGGCCGACGACGGCGATCACCGGGACGGTATTCATGCTGCGCTCACGGCGCCGATTCTCCCATGTCACTCACGGTGATCGACCCGGTTCGACAGGTGACGCCACTCGTGATCTCCTGGGGACAGGATCCCCTTCACGGAAGGACTCGCAGGCGACATGGGCATCTTCGACGTTTTCAAGACCAAGGTGAGCGAGGCCGCCGACAAGGCCGGCGATGTCGCCGGGCAGGCCAAGAACAAGGTCTCGGACATGATGGACAAGAAGAAGGACGAGACCGAGGCCGGACCCGCGGGCAGCGTGTCCGCGCCGGAGGCCGAGGCCGACGCCGAGGACGGGGCGACGAACATGGTGTCCGAGGGCGCGCCGGTGTCGCACGACGGCGAGGCCGCTCCGGGAGCCGGGGACGACGGGCGGTCGGACGCCAAGTCCGGCGGCGGGATGACCCAGAGCATCAAGGACAACGTGGCCAGCGGCGTGGAGAAGGCCGGGGCGATGGCCAAGGGCAAGTCCGGCGGCAAGTACGACGACAAGATCGAGACCGGCGTCCAGAAGGCCAAGGACATGCTGAAGTAGTTTTCCGGACCGCGGTGCCGGCTCAGCGGTAGGCACCGGGGAGGGGGATGGAACACGGCCGCGGCTACCGAATCAACGATTCAACGATTCGGTAGCCGCGGCCGTTCTGTTTGCCTTTATGCGCGATTCGTCGTGTCAGCGCGCGATCCACGTCGCGACGAAGTAGCCGACGCCGTAGGGGGCTTCCTCGTAAAGGAGCTCGGCGTCGTACTCGACGTCTGATGCCTCGGCTGATGCCTCGGCCGCGGCGGCGAGCGCCTGCCAGGCAGGGAGTCCGGCGACGTGCAGGGCCCGCGACAGATCGGGGTCGAGGGCAGCGAGCGCCTTGGTGTCGACCGTGGCCAGCGCACGCGCCACCGCGGCGTCGTAGGGCTCGGCGCGTTCGTCGAAATGGCCGGGGGCCTGCTGGGTGCGGGAGGCGGAGCCGTCGCCGAGGACCAGCAGGGCTTGGCGGCGGCCGGTCGCGGTCACGGGGAGCGGAAGCGGGCCGGTGACGCTGCCATCGACCATAGCCGCATGTCGGACCGGGGTAGCAGGGCGATCGCGCAGCAGCCAGGCACCGATCAGGAACGGCAGCGTCATCGGGATCGAAGTGGCGCCGGCCGCCGGCCAGCGACCGTCCACCGCGAGATCGAGTCCGTATTCGCGGAAGCTGCCGGTGACAGCGATGTCCGTGCTCTGCCGGTCCCCGGCGCCGACGATCAGGATCTCGTCCGGCCCGGCGGCGTAGAGGCGGCCGACCGCGAGGTCGCAGGCCGCACGCAGCGCGTCGAGGTCCGGGGCGAATCCCTGCGCGATCTCCGGGACCAGGACCGGGGGATGCGGGACGACGGCCGCGGCGATCATCATCGGTCCAGGGTAGGGCACATGGTCGCGGGTTACGGCCGGTCCTGACAGACTGGGCTGCGTAAAGTCGGACGGGAGGGGCCAGCGGTGGCTGGAGAAGAGGAAAACGGAACGGACAGCCACGGCGCGGAGGGGATCCTGATAGCCGGGCGGTACCGGCTCATCGAGCGGCTCGGCGCCGGGGGCATGGGGCGGGTCTGGCGGGCCTATGACGAATCGCTGGACTGCGACGTCGCGCTGAAGGAAGTCTGGCTGCCGCCGATGCTGTCCGACGCCGAGCGCGCCGACCGGCTGGCCCGGGCGCAGCGCGAGGCCCGCAACGCGGCCCGGCTGCGCGGCCATCCGCACATCGTCTCGGTGCACGACATGGTGTCGCACCAGGGCCTGCCGTGGATCGTCATGGACCTGATCCCGTCGCGGAACCTGGCGCAGATCGTCGAGGAGCGCGGGCCGCTGCCGGCCGAGCAGGTGGCGAAGGTCGGGCTGGGGGTGCTGGACGCGCTGAGCGCCAGCCACGCCGCCGGGATCCTGCACCGGGACGTGAAGCCGCCGAACGTGCTGCTGACCACCGACGGCCGGGTGCTGCTCACCGACTTCGGCATCGCGGTGCAGGAGGCGGACCTGACGATGACCGCCTCCGGCGTGCTGATCGGGTCGCCGGAGTTCGTGGCGCCGGAGCGGGCGCGGGGCGAGCCCTCGCGCGGGTCTTCGGACCTGTTCTCGCTGGGGGCGACGCTCTACTACGCGAGCGAGGGCCGCTCGCCGTTCTCGCGGGAGACCGCGGTCGGGGTGCTGACGGCGATCCTGTTCGAGGAGACGCAGCCGGTGACCCGGCAGCCGACGCTGGCGCCGTTGATCAGCGGGCTGCTGATCAAGGATCCGGCGGCGCGGTGGGACGCGGCGCGGGCGCGGCAGGAACTGGAGCGGTTGCTCGGGACGCCGGGGTCGGGGCTGCGGACCGACGGGATACCGGACGTGGCGACGATCGTGGTGCCGCCGGGGACGGGTGCGGGAACGGGTACAGGGACGGGTTCTGGAACGAGTTCCGGGACCGGAGCAGGCTCAGGCTCCGGACCGAACGCCAATCCGTTCCTGACGCCTTCGCCCGGAGGGTTCTCTTCCTCGGCCGCTTCGGGCTCGTCGGCTTCTTCGGGTTCGTCGGCTTCTTCGGCCTCTTCGATGGCTCCGCCGACCGTGGCCGCCGGGACGCCCGGATTCGGTACGCCGTATCCGCCGTCGCCGACGCCTTATCAGTCCACGCCGTATCCGCCCACGCCGTACCCGCCGCAGGCCCATCAGGTAACCACGCCTTACGGGCCCGACCCGGGCTTCACCCACGTGCCGTCCCTGCCGAAGAACAAGACCGGGCGCAACGTCGGCATCGGCGCGGGCGTGGCGGTGGTGCTGGCCGCCGGGATCGTCGCGGCCGTCGCGCTGTCCGGCAGCGGCAAGAACGACCACGACGTGGTGGGGCCGGTCGACCACAGTTCGAGCACGACCACTCCGACGTCCGCGCCGAGTTCCGGGCCGCCGTCGTCGGGGGGCTCGTCGACGCCGTCGAGTGCTTCGTCGTCGAGCCCGTCGAGCCCGTCGTCGCCGTCGTCGCCGTCGTCGCCGTCGGACAGCTCGTCCAGCGACGGGATCACGCCGCCGAACACCGTGGACCCGGCGACGTGGGACAAGGCCACGACCGACAAGACCGTGTTCGGGGCGGCCTCGCTGCTGCCGGTGGCCTTCACCGACTCCAAAGGCGTGGTCTACACCGCGACGAACCAGTGGACCGACAAGTGCGTGAACACCTATGAGAGCGCGCAGCTCAAGACACTGCTGACCAAGTACAAGTGCGACCAGCAGGCGATCGCCACCTACATCGACAAGGACAAGAAGATCCTGGTCGACATCGCGGTGATTCCGCTGGCCGACGCCGACTCGGCGACCAACGCCTTCAAGGACATGCAGGCGAAGAACGCGTTCACGGTCGACGACTGGGGCATCTGGTGCCCGCGCACCGGCGCCGGCTCGGAGATCTGCTCGGCGAGCAAGAACACCAGCGGCGCGCAGCAGTACGGCTACATCCAGCCCAACCACCGGTACCTTGTGCACGCGGTGTCGATGTACATCAACCTGACGTCCGACGCGACCGCGCAGGACTGGCTGAAGCCGGCCGCGACCAGCGCCGCCAAACAAGGCGGCCCGCAGGTCGCGGTGCAGTAACACAAGAATCAGACACCTGTACACAAAAGGGGAGGGCGGACGGTGTCCGTGCAGCGTGGGGATCTGGTCGCCGGGCGTTACCGCCTCGGCGACCCGCTGGGGCCGGCGTGGCGGGCGCACGACGAGCACGAAGACGTCGAAGTGGTACTGGTCCCGGCCGCGGGCGACGGCGTGCCCGACCCCGCGCCCTGGCGCGACCGCCGGAGCGTCCTGCCCACCACCGGCGCCCTGGTCAGCGACGCCGGCGCCTGGTTCGTGGCGGCGCCGGTCCCGGCCCGCACTCTGGCCGAGGCCATCGCCCAGTGGGGCGCACTGCCCGCCGAACAGGTCCTGACCATAGCCGCCGGCGCGGTCGCGACCCTGTCCGGCACCGGCCCGCACCCCAACCTGACCGCCGACCACATCCTGCTCACCGACGAGGGCAAGATCCTGGTCCTGCCGGTCCCGACGGTCGAGGAGCCCGTCTTCAACCTCGGCGCCTCCCTCTTCCTGGCCGCCGAGGGCCGCTCCCCCTTCGACACCTCGACCGCCGAACCCCGCCAACCGACCCTCGCCCCCCTGATCAGGGGCATGATGCAGCACGACCCGGACCGCGCGGCGGCGCTGGACCGTGCGCACGCGGAGCTGTCGCGCCTGGGCGCGCCGCTGGAGGCGGAGCACGGCGCGGACACGATGCTGGAGGCGCAGACGGCGAGCGCCGCGGCGGCTGGTGGCGGTGCAGGTGGTGTGAGTGCTGTGGACGGCGCGGACGTACCGGATGAGCCGGATGAGCTGGACGAGCCGGACGAGCCGACGCAGGCGGTGAGCACCGCGGAGTTGCTGGCCGAGACCGGTGAGAGCGAGGCGTTGGCGGAGGCTGCCGAGGACGACGGGGATGAGCCGACGCAGGCGGTGAGTACTGCGGATCTGCTCGCTGAGACGTCGGCCGAGGAGCTGATCGAAGCTGTGCCGCCACTGGGCGATGCCGATGAGGACGAGCCGACCACTGTGGTGCCCGCTCTCGCAGCCGACGCCGGCTCTGACTCTGGCTCTGACTCTGACTCTGTCGACGACGAGCCGACCCAAGCGGTCCCCTCTGTCGCCGCCGGCTCTGTCGAGTCCCAGACCCAGCCGATGAGTGCTGCCGAGCTGCTCGCCAAGACCAGCACCGACGCTGTCGACGACGAGCCGACGCAGGCCGTCCCCTCCTCCGCCGCCAGCGCCGCCATCACCGCTACGCCCGACGACGAGCCGACCCGGGCTGTCCCCTCCGTCGCCGCCAGTTCCGCGACGCCTGACGACGAGCCGACCCAAGCCGTGGCCTCCGCCGGCTCCGCCGCCCCCGACAACGAGCTGACCCGGCCCGTGCCGATCCTCGCTGCCGACGTGCCCGGCGAGGAGCTCACGCGGCCGGTTCCCAGGGTCGGTGCCGGGTCGCCCGACGAGTCGTCCACCGAGGCGTTGACCCTCGCCACTCCCGAGCCGGCGCAGACCAAGCCGGAGGGGATTGCGGCCCCGACTCTCGCGGTGGCGCCGCCCACGCAGGCCGCGCAGATTGTTCCGCCGGCGGGGTTCCAGCAGCAGTATCCGCAGCAGCCCCAGCCCCAGCCGTTCGCTCAGCAGCCGTATCCGCAGCCCCAGCCGCAGCAGCACTCCGCCGCGCCGCCGACGCAGGCCGCGGCCGCGTACTCGCCGCCGCCTCCGCCGCCGGGGGCGCCGAACCCGTGGTTGCAGCAGCCGCAGCAGCCGCAGAACCCGTGGCAGAACCAGGGTGGCGCGCCGCCGCCCGGGGCCGGCGGGTGGGGGCCGAACCAGCCGCCCGGCGGGCCGTTCTACCCCATGCAGACGCCTCCGCCGAAGAAGAACAACGGCAAGACCATCGGGATCGTGGTCGGGGCGGTGGCGGCGGTCGCGGCCGTGGTGCTGGTGGTCGTGCTCGCGAGCAAGGGCAACGGGTCGAAGGACAACGTGGGCACCGCCGGGAGCTCCACGTCGCACTCGGCGACCGGGCCGTCGTCGGTGCCGGACACCAACTTCCCGACCGGGACGAAGGCGCCGACCAGCCACAGCTCCAGTTCGCCGAGCCCGTCGGACAGCTCGTCGTCGGACACCGACTCGCCCAGCGACACGACGTCGTCCTCCAGCGACGCCTACACGCCGCCGCCGGACCTGACGTCGACGCCGTTCGACCCGTCGGTGCTGAACGAGGGCGCGACCGATAAGACGCCGATGACGCTGGAGGCGCTGGCGCCGCAGGACTTCACCGACGACCGCGGCGTGCACTACTCGCTGAAGGCCGGCAGCATCCAGCCCTGCGTGCAGACCGACATGTCGGCGAACATGAAGGACATCCTGACCTCCAACAGCTGCACCAAGGAGGTCGCCGCCAGCTACGTCGACGACAGCGGCCAGTACCTGGTCTCCGTCAAGGTCCTGCCGCTGCCGGACCAGCACACCGCCACCGTCGTCTACAACGACCTGGCGCAGCAGAACGCGGCCGACTTCGGCATCTGGTGCCCGCAGTCCGGTCCGGGCTCGACCGCCTGCCAGGGCGACTACCGCTCGGCGACCATCAAGCAGTACCGCGAGCAGCAGCACCGCTACGTGGTCCTGTCGGTGGCGCTGGCCGTGAACCATTCCGAGTCCTCGACCATCGCGCCGTGGCTGGACGCCGCCGCGAAGAAGGCCGTCGACGCCGCCGGCCCGGACAACTGGTCCGGCAACCAGTGACGCGCCGCCGGTAGCCGGCCGGACGCGAGTTGTACGCGAACAAGGCCCCTGAGATCCGCGAGGAACGGATCTCAGGGGCCTTGTAGCGCTCTGTAGCGCTGCGGTGTGCAGTGCTTGCTGTGCTGTGTAGTGCTGTAGAGCTTGTGTGGCAGCGCCCCGAACGCTGTGCTTCAGCAGCGGGGCGCAGCCGAATCCCGGCCGAACCCCAGCCTCAGCAAACCCCGCAAGCGTCGTCCTCGCCGACCGGCTGCGCCGCCGGCCTGCCGATCGACGGCATCCCCAGCGTCACCGCCGCCTTGCGCCGCTCGGCCTCCGGCTGCTCCTGCCGGGCCTGCCACGCGTCGCCGGACCGGGTCCGTCGCAGGGTCCTGATCGCGCTCCCGCCGTCCGGGCCGTCGGCGTTCAGGTGGTGCGGCGCGGCGTAGGTGATCTCCACCGACACCATGTCCCCCGGCCGCGGCAGGTCCGCCGCCGCGGTGTCCCCGACGGCGAAGTGCACCAGCCGGTTGTCCGGCGCGCGCCCCGACATCCGCCGCGTGGAGCCGTCCTTGCGGCCCTCGCCCTCGGCGACCAGCAGCTCCACGGTCCGCCCGACCTGCTTCTTGTTCTCCTCCCAGGAGATCTCCTCCTGGAGCGCGACCAGCCGCTCGTAGCGGGCCTGCACGACTTCCTTCGGCACCTGGCCCTCCATCGTGGCCGCGGGCGTGCCGGGCCGCTTGGAGTACTGGAAGGTGAACGCCGCCGAGAACCGCGCCTGGCGGACCACGTGCATCGTCTGCTCGAAGTCCTCCTCGGTCTCCCCCGGGAAGCCGACGATGATGTCGGTGGTGATCGCGGCGTCCGGCATCGCGGCCCGCACGCGCTCGATGATGCCCAGGTAGCGCTCCTGACGGTAGGAGCGGCGCATCGCCCTCAGCACCGGGTCGGACCCGGACTGGAGCGGCATGTGCAGCTGCGGCATCACGTTCGGCGTCTCGGCCATCGCGGCGATCACGTCGTCGGTGAAGTCCTTGGGGTGCGGCGAGGTGAAGCGCACCCGCTCCAGCCCCTCGATCTGCCCGCAGGCCCGCAGCAGCTTCGCGAACGCCTCGCGGTCCCCGAACTCCGAGCCGTAGGCGTTGACGTTCTGCCCGAGCAGCGTCACCTCGCAGACGCCCTCGGCGACCAGCGCCTCCACCTCGGCCAGGATCTCCCCGGGCCGCCGGTCCTTCTCCTTGCCCCGCAGCGCCGGCACGATGCAGAACGTGCAGGTGTTGTTGCACCCCACCGACACGCTGACCCACGCCGCGTAGGCCGATTCCCGCCGCGTCGGCAGCGTCGAGGGGAAGACGTCGAGTGACTCCAGGATCTCCACCTGGGCCTCGTCCTGCACCCGCGCCCGCTCCAGCAGCACCGGCAGCGACCCGATGTTGTGCGTCCCGAACACCACGTCGACCCACGGCGCCCGCCGCGTGATCTCCCCGCGGTCCTTCTGCGCCAGACACCCGCCGACCGCGATCCGCATCCCCGGCCGCGCCGCCTTCACCGACGCCAGATGCCCGAGGTTCCCGTACAACCGGTTGTCGGCGTTCTCCCGCACGGCGCAGGTGTTCAACACCACCACATCCGCCTCACTGGCCCCGTCCTCGGCGCGCACGTAGCCGGCGTCTTCGAGCAGGCCGGACAGGCGCTCGGAGTCGTGGACGTTCATCTGGCAGCCATAAGTACGGACGATGTAACTCGGGTGAACCTGCGCTTCGGGCATGAGAAAAGGATACGGCGCGCCGCGAAGCCACCGACCGATTGCGGAAGCGGTGGCCACAGCTATGATAGTTGCAACTATCATTCCCGTTGGAGGTCGCGATGATCCCCAAGCCGACCCGGCTGTTCGGCCGCGACGCCGAATGGCACGATCTGGCGGAGTTCGCGGTGTCGCCGGTGCCCGGGGCGACGCTGGGGCTGGTCTACGGCCGGCGGCGGCAGGGCAAGACGATCATGCTGGAGTTGCTGGCGCGCGAGGCGCGGGGGTTCTTGTTCGCGGCCACGCAGCAGAGCGAGGCGCAGAATCTGGCCGATCTGGGTGCCGCCTACGCGCAGTTCCGGGGGCTGCGACAGCCCGTGGTGTTCAGCGATTGGCGGACGGCGCTCGACGAGTTGTTGCGGATCGGTGAGGAGGCGGCGCTGCCGGTCGTCATCGACGAGTTCCCGTACCTGACCGCCGTGTCACCGGCTCTGCCGTCCTACCTCCAGCAGGCGTTGAGCCCCACCGCGTTCGCCAAGGAGCACACCAGGACGCGCCTGATCCTGTGCGGCAGTGCGTTGACGGTCATGGCGCAGCTGCTCGGCGGCGGTGCGCCGCTGCGCGGGCGGGCGAGCCTGGAGCTCGTGCTCCGGCCCTTCGACTACCGCCAGGCGGCGGGGTTCTGGGGGGTCGGGCACGATCCCGAGCTCGCGTTCCGGCTCAACGCGCTGGTCGGCGGCACTCCCGCGTATCTGGAGATGGCCGGGGGCGCCCCGCCGGCCGATCGGGAGGTCTTCGACGAGTGGGTGGGCCGGCGGCTGCTCAACCCCTCCTCGGCCATGTTCCGCGAGGGCGGTCTGCTGCTCCGGGAGGAGCCCTCCATCTCCGACCCGACCTCCTACGCCGCCACCCTCAGCGCCATCGCCGCCGGCCACCATCGCCGCACCGAGATCGCCTCCGTCCTCGGCCGCCCGGCCAGCGCCCTGGGGCACCTGCTGACCGGCCTCCAGGACATAGGGCTGATCGCCCAGACCGAGGACGCCCTCCGGGACCGACGCAGCGTCTACCACATCGCCGAGCCCGTGGTCCGCCTGCACCAGCTCATCATCGCCCGCAACGAGCCGGAGCTGGTGGCCGGGCGCGCCGCGCGGGTCTGGGCCGACCATGCCGACACCGTCGCGGGCAAGATCCACGGCCCGCACTTCGAAGACCTCGCCCGGCAGTGGTGCTTCCACCACGCGGACCCCGAGACCCTCGGCGGCCGGGCCGGCTCGGTGCGCCCGACCGAGATGCCGTGCCGGGAGCACAAGCACGGCCACGAGGTGGACGTCGTGGTCACCGAGAGCGCCCCGCACGCGCCGGACCGCATCGCCGCGATCGGTGAGGCGAAGGGGACGACGAGCCCTGTCGACCTCCCGCAACTGGAGCGGCTGGAACACCTCCGCGGCCTGCTGCCCGCCCATCGCGTCCAAACGACGCCGAAGCTGTTGCTGTTCGCCCGATCCGGATTCACACCGCGGCTGCTGAAAGCGGCCGAGAAGCGGTCGGACGTCGAGCTCGTCGATCTGGACCGTCTTTACCATGGGGAGTGACAGCCGGGTACCTTCGTGCTCCGAAGCACGGGCGCGACGGTAAGGGGGCCAGCAGCGTGGGACGCAGCGAGCAGAACGTGATCGCCCACGCGTCGCGCCTGCACCAGGCCGCGCAGGCGTTGATCGGCGACCACACCGTCGCGGTCGAGGCGGCCCGCGCCGCGCTCACCCCGATCCAGGACGCCGCGGTCGCCCGCGAACTCGCGGCGATCCCGGTCGCCCGCCTCCAGGACGTCACCGAAGGACGCATCCGCCTGGGCAGTGTCGAGAAGGGCGGCTTCACCACGGTCGCCAGCGTCCTGGAAGCGCCGCCCTACCGCCTGCGCCAGATCCCCGGGGTCGGGGAACACACCGTCAACCACATCCTCGCCGCCGCCCGGCAGCTGGCCTCGGCGACGCGGGAGACGGTGGCCGTCCACATCGACGTCGACCACCCCGAGCCCGCCACCACCGCTCTGGTCACGGCTCTGCACGTGCTCGTGGAGGCGGGTCCGGAGGCCCGGCGCGCGGTGGACCGGGCCACGGCGCTGGCCGAGCGGCTCGGCCCGCTGCTGACGGAGGCGAAGCCGGCCGGCAGCCGTCTCAGGATGCTGCTGACCGGCAAGGAGAAGAAGGCCCGCGCGCTGGCGGCGGTCGAAGCGGTCCAGGCCCTGGTGGCCGAGGCCGAACAGGCCGAGCTGCCCGGGCTGATGGCGCAGGCCTCGGTGGACCTGCTGCGCGGGCCGTCCGAGGAAGTCGCCGTCTGGGTGGACTTCGAGCTCCGCTCCGCCGAGTACTACAGCCTGCTCACCGAGATCTCCGGCCAGCCGCCGGACACCGCGGCCGCCGAGGGCTACCTCCCCGAGGGCATCGCCGAGCGGGTCCGGACCCAGCGGCTGGACGACACGCACCGCCGGGTCTCGCTGCGCGGCTACCAGGCGTTCGGCGCGCGGTTCGTGCTCGCCCAGCGCCGAGTGATCCTCGGCGACGAGATGGGGCTGGGCAAGACCATCCAGGCCATCGCCGTGCTGGCGCACCTGGCCGCCGAGGGCCAGAGCCACTTCCTGGTGGTCTGCCCGGCCAGCGTCCTGGTGAACTGGACCCGCGAGATCGAGGCGCGCAGCGCGCTGCGGGTCTTCGTGCTGCACGGCCCCGACCGGCAGGAGGCCTTCGCCGACTGGAAAGGGCGCGGCGGGGTGGCGGTCACCACGTTCAACGCCCTGCGCGATTTCCCGGCTCCGGGCGGCGGCGAAGTGGGCCTGGTCGTCGTCGACGAGGCGCATTTCGTGAAGAACCCGCAGACTTTGCGGGCGCGGGCGGTGGCCACGTGGGCGGAACGCTGCGAACGCAGCCTGTTCATGACCGGGACGCCGATGGAGAACCGCGTCGGCGAGTTCCGCAGCCTGGTCCAGATGCTCGACGGGGGAATCGCCGAATCTCTCACCGACCGCGACGGCTGGGCCGGATCGGTCGCGTTCCGCAAGGCGGTCGCCCCGGTCTATCTGCGGCGCAACCAGAACGACGTGCTGACCGAGCTGCCGAGTCTGCAACACACCGACGAGTGGGAGCAGTTGAGCCCGTCGGACGAGGAGGAGTACCGGGAAGCGGTGCGGGCCGGGAACTTCATGGCGATGCGCCGGGCCGCGTATATGCGCCCTGAGAAGTCGGCGAAGCTGGACCGGCTCCGCGAAATCGTCGAGGAGGCAGGGGAGAACGGCCAGAAGGTCGTGGTCTTCTCCTACTTCAAGGATGTGCTCGGCATAGTGAAGGAAGCGCTCGCCGCCGACGCTCCGCTTTCCGGCGCGCCCTCCAGCCGGCCTTTCGGCCCGCTTTTCGGCCCGCTCACCGGCAGCGTCCCTGCTGCCCGACGCCAAGTGCTCGTCGACGACTTCGCCGCCGTCCAGGGCCCGGCGGTCCTGCTGGCCCAGATCGAGGCCGGCGGCATCGGCCTCAACCTGCAGGCCGCGTCCGTCGTCGTGCTCTGCGAACCGCAGATCAAGCCGACCATCGAGCACCAGGCCGTGTCCCGGGCCCACCGCATGGGCCAGGTCCGGCCGGTGCACGTCCACCGGCTGCTCGCCCCCGGCGGCGTGGACGAGCGCATGATCAGGATCCTGGCGAAGAAGACCCAGCTGTTCGACGCCTACGCGCGCCGCAGCGCCGTCGCCGAGGCCACGCCGGACGCCGTCGACGTGTCGAACACCGATCTGGCGCGCCGGATCGTCGAGGAGGAGCAGGCCCGGCTGGGCCTGGGGAACGGCTAGCCCACGCCCTCCCCCAGCTCGACCTTCTTGCCCGCCAGCGACGCGATCAGGTCGCCCGCGGCCTCGATGTCCGCGGGGCGGGAGGACAGCATCGTGGTGGCGACCGGCTCCGCGGCCGTCGTCACGTTCAGGATGCGGATGTCCTGGCCGCGAAAGGGGACGAACGCGATCCAGACGCGCTTGATGTCGGTGATGGCGATCTCGACGCCGTGCTGCTCCAGGTGGATCCGCTCCGGTGTGACGCGCAGCGGGCCGAGCGGATCCGAGCCGCCGCTCTCGGCGCCGAACGTGATCGAGCCGGCCTCCTCCAGCGCCCGGCGATGGCCGGCGGCCGCGCTCGCGGTCATCGCCTCGACGAGTTCCGGGCCGCGCGTGACCTGCTTGCGGCCGAAGCCGAAGCGCTCCCGGCCGCCGATCGCCACCGCGTAGCCGTTCCGGCTCCCGGAGAACTGCGCCGTCCGCTTGGCGTAGACGGTCAGCTCCGGCCAGCGGCCGACCGCCTTCACCTGGCCCCACATCCCGGTCAGGACGACGCCGCCCTCGAAGAGGTGCACGGCCTTGCGGCGCCGGGTCTGCACCCCGGAGCCGATGCCGAGCACCGCCAGCGCGCCGACCGCGGCGGTCAGCCCCCAGGCCGAGCGACCGCCGGCCAGAGCGAAGATCCCGGTGAGGAACACCAGGTATCCGGCGACGACGAACGACGCCGTGCCGCCGTAGTAGTGCGCGGCCTGCCAGCCGCCCAGCCCGTGTGCCTTCGCCGCCCGTGCCAAACGTCCGCCGCGCATCAGCTCTCCGCCCCCTGGACCGCCGGTTCCCGGAGCAAGATTGCCACAGCGTCAGCCCCCTGACCAGCAGGTCAGGAGACTGATACCGGAGCCGCCGCTACCGGAGGAACCGGTCGGCGATCAGCTGGTCCACCCGCGCCGGATCGGCCGTCCCGTTGTCGGCGGTGATCAGATGCCGGCCGATCCACAGGCTGTAGCTGAGCAGGCTCCGCGCCTCGGCCTCGTCCTCGTCCGCGCTGAGGTCGCGGTACAGCGACCGCAGGTAGTCCATCCGCCGGTTGTCGACGCGGCGCAGCCGCTCGGCCACCGCCGGGTCGCGGCGGGCCCAGTCGCGGATCGTCAGCTCGACGGTGATGTCCGGGACCGAGCCCCGGTCCGGAACCGAACCCCCGTCCGGAACCGAACCCCGGTCCGCTCCCGCGCCCCGGTCCGGACCCGCTCCCGCGTCCGCGCCGGGGAAGACCAGCCTGCGCAGCCGGGCCAGCCGGTCGTGGGCCGCGCCGCCGCCGGCCTCGACCTCGTCGATGACCGCCTCGGTGACGGCCCGCTCCCAGACTTCGAGCATCTCGGCCAGCAGCGCGTCCCGGTCGGCGAAATAGCCGTAGAAACCGCCCTTGGTGACGCCCAGGGCCTTGGCCAGCACCTCGATGCGGACCGCTTCCGGCCCGCCCTCGGCCAGCGTGCGCAGGCCCTGTTCGACCCAGGCGTGGCGCGGCGTGCGGGGTGCGGCCATCGGCGTCCTCTCCCATCTATACGGCTCCGTACAACATGCCGTAGACTGCCATCTATACGCCAGCGTATAACGATCGGAGTGCCTTCATGCGCCTCGCGAACTCGGCCCATACGGACCAACCCTGGCTGATCCACGGCATCGCCCCGGACTTCCGCCTGGAGGACGTCTGGGCGCTCCCGACCCCCGGCGGCCCGGACGGCTTCGCCACCCTGGTGGCGGTCCTGGAGAACAGCGACTTCGAGAAAGACGCCTCACTGCCCGCCCGCGCGCTGTGGTGGCTGCGCTGGAAGCTCGGCGCGCTGCTGGGCCTGGACCGCCACGCCGACGGCCTCGACGCCCGCGTGCAGTCCCTGCGCGACCGGCTCCCGGCCGACCTCCGCGCGGCCGCCGACGCCCACACCAAGGAGGACAGATCCCCGTTCACCTTCCTGTACCAGGTCGGCGACGAGGGCGCCGCGGAGATCGCCAACCGCACCATGCACGGCGTCCTGCACCTGAGCTGGGTCCCCGACGGCGAAGGCGGCTGGCGCGGCCAGATGGCCGTTCTCGTCAAGCCGAACGGCCGCTTCGGAACGCTCTACATGGCGGCGATCAAACCCTTCAGATACCTGATCGTGTACCCCGCGCTCCTGCGCTCCTGGGAACGTCGCTGGTCCGCCGCGTCACCTCAGCCGTAGGTCGGCCGCTGCGGCCAGCCGGCCGGCGAGTCCTCCCACTTCGCCTGGCGGCCGTAGACCGACAGGTCGCGCCGGGCGGCCGCACGGTTCACTCCGGCGCCGGAATCGTGTGGTGCCTGGTGAGCGGCGTCGACGCCAGCGAGTTGTGGACGACGAAGGCCACGCGGCCCGGCAGGTACCGGTCCTCCGACCACTCCAGCGGGACGCCCGCCGGGTCGGTGGAGCGGCGCCGCTCACGCAGCAGCGGGTCCCCGGCCAGGCAGTGCAGGTGTTCGGCGTCCTCGGCGTCGGCGCGGACCAGGTCGATGGTGTGCTCGGCGTCGGCGACGTAGACGCCGCCGCGCTCCAGGAACTCGGTCACCGAGACGGTGTCGGTCGGCAGCGGCTCCACGATCGCGCCGACCGGTTCGGGGTAGCTGGTGCGCTCCAGCATCGCCGGGCGGCCGGACAGGTGGCGCAGTCGCAGGACCCTGAAGACCTGGGCGCCTTCGCCGATGCGCAGGTGGCGCTGTTCCTCGTCGTCGGCGCGGTGCCAGCCCTGGCGGATCACGACGCCGTCGGGGACCTCGCCGATGGAGCGGGCCCAGCGGGCGAAGCTCTGCATCTGGGCGAAGTCCTGGACCGGCGCGTCGTCCAGGACCACGCGGCGGGTGCCGCGGCGGGAGGTGACCAGGCCGTCGTGGCGCAGGAGCATCAGGGCTTGGCGGATCGTGCCGCGGGAGACGCCGTACTGCTCGGCCAAGGCGCCTTCGCTGGGCAGCCGGCCGCCGGGGCCGTAGGCGTGCTCGGCGATGGCGTGCCGCAGTTCCTCCGCGATCCGCCGGTATCTCGGCTCCTCTTTCACCGGGCCCTGCCATCCTTTCGTCGATCTGAACTCTATGCGCTGGAACGCTGGCTGTGCGTCGTCCACGTCGACCTGCGCAGACCATAGTTGGCCATACAACTAGCTGTTGGCCATACAACTTTGGTTTGTTCACCTGGTTCCGAACTTGCGTCCACCTGGCATCCGCATAGTCCTTGCCGCGGGAGTGACAGCGCGGCCGAATCCCGGCCGCCCCCGACCGGGAGGAAACCACCGTGAACCGACGTTTGACGGGCATCGCCGCCACCGCGGCCGTCCTCGCCCTGAGTGCGGCCGCGTGCTCGTCGAGCAAGAGCTCCGACGCCGGCACCAAGTCCGCCGCGGGCGCGCCGACCACCGCGGCCGCCGCGGCCGCCGGCTCCAGCAGCGCGGGCGGGGCCACGAAGGACGCCGCGAGCGCCACCACCGCGCAGGACCTGGGCGGCCTGGACGCCCTGGTGGCCGCGGCGAAGAAGGAAGGCACGCTGAACGTCATCGCGCTGCCGAAGACCTGGGCCAACTACGGCGCCATCATGGACGCCTTCACCGCCAAGTACGGCATCAAGATCAACGACGCCAACCCGGACGGCTCCTCGCAGGACGAGCTGAACGCCATCAAGCAGCAGAAGGGCAAGAGCAGCGCGCCGGACGTCGTCGACGTCGGCCAGGCCGCCGCCACCTCCGGCGCCGCGGACGGGCTGTTCGCCCCCTACCAGGTCGCCACCTGGTCGCAGATCGCCGACGCCCAGAAGGACGCCAAGGGCCTCTGGTACAACGACTACGGAGGCTACATCGCCATCGGCTACGACGCCGACCGCGTGAAGACCCCGCCGACCACGCTGAAGTCGCTGGACGACCCGGCCTACAAGTCGCAGGTCGCGCTGAACGGCGACCCGACGAAGGCGAACGCGGCGCTGTCGGGCGTCATCGCCGCCGCGCTGGCGAACGGCGGCAACCTGGACAACGTGCAGCCCGGCATCGACTTCTTCGGCAAGCTCAAGGCCGACGGCGTCTTCGTCCCGGTCGCGGCCACCCAGGCCACCATCCAGTCCGGCACCACGCCGATCACCATCGACTGGGACTACCTCCAGGCCTCGGCCGCCACCACGCTGAAGGCCAAGGGCGTCAACTGGAAGGTCGTCGTCCCCACCGACGGCCTGTTCGGCGGCTTCTACAACCAGGCGATCAGCGCCAGCGCGCCGCACCCGGCCGCCGCGCGCCTGTGGGAGGAGTTCCTGTACTCCCCCGAGGGCCAGAACCTGTGGCTGAAGGGCCAGGCCCGCCCGGCCGAGCTGCCCGCGCTCCAGCAGGCCGGCACCGCCGACACCGCCGCGCTGGCCGCGCTGCCGACCGTGACCGGCACGCCGCAGTTCGCGACCCAGGACCAGATGTCCGCCGCCTCCAAGCTCGCCGTCGCCGGCTGGGCGAAGGCGACCGGCTGACGTGACGGCCGCCGCCCCGGCGGACGCCCCGGCCGGCGCGGGCTCTCCCGCGCC
>NZ_BAAAQN010000106.1:0-23471 GCF_039531695.1 Catenulispora yoronensis
CGTCGGGGAGGCGCTGGCCGACTGGGGCGGGAAGATCGCCGAGGTGGCGAACGATCTTGCTCCGTTCCTGGACGTCTTGGCGCTGGCGACGTCTTGGATCCCGGGTGTGGATGTGATCACCGCCGGCCTGGCCGAGGCGGACAATCTGATCGCGTTGGCGGGCACCGGCATGCAGATTGTCGGCGACGGGATGCAAGGCCATTGGGGTGACGCTTTGATGGGCGCCGGGATGCTCGGCGCTACGTTCCTGGGCGGCAAGGCGATCTCGAAGCTGGGCGGGAAGGCCTTCGAGTCGATGTCCTCGAAGTTCGGCAAGGAAGCTGAGGGCGCGGAGAACGCGGCCGGCGCCCGCGCTCGTACTGCGGAAGGCAGCAGGGACGCGCAGACTGACCGCGACCCGGTGGATGTGGTTTCCGGATGGATGCTTACCGACGCCGTCGATGTCGATCTGCCCGGGGTCCTTCCTCTGGTGCTGCGCCGTGCGTATGCCTCTGGCTACTCGGCCGGCCGGTTGTTCGGGCCTGGCTGGTCCTCCACACTGGACCAACGGCTGTCGATCAACGAGTTCGGCATCCATTTCGCTGGGGACGACGCCCAGCGTCTGGACTACCCGATACCTGCTTACGGCATCGAGGTGCTGCCCCAGAGGGGCAGCCGTTGGCCCCTGGTGTGGGATCGACAGACTGATGAGATTCAGATCAGCGACGCGTGGTCGGGACGTACTTACCACTTCTCGACGGTGCACTATCGGGTGTCGGCGGGCCAGATTCGGGATCTGACCGAGATATCGGACCGCAACGGCAATCGGATCCGGATCATGCGTGACGCGTACGGCAATCCGCACTCGGTTGAACACGCCGGCTACCGGGTCGCCGTCGAGACGAGCCCTACGGTGGCCGGGCCGCGTATCGCTGCGCTGCGGCTTCTGGATGGTTCCGCGTCCGGAGTGATGCTGCGTCGGTTCGAGTACGACGATCGTGGTCGATTGGTCGGTGTGCGAAACTCTTCCGATGTGCCGTTCTGCTACGAGTGGGACGAGCAGGACCGGATCGCTGCGTGGCAGGACCGTTCCGGCTATCGCTACAGCTACCACTATGATCATCTCGACCGGGTGATTCGGGGCGAGGGCGAGTTCCTGTCCGGGACGTTCGTCTACGACCCGGACAACCGGACCACCGTGGCGATTGACTCCCTCGGACACAAGACGACGTATCAGTACGACGAATACGGCCATGTCTGTGCCGAGACTGATCCGCTGGGCAATGCCAGCCGGACACAGACAGACCGCTATGGTCGGGTCCTGGTCCGTATCGATGCCGTTGGTGGCACCACCCGATACGAGTACGACGATGCTGGCGACGTCCGTCGCGTTGTGGCAAGCGACGGCGCTGCCACCACGTTCGACTACGACCTATGGCACCGGGTAGTGGCGGGAACCGCTCCCGATGGTGCGACGTGGCGCAGGCAATACGACGACTGCGGGAACGTGGTGGCCGTCGTTGATCCCGCTTCGACGGTGTCCACGTTCGAGTACTCCGACGGCGGAGCGCTGGTGGCGGTTTCCGATCCATCAGGGGCCGTCACCAGATTCAGCGTTGATCGAGCCGGTCTGCCCGTGGCCTGGATCGACCCGGCCGGAGGCGTGACGCGGATGGCTCGCGATGCCGCTGGTCGGGTGGTGCGGATCATTGATCCGCTTGGCGCCGTGACCTCGTACGGCTGGAGCGCCGAGGGTCGTCCGGAGTCCCGAACCGATCCGGACGGTGCGACTACCCGATGGCGGCATAACGCGGATGGCCGCCTCATCGAGGCTGTCGAGCCGACAGGAGCGACAACGGTCTTCGAACCCGGGCCGATGAATCTTCTTGTCGCGCGGACCGGTCCGGACGGCATCCGACATGCGTTCCTCTACGACCGCGAGTTGCGACTGCTCGAAGTAGCCACCTCGGCCGGGGCCACATGGAGCTATGCATATGATGCCGCAGGTCGGCTCACCCGCGAGGTCGACTATATCGGTCGCGTTCTTGGCTATGAGTACGACCGGGCAGGGCGTCTGACCGCGCGGGCGACGGGGATCAGCCAGCAGATCACGTTCGATTATGATGCAGCGGGCCGCATGACAGGCAGACGGACCGCAGAAGGCGAATTCGCCTACTGCTATGACCTGGTCGGCCGACTCACCTCCGCGACCGGCCCGGACTCGAGGATTGATTTTCAGTACGACGCGCTCGGTCAGCTTCTGGCCGAGACCGTTGACGGTCGTACCGTGAGTTACACGTACAACGATGCGGGGCAACGAGTTCGCCGGGTCACCGCGTCAGGCGCGGAGTCGACGTGGACCTTCGACGAGGCCGGGCGACCGGTTGGGTTGGCTGCGGGAGCAGGCCGGTTGACTGTGGATTACGATGTCTCGGGCCAGGAGACGCAGCGCGTGATAGGCGGCCTTGCTCGATTGAGCCGTGAATACGATGCTGTCGGGAGGGTGGTCTCGCAGAGCCTTCTGGCAGGGAGCGGGACAGCCGGCGATGTCGGTTCGTCTCGGTCTGGTGCGTCGGTGATTACCGGAACGCAGACGCTCCTGAGCCGTTCTTGGACATGGCGGGCTGATGGCGTTCCTGAGGAAATCCGCGACAGCCTCCGTGGTACTCGCCGCATTGTCTCCGACGTGGCGGGCCGGGTTACTGCCGTGAACGGTCGCGACTGGAGTGAGGCCTACGCCTATGATGCCTTTGGCAACCTCCTCCAGGACCGTGTCGGCGCGGCGCCGACAAATAGCGAGACGGACGACGCAACTGTCGCGGCCAGGACACTGATTCGGCGCGCGGGACGGACTCATTATGAGTACGACGATGCGGGGCGTCTGATCTCTGCGGTCCGTCGCACTCTGGACGGGCGTCGCAAGATCTGGAACTACACATGGGACTCCCAGGACCGACTGGTCCGGGCTGAGACTCCGGATAGTGGCACGTGGAGCTATAGCTACGATGCGCTCGGCCGCCGTACCGGCAAGCGCCGGATCGGCGGCGATGGCCTGCCGATCGAGCAGGTCCTCTTCACCTGGGATGGTTCCCGCCTGGCGGAGCAGCACAGTATCGCCCTCAGCGGTGAGCACAGTACGTTGACCTGGGATTATGACCCTGGCACATTCCATCCTGCGGCTCAGCGTCGCCGAAGCTGGGCGTCTGATGCGGATCAGCAGCTCATCGATGACGAGTTCCACGCCATCGTCACGGATCTGATCGGCGCGCCCACTGAGTTGGTCGCCCTCGATGGGCATATTGCCTGGTCTACCAGGACGACAGTCTGGGGCCGAATCGTCGGAACCGACGCCGAACCCGGACTCGACTGCCCCTTGGGCTTCCCTGGGCAGTACTGCGATGCCGAGACCGGCCTCCGCTACAACCTGAACCGCTACTACAACCCAGATGCCGGTGCCTACCTGACACCGGACCCTCTAGGCTTGGCGCCCGCGCCCAATGACCATGCCTACGTTTCCAACCCTCTCACTTCCAGTGACCCATTCGGGCTCTATGAGGACAAGCCTGGTGCCGGCGATGATCCTGCGGAGAAGCCGCTCCAGCTGATATACGAGGCCAATAAGAAGCACAGGTACAAGGCCTATGTAAACTCCAGAGGCCAAGTCGTGAGTCGGCTGCCTCGCGGCGATGCGCAAGAGATGCTGGAGAACTCGGTTCGGACCAAGGCCAAGGAGCGAATCGGCACTGAGCCGGGAACGGGCTTGGACGTCGTCTTCAAGCTGCATCTCACACAAGAGCACGAAGACAGAATTGTCGAGCACTGGCACGGATTCGTACCAGAGGATTGATGTGATGAGGATTCCAGCAGGGCATCAGCCGGAGCGTGCCAGCGGCTCGATCGTCGCGGTCAACTGGCCGACCGGCATTCAGCTCTACCGCGACTTCGGCGGCGAGCTGCCACCGGTCTACCGCGCGCGGCTCGCAGGCTGGCTTGAGGGATGGGTCTTTCGGCAAGGCAAGCGCGTCGAGGGGATGACAGCCGCTTACCTCCTGCTACAGATGGGAGCTGCGGGCACTCACGATGGACGCGGCGGTGACCATCTGCCGTTCCCTGTTATCGGCGTGGGCTACGGCTCGGATCCCGTTGCTCCTGACGACTCGGAGGAAGTGGAGCTGTCCGTGCTCGTTGCCGAAACCGTCACGCTGCTGCTGGCGGGACAGCTCACTGAGGTCCACGAAGGGCAGGATTTGCCCTGGTAGTTGAGGATCGCGCGTTCGAAGCGTTCGTCAACGCGGGCCGCGCGTGGCGAACTCAACGACGCGGTCCAATGTCGGCGTCCAGCCCTGCGTGGTGTCCACGACCAGGCAGGGGAGGTCCAACGAGATCGGGATCCACGACTCAATAGGCTGCTCTCCCTCAGCGATGCGGCGCAGAAAATCAGCATCCGCATGAACCGAGCGCGAGGGCTGTTCGGCGGCGCGGTGGGTGATGCGGGCGCGGGCGAGTTCGGGATCGACCACGCAGCGGATGACGCGGATGTCTCCCGGCTCGGTGAGCGGTTCGAGGCCTGGGCGCCAAAGCCGGTCCTGGAAGGCTGCCTCAGCGACGAGGCTCGTTCGCGATGCCAGGTGCGTGCTGACCGTGGCGAAGAACTCCTCAAGGGTCGCCAGGTCGAGATCCAGATTCTGGTCCTGTCCAGGATCCGCGGTAGCGGCAGCCAATCGCTCCTTGATCTCGTCACGGCACACCGTCGGCCAGCCGAGCGCGTCAGCCAGCGCGTGAGCCAGTGTCGTCTTGCCCGTCCCGGGCGGCCCGCTGACCGCGACCAGCGTCGCTCGCATCGTCATTCACCCCGAAACAATCGCGTCCCCGATCAACATCGCCGTCAGCAGCAAGTAGCCAGTGCTCAGAATCAGGACCCAGCGTCGGTTGAACGCAACCAGGGCGGCTGGGCCGACTTCGGCGTGCTGTATGTGCCAGGTGCGGACGGTCACCATGAGTGCGGACAGGATGTAGGCCAGGCAGGCGAGGTGGAGTTTGTCCAGGAGGGTTACGCCGTCGACGCTGCCGAGGGTGTTGGAGGCGGCGCCCATGTTGATGATGACGGCGAACATTGCTGTGCCCAGTATGCCGAGGCGGCCGGACATGGCGGCGGCGGTGTCCATGATGAGGAAGAAGGTGACGAAGGCGATGAGGAAGGCGGCGGCGGCTGGGGCGATCATCTTGGCGAAGCTCAGGTAGTTGTTGCGGATCAGGTAGACGTGGACCAGGAGGCGGGGGGCGCGCCAGCCGGTGTGGAGGGCGGGGTTGCCGAAGGTGGTGCGGTAGACGTAGTCGTCGGTGGTGACGGTGAGGTGGGAGATGCGGTACGGGGTCATGTCGATGCGGGGGTCGTCGGCCGACTGGCCGGCGTCGGCGATGTAGTGGAGGTCGTCGGCGCCGGTGTCGGCGTCTTCGATGTCGAAGGTCAGTTCGTGCTGGTCGAAGGGGAAGTCGAGCATGTTCCACTCGTGGCGGAAGGTGCCGGAGAGCAGTACGTAGGACCAGTTGCCGGGGCCGGGGCCGTTCTGGACGTAGTAGCTCTTGAGCTCCGTCGAGTCGGCGTTGAGCAGCCACAGGTGGTGCAGCGGCTCGTAGCCCCGGTCGGAGCACAGGGACCAGAGCCAGAGCTCTGCTTTGAAGCTTTTCGCGCTCATGTTCACGTCGTGCAGGCCCTGGAGGAAGGCTCCGAGACGGCAGGTGCGCGGTGCGGCGGCAGCACGGCTGTGTGCTGACGCCGCACCGCCGTGGCAGGACGCGATCACCAGGCCGAGCAGCAGGGTTGTCGAGAATCTCGCGAGTCTGCGCATGGTTCTCGACGCTCCGGCGGGTTTACGGGAAGAGGGGACGGCGTCCCTTTGTTTGCGGTTTCAACAGCTTAGGGAGGTCGAGGGCTGATTTGCCGACATGCCACGCGCTGAACCGCGACTGAGATCTAAGTGGAGGTCACAGTGGAGATCCATTGAGATCCCTATTGAGATCTCTGTTGTATTCACCACGCTATTCGTCCTCACTATGAGTCGTCACTGTGAGTCGTCACCGCCGCGACGCCAGGGAGCCGCTGGTCCTCAGCGGACGTCGGCACCATCCGCATCACCGACTGCGGCATCGCGCCGACGGTGAAGACGCGAACCTGTGGTCCGACCGTGACCACCGCGAAGGAAGCCATATCCGGAACCTGATCCGGCACCGCGATCTCGTGGACGCCGGCAGCGAGTTCGCCCTCGAACACCTTTTCCGAGGTGCTGGTCGGCTCCGGGGGCGTGAACGACGTGCCCCACAGCGCCTCGATGCTCACTTGGCTGAGGCCATCGCCCTCAGCCCCACCCTCCCCGCCGAGCACGACCCGAACGACCCGCCTGCCTTCCTCGTAAGTCACCTCGCCGACCTCGGGCAAGTCACGATAAGCAACAGCCTCGACCTGAGCCGCGATGACCCCCGGAATCCCCGCGAGCCCCTGCACCACCGCGACCCGGTCATTACGTCGTGCGATCTCCTCGCGCAGATACTGCTTGGTCTCCGGCGGCACCATTCCCCCGAAGACGACCACATCGAGCTCGGCCACGTCGTAGTCGTCCAACACGCTGTCGAACTGGTTGGTGACGTCGGCCTGAAAACCCTTGTCCCGCAACAGCTGCACCGCCGTCATCAGCACACTGGGACTACGCCCGACAATCAGTACACGAGCAATCATCTGTCCCTGATCTCCTTCACTCACTCCCGGCCGCGCCGTGCGCCGGATCCTCATGGGTGTTCTTCGTCGCCAGCGCGACGAGCGCCGAGGCGGCGGCGAACGCGGCCCCCGCGGCGAGTGCGTAGTGCATGCCGGACGTCGTTGCCTCCGGCACTGGCCGCCCCGCCCCCAGCAGGTGGTGCACCCGGGCCGCGCCGATGGCGGAGAAGATGGCCAGCCCCAGGGCGCCGCCGATCTGCTGCGAGGAGTTGAGCAGCGCCGCCGCCAGGCCGGCCCGCCCCGGCTCGACTCCGGCGTTGGCGGCGGTCGTCACGCCGACGAACACCGGGCCGATGCCGAACGCGACCAGCAGCAGACCCGGAAGGACGTGGGCCGCGTACCCGCCATCGACCGGGGCGCGGCTCAGCAGCAGGAGCCCGGCGGCCACCACCAGGGCGCCCGCCATGATCACCGGCCGGCTGCCGAACTTGGTCAGCAGCTTCGAACCGATCCCGGCCGAGACCCCGATGGCGAAGGTGAGCGGCAGGTACGCCGCCCCGGCGGCGATCGGCGAGTAGCCGAGGACGTTCTGCATGTAGAGCGTCAGGAAGTAGAACATGGAGAGCATGCCCGCGAAGCCGATGAGCCCGGTGAGGTTCGCCGCGGCCAGGCCCCGCACCCGGAAGATGTCCAGGGGCAGGATCGGGTCGGAGACGGTGCGTTCGACGACGACGAACACCGCCAGCACGACGACGGTCCCGCCCAGGCCGGCCCACGTCGCGGCCGCGCCCCAGCCCTGGTCGGGCGCCTTGACGAGGGTGTAGACCAGCAGCAGCATCCCGCCGGTGGCCAGCAGGCTGCCCAGGATGTCGAACCGGTGCGTCCGCGCCGCCGGGCGGTCCCGCGGCAGGACGGCGACGACGGCCGGGAGCACCAGCGCGCACGCGATCGGGTTGACGAACATGACCCAGCGCCACCCCGGGCCCTCGGTGAGCACGCCCCCGAGCAGGATCCCGGCCGCCGAGGCGAGCCCGGCCACACCGGCCCAGACGCCGAGCGCCGTCTGCCGGTCCTTCGTCGCGGTGAACGTGGTGGTGAGCGTGGACAGCGCGGCGGGCAGCATCAGCGCGGCGCCCAGCCCCTGTGCGAGCCGGGCGCCGATGAACAGGCCCGCGTCGCCGGCGAAGCCGCCGATCAGCGAGGAGACGCCGACCACGACGGTGCCCGCTATCAGGAGATTGCGACGGCCGAGCAGGTCGGCCAGCCGGCCGCCGAGCAGCATGAAGCCGCCGTAGGTCAGCAGGTAGGCGGACGGCACCCATTGCAGGGACTGCGCCGTGAAGTGCAGCGAGCGCAGGATGTGCGGCAGCGCGACGTTCGTGATGGACGCGTCGATGAAGTCGAGCAGGGCGACGGCGCAGAGCAGGGCGAGGATCCGCCGCCCGCGCCAGCTGCCCAGTGTCAGCCCGGTCGGCCCAGTCGGCCCGGTCTGAGCGGTCTGAGCGGTCTGAGGGTCCTGAGCTGTCGGAGAAGCCTGAGAGTCCCGAGAGTTCAGAGCAATCAACGAAATCGGAGCCGGCGGAGAAGTCGAAGGTTCACGAGGGGTCGGCACACGGCCTCCAGTGTTGGCGTGACCAATATTGGTGGCGCCAACATAGCAGGTGTTGGTGCGGCCAACAATGGGTACCCTGGACCGCATGCCCGTGCATCACGACCGGATCGGCCGCACCCCCGATCGCGTCAAGGACCGCCCGACCTGGCTGATCAGCCGCGCCTACGCCCGCTCCACGGCGCTGCTCGCCGAGGGCTTCGAGACCCACGGCGACGGCCTGCGCGGCCACCACTACCGCCTGCTCGCCGCCCTGGAGCAGTGGGGCCCCACCAGCCAGGCCGACCTGGGCCGGGCCACGGGCATCGACCGCAGCGACGTCACCGGCGCCCTCACCGAGCTGGAGGCGCGCGGCCTCGTCGACCGGAAGGTCGATCCGGCCCACAAGCGCCGCAACGTCGTCACCCTCACCCCCGCCGGCGCCGACGCGCTGCGCCGGCTCGACGGCGTGCTCGACGACATCCAGACCGCCGTGCTCGCTCCGCTGACCGCCGCGCAGCGACGTCAGCTCCTTGATCTGCTGGCCCGCATCGCCGGTGCCGACCGTGACGCCGATGTGATCGAATAGCGACGATCGGCCCGAGCCGCGATCATCAGTAATGATGGGTACTGACTAACACTGGCTAGCAGAAGGCATAGTCGCCCAAAGGGAAACTCGCGTTCTCCCGCAGCCCGCGCCACGCCGAACTCGGCCGCGCGATAGCCGGATCCCCATGCGGCGAGAAGTAGTACCCGTTGACGGCGGCGCACCCGGCCTGTCCGTAGATCGAGCCGTGTGCGGCCTCGCGCATCCGTTCGCCGAACTCGGCGTCGGCCTCCTCCCGGACCTCGAACGTCTCGGCGCCACGGCGGCGAAGCTCGCCGAACAGCCGCGCCATGTGGCGCATCTGCGACTCGACCGTCCAGAAATAGCACAAGCCGGTGTAGGAATACGGGCTGGTCATGCTGAGGAAGTTCGGGAAGCCCGGGATGCTCAAGCCCTGATAAGCCTGGAACCGCGTCGTGCGCCACCACTGGCCGAGGTCGCGGCCGTCGCGGCCCTCGACGCGGAAGGCGGGGAAGTTCTGGTCCCAGACGTCGAAGCCGGTGGCCAGGACCAGGACGTCGGCTTCCACCAGCGTTCCGTCGGCGACGCGCACCCCGTCCCGCTCCACCTGCTCGATCGCCTCGGTCACCAGGCGGACCCGCGGCTGCGCGAACGCCGCCAGGTAGGCGTTGGACGCCGTCGGCCGCTTGCAGCCGAAGGTGTAGCCAGGAGTCAGAGCACTGCGGGTCTCCGCGTCCGGGACCTGTGCCCGCAGATGGGCGCGGCCGAGAAGCTCGACCGCCTTGTTCGCCCACGGCGCTCGGCGGTAATGCTGTCCGCCGACGACAGTGATGAACTCCATCGCGGCGGCGTTGGCCAAGCGCGCCGCCTGGTGGGTGGCTGGGAGCAGCGCGAACAGCCGGGCGGCCGCGCGGGGGATCGGGACGTCCACCCTCGGCAGGACCCAGACCGGCGTCCGCTGGAACACGGTCACCGTCCGCGCGCGCCGTGCGATCTCCGGCACGGCCTGGACCGCGCTGGCGCCGGTGCCGATGACGGCGACCCGGCGGCCGTCCAGGTCGTGGCCGTCGTCCCAGTACGCGGTGTGCAGGACCGGGCCGGCGAAGTCGTCCAGCCCGGGGATGTCAGGCCTCTTCGGCTGCGACAGCGAGCCGGTGGCGGTGACCAGGAAGCGCGCGGTCAGCTCGCGGCCGTCCTGGAGGCGGACGCTCCAGTGCTCGGCCGCGGGCATCCAGCGCGCGCTGTCCACGGTGGTGCCGCACGACAGCGAGCCGCGCAGCCCGTACTTGTCCGTGACGTGCTCGGCGTAACGCAGAATCTCCGTGCCCGGGGCGTAGAGGCGCGACCAGTACGGATTGGGTTCGAAAGAGAACGAGTAGTTCGCCGACGGGATGTCCACCGCGACGCCCGGATACCGGTTGGCGCGCCAGACGCCGCCGACGCCGTCGCCGCGCTCCAGGATGGCGAGGTTCCGCAGTCCGAGCCGCCGGAACTGGATCGCCGCGCCGAGCCCGCCGAATCCGGCTCCGACGATGATCGCGTCGTGATGCGGCGCCAAGGTGTCCTCCGGTGGGTGCGGCGTGGTGCGGCGTGGTGCGGTGCGGCGTGGTGCGGCGTGTCGACTATTGATCCAGTATTCACTCCCAATGGTGTTGAATAGGGCATATCGCCCATGGCGCTTCCCTCGTCGCCTGACCCCGGGAGTCCTCCGATGGCCCTGCGCACCCTCGGCACCGCCCCTTGGAAAGCAGCATCGCTGCCCCGGCCCCGCTCCGGCGACGGACCGGGCGACCACGACCCGGCCGCGGTGTCCCGCGCGTTGTTCGAGCTGGGTTCTGCGGCTTGCCGCCGGGATCCGCACCCCGTTCTCAATGCCCTGCGGGAGGCGGGTCCGGTGCTGCGCACCCGCGAAGGGCTGCTCGTGGCGACCAGCCACGCCGTGGTGTCGCGGCTGCTGGCCGATCCGTCGTGGGCGATGATCGACGCCGGGTGGCGCGACGGCGTGACGCCCGGCTGGCAGGACAACGGGGCGCTGCGGATCATCCACGGCTCGCTGCTCGGGCTCGACGGCCCCGACCACGCGCGGCACCGGCGTCTGACCATCGGCGCGCTGACCCGCGCCGCGGTCGAGCGGCTGCGTCCCCGGCTGGCCGGGATCGTGGACCGGCTGCTGGACGAGTTCGTCGACGCCCTCCGCGCCGCCCCGAACTCTGCCGACCCGAACCCCGCCGGCGTCGGCGCCGCCGCCGACTTCCACCGGCTGGTCGCCGCCCGCCTGCCGGCCCTCGCCCTGTGCGCGCTGTTCGGCCTGCCCGAGTCCGACCACGGATTCCTGGCCGCCTGCGCCCGCGAGCTGGCGTACGCCCACGAGTTCGGCCCGTCGCGCGCGCAGCTCCGGGCCGCGGCCGAGCAGGCCGACGTGCTGACCAGGTACCTGCGCACGGTCCAGGCCGCCCCGGACGGGCTGCTGGCCGAACTGCGCCGCCAGGCCCCCGACCATCTCGACGACATCGTCGGGCTGGTCGGCGGCACGGTCGTGGTGGCCGGCTGGGAGACCACCACCTTCAGCCTGGGCGACGTCGTGTCGCTGCTGGCGCGGTTCCCCGACCAGGCCGAGCGCGTGCGGCAGGACCCGTATTTGGTCCGCTCCGCGGTCGAGGAGATGCTGCGCTTCGAGCCGCCGGTCCTGGCCGTCATGCGGCGCGCGACGGCGGCCGGGGAGCTCGGGGGCGAGGAGGTGGCCGTGGGGCAGCCGGCGTTGTTGCTCATCGGGGCGGCCCATCGCGACCCCGCTGCGTTTCCCGAGCCGGAGTACTTCGACGTAAGCCGGTTCGAAGCAGGCCGGGCTGAGGTCGGCCGTGCCGGGGTCGGTCATGCTGGAGTCGGCCATGCTGAGCTCGGCCGGGCCGGCGCCGAGGGTGCGCCGCCGCCCCGGGCCCTGACGTTCGGACGCGGCGCGCACCTGTGCGTCGGCATGCACCTGAACCGGCTGGAGGTCGAGCTGGTGCTGGCCGGCTTGCTGGAACGGCTGCCTGTCTGGAGCGCCGAGGGCGTCTACGCTCCGGGCCGCATCCTGCGTTCTTTCAGTTCCCTGACATTGCGGTGCTGAGATCGCGGGCATCGAGCCCGGCCTGGACCGCCTCGCGGGTCCGCGCTGCGACCGTCTCGACTCCGGACCGGTACGACTCCAACGTCCCGTTCCGCGCGGCCGGGACCCGGATCGGCGCGCCGAACCGGATCGTGACCCGGGCCGGGAACGGGATGAGGCCGGCCGGCCCGAGCCAGGGGAAGACCGGCGTCACCGGGAAATAGGGCAGGCGCAGCAGTCGGGCCAGCGGCGGGCAGTCGGCGAGCATGCGGTAGAAGTCCTCGGCCCCGACCACCGAGATCGGGACGATCGGGACCTCGGCCGCCATCGCCACCGCCGCGAACCCGCCGCGGCCGAAGTCCTGGACCTGATACCGGTCGGCATACAGCTTTCCCAGGCCCCGTATGCCCTCGGGATAGACCAGCAGCAGTTCGCCGGAGCGCAGCAGGTGCTTGGCGACGGCGCTGTCCATCGGCCAGAACCGTCCGGTAGCGCGGGCCCAAGCACCCACGCCCGGCCAGCTGAAAAGCAGCTCGTCCGCGATGTTGTGCACCGTCCTCGGCGCCGGGTGGCGTCGTCGCAGTGCGTCCATGATGAGCAGGGTGTCGAAGGGCAGCACCCCGGAGTGGTTGGCCACGAGCAGCGCGCCGCCCTCGGCGGGGACGTGCTCCAGCCCCACGGCCTGCATCCGGAAGTACTCGGCGCAGGCCCGGCCGGCCAGCTCCAGGGACAGCGCCGTCATCGGGCTCCGGCCGCGAGCGCCTCGGCGGCCTCGGCCAGCGGCAGATCGACGACCTGTTCGACCTCCGACTCGCCGACCTGGAACTCGCGGCAGGCGACTGTGATGAACTCCTCGATGGCCAGGGAGTCCAGTTCCACCTGGCGCAGCGTCGCCTCGGGCCGCACGAGGTCGGGATGGATCTCCAGCCGGCCGGTGAGGATCGTGGCGAGGCGGGCGTAGGGGTCGCTCGGCATGATGCTCCTGGGTTCTCCTGAGAAGGGATGGCTGTGGGCCAGCCTAAATGAGGCATCTGTCGGCAGACAGCGACATTACCTCGATTGGATCAGTTTTCTTCGAGTTCGGGAGATCAGTCCTGATGATGAGGATATGGACTTGTACCCGCGCAGACCTCGATTCGACTGGGCCGCCACTCCGCTGCACTGGGTCCCCGACGACGCCTGGACCACCCACGCCTACAACGCGCTGCACCTGCTGCTGCCGGCCGGCGAGCGCTGGATGGTCCGGGTCTTCAAGGAGGCTCTGCCCAGCGTCCAGGACGAGGAGTTGCGCGCCACCATGCGCGGCTTCATGGGCCAGGAGGGCTCGCACGCGGCCGCGCACGACGCCTTCGTCCGGCAGCTCGCGGCCGACGGCATCGACGTCTCCGGGGCGCTGCGCTGGGCCGAATGGGGGTTCCGCCGCCTGCTGGGACCGGGGATCATGCCCGGCTGGCGGCGCGAGCGCTGGCTCGCCGAGCGCCTGGCGCTCGTCGCCGCGATCGAGCACGTCAACGCCGTGCTCGCGGAGCGGCTGCTGGACTCGGCGGAGCTGGAGCGGGCCGGCGCCGATCCGACGATGCTCGCGCTGCTCCGGTGGCACGGTGCCGAGGAGATCGAGCACCGTGCCGTCGCCGACGCCGTATATCAGCATATTGATGGTTCCTACCCTCGGCGGGTGGCGGCGATGGCCGTCGCCGTGCCGACGTTCGTCACGCACTGGGCGTTGTGCGCCTACGGCCTGGCGGCGGCCGACCCGGTGGTGGGCCGGACGACCGGCTGGGGGAAGGTGCCCGGGTGGTGCGAGGCCCGGACCACCTTCGCGCTCGCCGACGGGGTCCGCAGAGGCCTGATTCCGACGCTGGAAGTGCGCGCGATGGTCGGATATCTGCGTCCTTCTTTTCGGCCGTCCGACAGCGGTTCGGACGAGCTTGCGCGCCAGTATCTGAACGCGGTCGCGGACTCGTTCCGGATGCCGCGTCAGGCCCAGACGGCGGCGGCCTCGTCGGCCCAGGCAGTGCCATGCGCGTAGCCGGCCTCGGCGCCGGCCGCGCGGGTGCCGGCGGCGAGGGGGTCGGGGCCGAAGGCGCGCAGGGCGGCCTCGTCCGGGGAAAGCACGCCGACCTTGCCGCGCAGCGTCTGCACCTGGCCGTCGAGATCCCGGTCCAAGGCCGCCATCGGGGCGATAACGAGGACGCGGTCGTGGCCGGCGGCGAGGTCCGCGTTGGTCATGGTGCGGATGGCGCCGTCGAGGTAGCGGGCAGCGCCGATGGTCGCGGGCGGCCAGGCGCCGGGGAGGGCGCAGCTGGCGGTGAGGGCGTCGACGAGCGGCACGCCGCTGTCGCGGTCGAACAGCGCGGTGCGGCCTGTCGCGGCGTCGACGGCGACGACCACCAGGCGGCGCTCGGGCCAGCGTGGGGTGGCGGATGCCGTTGGCGTGCCGGGTGCGGCTGCCGGGACGGTCGAGATGGCCGAGACAGCCGAGGTGGACACGGTAGCCGAGGCGGACACGGCAGCCGAGACGGGCACGGCAGCCGAAGTGGGCACAGCGGGCGCTGCGGTCGCTGTGGGCGCTGCGGCCACGGCGGGAACGCGAGCCCGGATGACCGCCGCGCGCTCGGCCTCGGAGACGGTCCTGGCGGCGAGCGCCAGCCGGCCCGCGGCCCGGCCGCGTTCCTCGGGGTCGGCGATGTCGATGAAGACCGACCAGCTGGCCAGCAGCGCCTCGAAGCCGACCGGGCTGGGCAACTCAGGGGTCTGCGCTTCGGGGTCGGTCTGGCGGCGCAGCAGGTCCCTGACAGCCGCTTTGCCGCCGGCCAGATGCGCGCCGGCCACAGCGCCGGCCGAGGTGCCGACCACCAAATCGGCGTCGGCGACCGGCACGCCGGCGTCGATGAGGGCGGCCAGGACCCCGGCGGTCCAGGCGATGCCGGCGACCCCGCCGCCGCCGAGCACCACCGCGCGCGATTCCGTCATGGGATGTCTCCTGTTCGTCGTCGGCGGGGCTCGCCGCTCTTGTCAACTACTTTATATAATCTGGGGCGGGGCCACCGATCATGAAGGGACCGCCGATGGGCAAGCCGAGCTGGATCGCCGACATCCTCGACGCGTATCGGGACGACCCCCGGACCGCGTTCGGCTTTCGGGGCGACGACGGCGTGTGGACCATGCAGAGCCGGCATGAGGCTCAGCTCGCGATCCGGGCCGCCGCCGCGGGCTTGGCGGACGCCGGGCTGCGGCCCGGCGCGCGCTTCCTGCTGATCGCCGACGAGCCGCGGGACTTTGTCGCGCCGTTCCTAGGCGCGGCGGCTTCGGGGCCGGTGGCGGTGCCGGTCCCGCCGCCGCCACGGTTCGCGGCGGCGGGCGTGGCGTGGCTCCGGACGCTGAGGGCGTTGGCTGACGCGACCGGCGCCGAGGCGGTCTGCGGATCGGCGGCGGCTTTGGCGGCGTTGGAAGCGCTTGAGGGTGAGGCCGACAGTGCTCTTGAAGGCGGGACCGACAGCGTTCTTAAGAGCGGGGTCGACAATGCTCTTGAGAGCGGAGCTGAGGAAGCGGACACCGAGCGGCTGGGGCTGCGCCCGGTGGCGGTCGAGTCGATCGTCGGCGGCGAACCGTCGGCGGCGCGGTTGGTGCCGTACGACCCGGAACGACTCGTCTACGTGCAGGCGAGCAGCGGCAGCACCTCCCGGCCCAAGGCGGTCGCCGCCCGCGCCGGTGCGCTGCTGGCCAACAGCGGGGCGATGGCCGAACACTGGACCGCCGAGGGGATCGCGGGCGGCTTCTTGTCGTGGCTGCCGTTCAACCACGACATGGGCCTGGTGGCCTTCCTCATCGCGCCCTTCTGCACGCAGTCCTCGTGCTTCTTCATGCCGACCAAGGCGTTCGCCCGCGACCCGCGCGTCTGGATGAAGGCGATGCAGGAGACCGGTGCGTCCATCACCTACGCGCCGAACTTCGCGTTCGCCGTGGCCGCTCGGCGGGCCGCCACCGACCCGGAGGGGGTGGCGGCGCTCGACCTGCGCGGGGTGCGGGTCGTCGGCAGCGGCGGAGAATCGATCAACGCTGAGACGCTGGAGCAGTTCGCCGCCGTCTACGCCTCTGCGGGCTTCGACCGGTGCGTGCTGGCGCCCAGCTACGGCATGGCCGAGGCGACGGTCGGTGTGACCATCACCGAGCGGGGAGCTGGAGTCCTGGCCGACACGGTGTCCGCGGACGAGGTGTCGGCCGGTCGGGCGGTGCCGGTGCTGATGCCAGTATCGGCGCCGGCGACGGACACGGACACGGACACGGACACGGACACGGACACGGCGAGCACCGTCACTTTCGTCAGCTGCGGCAAGCCGTTCTCGGGCCACGAGGCGTCCATCCGGGACGCCGACGGCACCCCTCTCGCCGACCGCACCATCGGCGAGATCTGGCTGCGCGGCCCCTCGAACGCCCACGAATACCTCGGCGACCCGGAGGCCACCGCCCGCACCTTCCGCGCCGACGGCTGGCTCCGCACCGGCGACCGCGGCTACCTCGCCGACGGCCACCTGTACGTCGTCGGCCGCATCAAGGACCTGCTGATCATCAACGGCTGCAACACCGATCCCCAACTGGTCGAATGGCTCGTCGAGGCCCTGCCCGGCGTCCGCCCCGGCGGCGTGGTGGCCTGCACCCGCCAAGGCCCGCAGACCGAGCAGCTCGTCGTGGTCGCCGAATGCCACCGCTCGGCCGCCGCCACCCTCCCCGGCCAGGTCCGCGACGCCGTGAGCCGGGCCCTGTCGCTGACGGCCCACGACGTGGTGGCGGTCCGCCCGGGCTCGATCCCGAAGACGACGTCGGGGAAGGTGCGGCGGCAGGAGACGCGGCGGCGGTACCTGGACGGGGAGCTCACGGTGCTGACTCGCGCCGCAGAATCAGGTTGATCACCAAAGCCGTCCACCCCGTCTGATGCGACGCGCCCAGCCCGGCGCCGGTGTCGCCGTGGAAGTACTCGTGGAAGGGGATGAGGTCGTGCCAGTCCGGGTTCTTCTGGAACAGCTCGTTCTCGCCGAACACCGGACGGCGGCCGTCCGCGTCGTTGAGGAACAGCGACACCAGGCGGCGTGACAAGTCGTCGGCTATCTCGCCGAGCGTCGCCTGGTGGCCCGGCATCCCGTTGACCGGATAGGGCAATCGCAGTTCGTCGCCGAAGAACCGGTGATGCCGGTCGAGAGCGTCGATCAGCATGTAGTTCACCGGGAACCAGATCGGGCCGCGCCAGTTGGAGTTGCCGCCGAACAGCGTCGTGCGCGACTCGGCCGGCTCGTAGCTGACGCTGTAGTCGGCTTCGCCGAGCCGGACGGTGAAGGGCTCGGCGAGGTGGGCGCGGGACAGGGCCCTGAGTCCGTGCGGGGACAGGAACTCGTCCTCGTCGAGCATGCGCCGCAGCAGCCGGGGGAACTGGTCGTGGCGGACCATCGTCAGCAGCCGCAGGTCACTGGTCGGCAGCATGCGGCCGTGCAGGACGTCGGCGTAGTGCGGCTTGTTGGTCCGGTACCAGGCGACTCGCTGTTCGAGCTCCGGGATCGCGGCCAGTGCGGCCGAGGACACCGTCGCGGTGGCGCTCAGCGGGAGCAGGCCGACCACCGAGCGGACGCGCAGCGGCACGCCTTCCTGCCCCGGGACACGGATCACGTCGTAGTAGAAGCCGTCCTCCTCGTTCCACAGGCCCTGCGTGTTGGCCGCCTCGACGATCAGCGCGAAATGCTCGAAGAACTTGGTGACCATCTCGCCGTAGGCGCTGTCCTCCGTCGCCAGGATCAGCGCCATGTCCATCATCGTCAGCGTGAACAGCGCCATCCACGCCGTGCCGTCGCTCTGCTCCAACTGCCCGCCTGCCGGGACGCCCGCACTGCGGTCGAAGGGCCCGATGTTGTCCAGGCCCAGGAATCCGCCCTCGAAGACGTTGTTGCCCTCGGCGTCCAGACGGTTGACCCACCACGTGAAGTTCAGCAGCAGCCGATGGAACACCCGCTTGAGGAAGCCGAAGTCCCGGCTGCCGTCGGCGGCGAAGACCTGGAGCGCGGCCCAGGCGTGGACCGGCGGGTTCACGTCGCCGAAGTTCCACTCATAGGCCGGCATCTGGCCGCTGGGGTGCAGGTACCACTCGCGGAGCAGGAGTTGCAGCTGCTGCTTGGCGAAGCCCGGATCCACCTTGGCGAGCGCGACGGCGTGGAAGGCCAGATCCCACGCCGCGAACCACGGGTACTCCCAGGTGTCGGGCATCGCGATGACGTCCCGCGCCGACATGTGCCACCAGTGCGCGTTGCGCCGCGCGCCGCCGCCGATCGGCGCCGAGTGGCCCGGATCGTGGTCCAGCCAGCGCGGCACGTTGTAGTGGTAGAACTGCTTCGACCACATCAGGCCCCCGACGGCCTGGCGCAGCACCATCGCTTCGTCGTCGGAGCACGAGCTGGGCGTGAGCGAGGCGAAGAACTCGTCGGCCTCCTGCTCGCGCCGCTCCATCACCTCGTCGAAGCCGCGGCCCAGGAGCTTGGCGCGGGTCGCCTGCGGGACGTCGGGTCCGGCCATGCGCAGCCGGAGACGGATCTCCGCGGACTTCCAGGGGCCGACGGTCAGGACATAGCGCAGCGCGGCTTTCGTGCCGACGCGCGCCGGGTTCACGGTCGGCGCGCCGTCGACGACGTGGTCGTTGATCCCGTCCTTCGGGAACTCGCTGTAACCGCCATAGCCCCACAGGCGCTCGCTGTTGGTCTCGTTGTCGCACACCAGCACTTCCGGGCTGCCCTCGCCGAACAGCGACAGGGGCCTGAGGTATTCGTGCTCGGCGACCAGGCGCGCGCCGTGGACCGTGATGCGGGGCATGGCCGGCTGGCCCGGCAGGCCCCAGGACCAGGTGTTGCGGAACCACAGGGTCGGGAGCACGTGGAGGGTGGCGGGTTCCAGCCCCATGTTCTCCACGCGCACGCGGATGCAGAGGTCGTGGGGACCGGCCTTCGCGTAGTCGGCGGTGATGGCCCAGTAGCGGTCCTCGTCGAATATCCCGGTATCGGCGAGCTCGTACTCGGGGTCGGTGCCGCCCAGGTTGCTGGTGGTGTCGAGCAGGTCGTGGTACGGGAACTCGCGCTGGGGGTAGTGGTACCGCCAGCGCATCCAGGAGTGGGTCGGAGTGGAGTCCAGGAACCACCAGTACTCCTTCACGTCCTCGCCGTGGTTGCCCTCCCGGCCGCTGACTCCGAACAGCCGCTCCTTCAGGATCGGGTCCACGCCGTTCCAGAACGCGAGCGCGAAGCAGAAGCGCTGCTGCTCGTCGCAGATTCCGCCGAGGCCGTCCTCGTTCCAGCGGTACGCGCGCGAGCGGGCGTGATCGTGGGGGAAGTAGTCCCAGGCGGTGCCGCCTTCGGAGTAGTCCTCGCGGACTGTGCCCCAGGCGCGCTCGGCGAGGTAGGGGCCCCAGTCCCGCCACGGGACGCGTGTGCTGTCGCTTTTGGTGCCGGCGCCGGCGCGCGGGGCGCTGGCGTCCGGGGCATTGGCGCCCGGGGCATCGGCGGCATCGGCGGCGCGTAGGCGAATGCGCTCGGCGTCTTCCATGCGACCCAGTGTGAACCCCGATCGTTTCCGGCGGTTTTCCCGGCGGCCGATGCCCGCGATTCCTGAACACGATGGCCTCACGCACGCAACGTGCGTGCAATGTCTTTCCACGATGCTGGTCGCACCGCCGAAAACACGCCTTGAGCGGACGGCATCCGTGATCCCTGACGAGGAGGCGATGTGATGACCGCGACGACGACAGCGGCGACTGCGACGACGACCGCGTTCCGCAAAAGGAAGATCCTCATGCTCTCCTGGGAGTACCCGCCGGTGATGGTCGGCGGGCTGGGGCGGCATGTCCACGCGCTGGCCACGACGCTGGCGCGGGCCGGGCACGATGTCACCGTGGCGACGCGGCATGCTCCCGGCGCGCCGCTGGACGAGGTTGTCGACGGGGTGCGCGTGGTGCGGGCGCCGGCCGATCCGCCGGTCATTCCGTTGGACACGGAGCATCTGCTGGCTTGGGCTGTTGCGTTCAACCACACTTTGACTCGAACCGCACTACACGCCGCCCGGGGCGAGGGGTTCGAGCTCGTGCACGCGCATGACTGGTTGGTTACGCACGCTGCAGTCACGGTCAAGGATTACTTGGGGATTCCGTTGGTGGCCACTGTCCACGCCACCGAGGCGGGGCGGCATCAGGGGTGGCTGCCCGGCGATCTGAACCGGGGCATTCATTCCATCGAGTGCTGGCTGGCGCAGGAGGCTGCGCGGGTACTGGTCTGCTCGCAGTACATGCGGCGCGAGGTATCGGTTCTGCTCGGCGCGCCGGAGTCGAAGATCGATGCGGTGCCGAACGGTGTGGACATGCCGCGCTGGCGGGCCGAGCCCAAGCAGATCGGCTTGGCGCGGGCGAAGTACGCCGGGGATGGTCCGCTGGTCGGGTTCGCCGGGCGGTTGGTGCATGAGAAGGGTGTTCAGCATCTGCTGCACGCGTTGCCGGAGCTGCGGCGGGCGCATCCCGGGCTGCGGGCCGTGATTTGCGGCGACGGGCCGAACCGGGGTGAGCTGGAGGATCTGGCGCGGCGGCTGGGGTTGGAGCACGCGGTGAGTTTTGGGGGGTTCGTCGGGTCGGCGTTGTCGGCGACGATGGCGGCCACGGACGCGATGGTCGTGCCGAGTCTGTACGAGCCGTTCGGGATGGTGGCGTTGGAGGCCGCGGCGGCCGGCGCGCCGTTGGCGGTGTCGGCGACTGGGGGGTTGGCCGAGATCGTCGAGCCGGGGGTCACGGGGATGACGTTCCCGGCGCGGGACGAGGGTGCGTTGGCGCGGTCGGTGTCGGCGTTGTTGGAGGATCGGCCGGGGGCGCGGCGGATGGTGGTCACGGCTAAGGCGATGGTGCGGCGGCGGTATGGGTGGAGGACGGTGGGGGAGCAGACGGTGGCGGCTTATGGGGCGGCGGTTGATGGGGTGGTGGGTGGGGTGGGGCCGGTGGGGTTGGAGGAGTTGTGGTTGGGGAGGCAGCAGCCTATTGCGATACCGGAGGGGAATTTGTTGGCTTCGGCGGGGCTGGCGGCTTGAGGGGGAGGGGAGGGGTTGTGAGTGCTTTTGAGAGTGAGGTTGGGGGAGGGAGTGCGGTTGAGAAGGTGAGTGCGGTTGAGAAGGGGGGTGCGGCTGGGGAGGGGGGTGCGGTTGAGAAGGCGAGTGCGGTTGGGAGGGTGAACTATTGGGACCGGTTCGGCGCGCACTTGGAGGAGGGGGGTGCGCGCTTCGGCGTGTGGGCACCGAACGCACGGCGGGTGCAGGTATCGGGCGACTTCAACGAGTGGGATCCGCATCGGGCTGTGGAGTTGAGCCGGGATGACTGGACCGGGTGCTGGTACGGGTTCGCCGAGGGGGCCGGTCAGTGGGATCGGTACAAGTATCGAGTGTTGTGCGCGGATGGGGTGTGGCGGCTGAAGGCTGATCCGGTGGCGTTTCATACCGAGACGCCGCCGGCTGGGGCTTCGCGGATCTTCGCGTCGGGGTACCAGTGGCAGGATGTTGATTGGATCAAGACGCGTCGGGACAGGGCCGGGGAGCACGCGGCGTTGCCGATGTCGGTGTATGAGGTGCATCTGGGGTCGTGGCGGCGGGGGCTGACGTATCGGGATCTGGCTACGGAGCTGGTGGATTATGTGCGGGGGCAGGGGTTCACGCATGTGGAGTTCTTGCCGGTGATGGAGCATCCGTACGGGGGGTCGTGGGGGTATCAGACCACTGGGTTCTTTGCGCCGACGTCGCGGTTGGGGCATCCGGATGAGCTGCGGTATTTGGTGGATCGGTTGCACCAGGCGGGGATCGGGGTGTTGTTCGACTGGGTTCCGGCGCACTTTCCGCGGGACGAGTGGGCGTTGGCGAGGTTCGACGGGACGGCGTTGTATGAGCATCCTGATCCGCGGAGGGGGGAGCATCCGGATTGGGGGAGTTTGATATTTGATTTTGGGCGGAGGGAGGTGCGGGAGTTTCTTATTGGGTCGGCGTTGTATTGGGTTGAGGAGTTTCATGCGGATGGGCTGCGGGTGGATGCGGTTTCGTCCATGCTGCATTTGGATTATTCGCGAGGGCCGGGGCAGTGGGAGCCGAATCGGTATGGGGGGACGGAGAATTTGGAGGCCACGGGGTTGTTGCGGGAGTTGAATGATGAGGTGCATGGGAGGTGGCCGGGGGTGGTGATGATTGCTGAGGAGTCGGCGGCTTGGCCGGGGGTGACGCGTGGGACGGGGGATGGGGGGTTGGGGTTTGATGTGAAGTGGAATATGGGGTGGATGAATGACACGTTGCGGTATGTGGTGCGGGATCCGGTGTATCGGAAGCATCATCATGGGGATTTGATGCAGCCTTCGACGTATGCGTTTGGGGAGAGTTATTTGTTGCCGTTGTCGCATGATGAGGTGGTGCATGGGAAGGGGTCTTTGGCGGGGAAGCAGCCTGGGGGGAGGGGGGTTCAGGTGGGTGGGTTGCGGGGGTTGTTGGGGTATCAGTGGGCTTTTCCTGGGAAGAAGTTGTTGTTTATGGGAGGGGAGTTTGGGCAGCGGGGGGAGTGGAGTGAGGAGCGGGGGTTGGAGTGGGGGGAGGGGGAGGGGTTGAGTGAGGGCTTGGGAGGCTTGGGAGTGGCGCGGCTGGTGGCGGATTTGAATGCGAGGTATTGCGAGAATTCGGCGTTGTGGAGTCGGGATGGGGATGCGAGTGGTACGCGGTGGTTGGTTTCGGATGCGGGGGCGAATGTGGTGGCGTTTGTGAGGTTTGGTCCGTATGGGGAGGGGACTGCGGTGGTGTGTGTTGCTAATTTTTCGGGGGTGCAGGTTCGGGATTGTTTGGTGGGGATGCCGTGGGCTGGGGTTTGGCGGGAGGTGGTTAATACTGATGCGGTTGTTTATGGGGGTGAGGGGGTTGGGAATTTGGGGGAGGTGGTTGCTGTGGATGGGGATTGGGAGGGGGAGGTGGCTTCGGCGCGGGTGACGGTTGGGGTTGGGGCGGTGGTGTGGTTGGTGGGGAGGGTTGGGGGTGGGTGAGGGGTTGGGTTTTGGGGTTGGGTTTTAGGGTTGTTTTTGTTTTTCGCTTTTGCCTTTGCCTTTGCCTTTGCCTTTGCCTTTGCTTTTGTCTTTTGTCTTTGTCTTTTGGTTTTGCCTTTTGGGTTTGGGTTTGGGTTTGGGTTTTGCGGTTGAGGTTTTGTTTTTGTGGGTGAGGTTTGGTTTGGCTTTTGGGGTTGAGGCTGGGGTTAAAGTCAAAAGCTGGGTAAAGCAGGCGCTTCCAGCGGGGGCCTCGGATCCCTCGGGGAACTGGCGCCGGCTCCATAGGGGGGTGACTGCTAGTCCCTGCGCTGGCGGTTCGTGAGGTGGGGGTTCGTTCCCCTCGGTCCCGTCGGCAGCCCTACGGGTACAGCGCCGCCGCCCGGGTGTCAAGTCCACGCGCTTGCTTTTGAGGTGTTGGCGGCGGTTGCGTACAGCGTGGACTGGACACCCGGTCGGCGGCACTGTAG
>NZ_BAAAQN010000107.1:0-22825 GCF_039531695.1 Catenulispora yoronensis
TCCGGCGGCGCATCCCCGACAGCGCCGCCGTCCCCGGTCACGATTGGGGGCAGCGGCGCTGTCGGGAATATCAGCGTTGTCCCTCGCTCAGGCGAACACCGCCGCATTGCGCGCAGCCCAAGCCGAGAACGGCGCGGCCGGACGCCCCAGAACCTTCTCGACATCAGTGGTCGGCGTCCGCTCCACCTCGGTGGGCTCGCCCAGGATGGACAGCGTGCCCTCGACCACCGGAGCCGGCATGAACGCCGACATCTGCGCGTGCGCCTGCTCCCGGGTCTGCTCCAGGAAGGTCACCGGCGCGCCGATGGCCGCCGCGACCGCCTCGGCGCGCTCCCGAGGCGTGGTCGCGACCGGCCCTGTGAGAACGTACGTGGCTCCGTCGTGGCCGTCCTCGCTGAGCACCACCGCGGCCACCGCGGCGACGTCGTCGGGGTCGACGACGGGCAGGCCGGTGTCGGCGAACGGCGCGGCGGCGGTGCGGTGCGTGCGGATCGGCTCCGCCCAGGCGAACGCGTTGGAGGCCAAGCCGCCCGAGCGCAGCACGGTGTGGCGGAGCCCGGAGGCGGCCACGGCCTGTTCGAAGGAGTCGGCGTGCGCGTAGACGCCGGGGCGCGTGCCCACCCCCTGCGAGGACAGCAGCACCACCTTGGCCACCCCGGCCTCCTTCGCCCGGGCCAGCACCCCGGCCGGGTCCTCGCCGGCGACCAGCAGGAACAGCGCGTCCACGCCAGCCAGCGCGGGCTCCAGGCTCGCCGGGTCGCCCAGGTCGGCGGCGACGGCGCGCACCCCGGCGGGGACGTCGGAGTCCTGGATGGTGCGGGCCACCGCGGTCACCGGGTGGCCGCTCTCGGCCAGCGTGCGGACCAGCGTGCGGCCGACGTTCCCGGTGGCACCCGTGACGACGATCATGATGTGCTCCTTCAAATATCGCGAATACGCAGCTCACGCCGCTGTTCCACGGAGTGAGTTAGTTGGCTAACTGAAAAGAATGTTAGCCGACCGCCGCGACGGTGTCTATTCTTAGTTAGGTGACTGACTCAGCGCCGGCGACGACCGGGAAGAAGCCGACCGCCACACGTCCGCGCGCCGGCGGCAAGCGCGAACGGCTCGCGGCGGCCGCCGCCCAGGTGTTCCACCAGCAAGGCGTCGAGCGCACCACGCTGAGCGACATCGCCACCGCCGCCGACGTGCCGCTGGGCAACGTCTACTACTACTTCAAGACCAAGGACCAGCTGGTGGAGGCCGCGATCGGCAGCCACCTGGACACCCTGCGCGCCGCCACCGACCAGCTCGACCAGCTGCCCGAGCCCGCCGACCGGCTCAAAGCTCTGATCGGGGGGTGGATCGAGCAACGGGACATGGCCGCCCGCTACGGCTGCCCCTTCGGCACCCTCGCCGTCGAGCTCGACAAGCGCGAGGACGGCCTGGACCAGGCCGCCGCCGACGTCATGCAGGCCCTGATCGCCTGGGCCGAGAGCCAGTTCAGCCAGCTGGGCCACCCGGACGAGGCCCGCGACCTGGCCGTGGCCTTCATCGCCGCGTATCAGGGCATGTCGGTGCTGGCCAACACGCTGCGCGACCCGGAGATCATGACGTCCCAGGGCCACCGGCTCGCGGCCTGGATCGACACGCTGAGCTGAGCCCCATCCGGCCCTATTCCGCGTCGTCGTCGTCCGAGCCGGTGAACCGCGGCCTGCGGAACCACCGCCCGCCGGTCCCGGTCCCAGTCCCGGCGTCCACCGGAGCCGACGCCGTCGACCGGACGACGACCAACTGGTCGTCCGACCGGATCGGGCCGAGCCCGGGATCGTCGTAGGGAATCGGCTCGCCGCCCCGGACCACCGAGACCACCGACTCGCGCACCTGCTGGGGGACCAGCCCGACCTCGGCCGGCGCCGGCGGCCGTTCGACGATCCGCAGGTCCAGGTTGCCGGAGATCATCCGCTCGATGACTGTGCCGACCGTGGGGTTCACCGCGGCCTCGCCGACCAGCCCGCCGGCCGTCTCCGACGAGGTGACGACCACCGCCGCGCCGCCCTCGCGCAGCAGCGGGCCGTTCTCGGTCTGGTTCACCGACGCGGTGATCAGCACCTTGGGATTCAGGCGCCGCGCGGTGAGCACGGCCAGCACCGCCGTGTCGTCGCGCCCGGCGGTGACCAGGACGTGCGCCGCCTTGCCGATCTCGGCACGCTCCAGCACCGCCCGCCGAGTGCCGTCCCCGACGATGCCGACCAGCCCGGCCCGGTTGGCGTCGGACACCGTCTTGGGATCGCAGTCCACGACGACGATGTCCCGGGCCCGGTACCCGTTGACCAGCAGCGTCGCGACCGCCGCCCGGCCCTTGGTGCCGTAGCCGATGACCAGGGCGTGACCGCGCACCTTGCGCCTCCACTTCTGCTCGCGCCACTCGGCGCGGGTGCGCTCGGTCAGGGCCCGCAGCGTGGTCCCGACCAACAGGAACAGGAACCCGAGGCGCAGCGGGGTGATGACCAGGCAGTTGACCAGCCGGGCCCGGTCGGTGACCGGGACGACGTCGCCGTAGCCGATGGTGGTGAGTGTGACGACCGAGTAGTAGAACGCTGTCAGCCAGCCCACCGGGTGGCCCGCCGAATCGCGGTAGCCGCCCCGGCCGAGGTAGACGACCACCGCCGCCAGCAGCACCATCGACAAGGCCATGCCCACCCGCAGCGCGATGGCCGGCACCGGGCCCCAGTACCGCCGGGGGATGCGCAGCGTCGACCGGCTGGCCTCGACCAGCAGGCGGAAATCGACGTCGCAGTTGGCGGGGGCGACCGGGAAGGACACGTTACGTGTGTGACCTGTGGGTCTGGTGTGTAAACGGTTGACGTCGGCCGATGGGGCCGACTGCGCGATGGCCGCTTGCGACAGCGTTCCCGGGTATCACCGCGCCACAGCGGCAGCCGACACCAGCGTCGCGGCGGCGAGCGTCCCCCACAGCGCCGCCGGCCCGGCGGCGGCCAGCCCGGTGATCACCGCCGGCGACACCGCGAGCCCGAACCCGGTCGACACCTGGAACCGGGTCAGGGCACGGCCCAGCACCCGAGGCGGCGCGATGGTCGTGACCAGCGCTGTGGCGGCACCGGCGTAGACGATCTCGCCGAGCGTGCAGACCACGGAGACGGCGGCGATGGCCGGCGCGCCCCAGCCGTGGCCCAGCGGCGTCGCGACGAGGAAGCCCAGGTAGGAGGCGGTGAGGATGACGCCCGCGATCGCCAGCGCGGTGCGGCGGGAGAACCGCGCCATCCAGACGGTGACGGCGACTTGGAGCGTCACCACGAGCACGGTGTTGGCCACGAAGATGCCCGCCGACCAGGCCGGGGCAGCGTGGAGCCGGGTGACCAGCACCAGGGGGAGCGCGACCTCGGGGACGTTGAGGCAGAACACGTAGACGACATTGGCGGCGAGGAGGACGGCCATGCGGGGTGCGGGTTCCGGCTGCGAGCCCGGGTGCGAGTCCGATCGCGAGCCCGGCCGCGAGCCCGATCGCGACGCTGATCCCGGCCCGGAGTGGGGTTCGGGGGCCGAACCCGCGTCGGCCGGCTCGGCCTTGATCCGCACCGACCAGGCCAGCGCCGCGGCCGTCAGGTAGCTCAAGCCGGTGACGGCGGCGGTGCCCCGCAGGGCGGACGGTCCGCCCGCCAGCGCGCCGAGGGCGATGAGCGCCCCGAGACCCATGCCCCCGTTACGCAGCGACCGGGCGGCGGCGAGCGCCGCGTCGCGAGCCCGGCCATGGGCGACGGTCGCCACGAGCGCCGCGTGGGCGGCGGGCCAAGCCTGGTTCCCGATGCCCAGGAACAGGCACGCGACGGCGAACAGCACCGGCGAGCCGGCCGGCACGACCAGCAGCAGCAAGGTCCCGACCACGCGCACCAGCATCGACGCCGCGACCACCGTCGAGCGCGCGCCCCGGTCCAGCCACCGCCCGACCGCGGGCATCGCCAGCAGTCCGACGACGATGCCCGCGGTCATCGACACCCCGGTGGCCGGCGACGACAGGCCGAGGACCTTGATGCCGTAGAGGAGCAGGAACGGCCGGAGCAGACCGGTGCCGAGGGCGTCGACGGCCAGGGCCAGGGCGTAGCGGGGGCCGCCGGTGGCCCGGACGAGGTCGGGGATCCGGATCTTCGGGGCCGCGACGGTGACGGGAGCAGCAGCGGCGGCGGAAGCGGCGGCGGAAGCAGCGGGAAGGACGGCAACACCTGCGGAAGCAACAGCAGCGGAAGCAACAGCAGTGGAAATAACAGCGGAAGCAACGGCAGAAGAACCAGCAGTAGAGGAATCAGCAGCGGCGGTGGCGCAAGCGGTCATGCCGCCCACCGTCCCTCCGCCCCGCCGACGTCGTCACGTCGGTTGACGGATGGCGTCAATCGATGGCGCCGACCGGCCCCGGAGCGGCGATCATTGGGGTATGACCCTGCGCATCGACATCACCGGTCTGCCCGCCGAGCGGATGCTGTTCGCCGCTTCGCCCCTCGCCGAGCTGGCGTCGATGCTGCACGCGCTGGCGTCCACTGACCACCACCCGGAGCTCGCCCCCTGGGCCGCCGGCGTGCGGACGATGCTGCCGCCGGAGCTGACCGAGCGCCTTCAGGAGGCCGAGTTCCTCTGGCGCTCGTCCCGCGCGGACTTCCTGGTGCCGGCCCGGCCGCGTCCCACCCTCGTCGCCGAGCTAGACGACGTGGACCGCATCGATGACGAGGCCTACGTCGCCTCGGCGCTCATCACCACCTGCGGAAGCAACCGTCTGACCTTCCCGGGGCCTGCGGGCTCTGCGGGCTCCCCAGGCTCCGCAGGTCCAGCCCCCGCGGAGCGCTCGCCGCTGGCCGACCCGGCGGCCCGCGAACGCGCCCTGGACCTGGCCCAGGCGCGGGGCTCCGCGCAGGAAGCGTTCGCCGAACGCCTCCTCGCCGACCCGGCCGGGGTCCGCAGCCGGGTGCGGCAGACGCTCGAATGGTGCGCCGAAGCGTTCTTCGACGCCGCCTGGCCCACCGTGCTGCCGCAGCTCACCACGGACATCCGCCACAAGACCGACCTGCGCGAACGACAAGGGCTCGGCGCGGCGCTCGCGGCGGTGTCGTCCATGGTCCGCCTGGAGCCGGACAGCACCGCCATCGTCCTCGACAAGCTCCAGGACAACAGCACCTCGGGCCGCGACGCCGGCGTCACCTTCCTGCCCAGCGTCTACGGGCATCCGCACCTGGTCGCGGTGCACGCCGCAGGCTGGCGCCCGGTCGTGCAGTACCCGGTCGCCCGGGCCTCCGCGCCGCAGGCGGTGTCGCTGGAGATGATGCAGCTCCGGCTGGAAGCTCTCGCACACCCGGTCCGGCTCCGCCTGGTCCGCACCCTGGCGCGCGGCCCGCACACCACCGGCGAGCTGGCCCACGCCTGGGATCTGACGCCGCCGGAGGTCTCCCGCCATCTGGCGGCGCTGCGCCGCGCCGGGCTGCTGACCGCCGAGCGCCAGGGCCGCTACGTCCACTACCGCCTGGACCTGTCCGCGACCACGACGCTCGGCGCCGATCTGCTGGCCGCCGTTCTGCGCTAGAGAGCCGCACCCGCGTTCTGCCGGGTGCGGCTCTCCTGTTGCTGTACTCCTGTTACTGAACCGCTGTTGCTGAACTGCTGTTACTGAACTTCGGTTGCTGAACTCCTGCTGTTGAACTCCCACCGCTGAGTTCCGACTGCTGAGTTCCGACCGCTGAGTTCCCTACCGAGTGCGCCGTTCCTACTGCCGGGTGAAGTACGCCAACGTCGCGTCCGCCTTCGTCGGACACGGCCCCGACTGCGCGATGCCGTGCCGGTCCAGGAACGCCTTGGCGTGCGCCGCCGTCTGCAACAGGTGCTCGGCGACGCAGCGGGTCGACACCTCCAGCAGCCGCGACCCGTCGGGGTACGTCCACTCCTGGAGCTCCAGTCCGCCGCCCGGCCCGTCGTACCGCGACCGGGTGCGGTGCACCTCGACCGGTCCCAGCGCGTCGAGGTCGTCGACCGTGAGGTGCTCCGGCATGCGGCTGGCCAGCAGGAGCAGCTGCTGCTCGGAGAACAGCCTCCGCAGCGGCTCGCCGTTGTCGACGGCCCGCTCGACGGCGTTCCGGCCCAGCCGCCGCTTCAGCGCCCCGGAGCAGATGAAGCTGTCCGGCGTCAGATCCACCTCGACGGCGAAATCGGCGCACCGGCGTATCGAGTGCGGGACGCAGCCGGGATCTATCGGTCGCAGCTTCACGACCGAGTCGTTGGGCCGCTGCCCGCCGCGCAGCCGCACGAGCACGCCATGATGGCGCAGCGTCAGGTCGGGCGTGTCCAGGTAGTACACGTTCCGGATCCGTTCGGACCCGCCGCCCAGCGCCGCGCGCACGGCTTCGTAGGACGCGTCGTCGATCGTGAACTTCAGCTCCACATGACCGACCTCCCGGACCAGGGTGAACATCCGGTCCAGGTCGTCGCCGCCCATCCGCCATGCCTGACGGGCTGCCTTCCGCGCCGCTTTCTTCAGTGCCTCCAGTGCCGGCCACCTCCCGCCGGGTCGCTCGCCACCCCCGTTGGGCGGCCCGCAAAGGCTCCATTATTAACCATCGAGCGTTGATACCCGAGGAATTACTAGAGAAATCCTCAAGTTTCTGTCCAGAAGTACTGGTTAACGGGAGGTTAACGGAAGACTAACTTCCGGGTTCACCTGCGGCGGGGCCGCTGGTCGGCGGTCCGGATGGTGGACGCCGCCACTGAGGATTCCGTCTGACACCGAGCTCGTCGAGCTCCACCTGGTGCCCACTCTCGGTGCGGAGTTCCACACGCACCGTGTCTCCGGAGTCATGTTCCACATACTGCAACGGTGCTTGCTCGCCCTGCAGGTACTTGTCGCCCCACTGCATCAGGCCGAGGACGACCGGCAACAGGTCGCGTCCCATGTCGGTCAGCACGTACTCGTCGCGCGTGCGCCCGCCCTCGTCCCGATACGGCCGCTTCTCCAGCAGTCCGGCCTCGGTGAGGTGCCGGAGCTGCTTGGCCGCCACCTTCTCGGTGATCCCGATGCGCTGCGCGAAGCCGCTGAAGCGCGTGGTGCCGTAGTACGCCTCGCGCAGGATCAGCAGCGTCGAGCGCGTTCCCACGATCTCCAACGCCTTGACCAGCGAACAGTGGTCGGTCTTCCACGCGCTGAGATCGGCGAGCGCGCCTTCCATGACTGCCGGCATGCCCCCGATGCTACCCGGCATGGCTTTACTCGGGTACAGTCAGCTCCGGCTGGCTGGCTATACATATCTATAGCCAGCCTCGGCGACGGAGGGGAATCCATGCAGCCACAGGCCCGAACGCAGATCGAGACCGGCACCAGAACGCAGATCAGGACCGGCCCCGGAACCCAGCCCCAGACCGGCACGCACCGCCCCGGCGCCGTCATCTTCGTCCTGTGCCTGGCCGGCTTCATGGCCATGCTCGACGTATTCGTCGTCAACGTCGCGTTCCCGGCCATCGGCGACAGCTTCCACAGCGCCTCGCTCGCCGACCTCAGCTGGGTGCTCAACGCCTACACGATCGTCTACGCCGCGCTGCTCGTCCCGGCCGGCCGCTTCGCCGACCGCCACGGCCGCAAGCGGGCGTTCCAGGTCGGCCTCACCGTCTTCACCACGGCCAGCCTGGCCTGCGCCGCCGCCCCCGGCCTGTGGTGGCTGGTGGCCGCGCGCGTGGTGCAGGCCGCCGGCGCCGCCGCGCTCACCACCGCCAGCCTCGGCCTGCTGCTCACCGTGCTGCCCGCCGACCGCCGGGCCGGCGCCGTGAAGATCTGGGCCACGAGCAGCTCCGTGGCCGCCGCCCTCGGCCCCGTCGTCGGCGGCGCCGTGGTCCTGGTGTCCTGGCAGTGCGTCTTCCTGCTCAACCTCCCGGTCGGCGTGGTGGCGTTGGTCGCGGCCCGCCGCCTGGTCCCCGATCTGCACGACCCCCGCGCGGCTCGCGCCACCTCGGTCGACGCCGTCGCGGTGGTGGCGCTGACCGCCGCCATCGCGGCCGCGGCACTGGGGCTGGTGAAGGGCGGCGACTGGGGCTGGCAGGGGCCCGCGACCCTGACCGCGTTCGCCGTGGCGGCCGTCGCCGCCGCGGTCTTCGCGGTCCGCACCAAGCGCCACCCCGCGCCGGTCATCGACGTGGCGCTGCTGCGCGTGCCGAGCTTCGTCTGGGCCAATGTCACGGTCCTGCTGTTCTGCACCGCATTCAGCGCCCTGTTCCTGAGCGTGGTGCTCTGGATGCAGGACGGCGCGGGCTACTCGGCCATCGCCACCGGCCTGGCCATCCTGCCCGGCCCGGTGTCGGTGCCCCTGTTCGCGGCGCTCGCCCAACGCCTGGTCCGCCGGATCTCCGCGGGCACGGTCATCGCCCTGGGCAACCTGGTCTTCGCCGCCGGCGCCCTGCTCCTCGCCGCCTGCGCCTCGGCCGACGTGCACTACTGGCCGCAGGTCCTGCCCGGCTGGGTCCTCACCGGCATCGGCATCGGCCTGGCCCTGCCGACGATGATGGCCGCCGCCACCGCCGCCCTTCCGCCCGAGCGCGCCGGCACCGGCAGCGCGATGGTCAACACCGGCCGGCAGCTCGGCTACGTCCTCGGCGTCGCCGTCTTCGTCGCGATCATCGGCACGCTCGGCGCCGCGAAGCCCGGCGCCGCGCCGCACACGGCGTTCCAGCACGGATGGTGGTTCGTGGCGGGCGTGGCCGCGCTGAGCGCGGTGACCGGGCTCGGCGTTTCGCGGCGGGACTAGGCCTTCCTCCGTCATCGACCCCTTATGCTGACGTGCCGGAAAGTCGTCAATGAGTTGATAATAAGGGGCCTCTGTGACCTGTATGAATATGAACACCGCGACCAATGCAAGCAGCCGGACGGCGGCGAACGCGGCGGGTCGGTCGACCCGCCGGAGCCGGGCCCTGCGCCGCGTCCTGGCCGCCACCTCCGTCACCGCTCTGCTGTCACTGACCGGCCTGACCGGCCTGACCGCCGCCGGCGCGTCGGCCGCGACCCGGAACGTGTACGTCTCCAACCTGCGCGGCAACAGCGTCTCGGTCGTGGACCCCATCACCGGCACCGTCGTCGCGACCGTCCCGGTCGGCTCCTTCCCGTTCGGCGACGCGGTGTCGCCGGACGGTTCGCAGGCCTGGGTGGTCAACAATGGCAGCGACACCGTGTCGGTGATCGACACCGCCACGAACACCGTCACCGGCACGATCTCGGTCGGGCGGCTGCCGCAGACGGTCGCGTTCTCCCCGAACGGCGCCCGCGCCTATGTCGGCCACTTCATCAGCCCCGGGGTCGGCGGCGTCGACGTCATCGACACGGGCACCGACACGGTGATCACCGACATCCCCGTCGGCAACCAGCCCGCGGGCATCGCGGTCACCCCGGACAGCTCGCGCGTCTACGTCGCGGACTTCGTCGGCACCCAGGTCGACGTCATCGACGCCGCCACGAACACCCGGATCGCCACGATCTCCGCCCCCGGGGCGCGCACCCCGAACGCGATCACGATCTCGCCGGACGGCGCGCACGCCTACACCGCGAACTTCAACAGCAGCAACGTCTCGGTCATCGACACCGCGACGAATACCATCACCGGCCTGATCCCGGTCGGCTCCGGCCCGGGGAGCATCGCGGTCAACGCCGACGGCTCGCGCCTCTACGTCGCGAACGAGAACGCCAACACCGTCTCCGTGGTCGACACCGCGACCTTCTCCGTCATCGCGACCATCCCCGTCGGCTCGGTCCCCACCGCCGTGCTCGTGGACGGCGGCACCGTCTACGTCAGCAACGCCACCGGCAACACCGTGCAGTTCATCGACACCGCCACCAACACCGTCACCACCACCGTCCCGGTCGGCAGTGTTCCGATCGCGCTGGCCCAGGCTCCGGCGGCGCTCCCGCCGGTGGTCACCGGTGTGAGCCCGGATCACGGCCCGGAGACCGGCGGCACCGTGGTCACCATCACCGGCACGCACTTGACCGGCGCGACCGGCGTCTCGTTCGGTGCCACCCCGGCTGTTTCGTTCACCGTGGACAGCGATACCCGGATCACCGCCATGGCTCCGGCCGCCGCGTCCGTCGGCGCCGTGGCCGTCACCGTGACCACCCCGTCCGGCACCAGCGCGATCACCGCCGCCGACCAGTACACCTACACCTACGTGTTCGCCGGCTTCCTCAGCCCGGTGGCCAACGTCCCGGCGGTCAACCACTCCCACGCCGGCCAGGCCGTCCCGATCAAGTTCCGCCTCGGCGGCGACCAGGGCCTGAACGTGCTCGCGGCCGGCTCCCCGACCGCCACCCGCGTCAACTGCGCCACCGGCATGCCGGTGGGCGTCCCGACCCCGGCCGACAGCGCGGGCGGCTCGGGTCTGCAGTACGACCCGGGCACCGGCACCTACACGTACGTCTGGAAGACGCTGAAGGCCTACGCGGGCACCTGCCAGGTGTTCACGCTGACGCTCAACGACGGCACCACGCACGTCGCCGACTTCCAGTTCAGCTGACCCCTGCTTGCAGTTCAGCTGATCCCCTCGACGGGCTGAGCAGGCGCGGAACCACCGCGCCGGCTGCCCGGAACCCTCGCTGACGCGGCCCTCGCCCCCCTTCGAGCGCCGCGTCAGCGCCGTGTCAGGGGCGCGTCAGCCGCCGGCCGCACCGTAGCGGCATGGACAGCTCAGCGATCGCGGTCACGGGACTGCGCAAGAACTACGGCGACAAGCCGGTGCTGGCGGGCATCGACTTCGAGGTCGCCGCCGGAACGGTCTTCTCGATGCTCGGCCCCAACGGCGCCGGCAAGACCACCACGGTGAACGTGCTCACCACGCTGCTGGCCGCCGACGCCGGAACGGTGCGCGTCGCCGGCTACGACGTGGCCACCCAGACCAAGCAGGTGCGCGCCGCCATCGGCGTGACCGGGCAGTTCGCCGCCGTCGACGATCTGCTGACCGGCCGCGAGAACCTGCGGCTGATGGCCGATCTGCGGCGGATCAAGGACGCCGACCAGGTGGTGGCGCGGCTGCTGGAGCAGTTCGAGCTGACCGAGGCGGCCGGGAAGCCGACCTCCACCTACTCCGGCGGCATGCGGCGCAAGCTGGACCTGGCGATGACGCTGGTCGGCAGGCCGCGGATCATCTTCCTGGACGAGCCGACCACCGGCCTGGACCCGCGCAGCCGCCGCACGATGTGGCAGATCGTCCGCGAACTGGTCGCCGGCGGCACCACCATCTTCCTCACCACGCAGTACCTCGACGAGGCCGACCAGCTCGCCGACCAGCTGGTGGTGCTGGACCAGGGCCGCCTGGTGGCGCAGGGCACCCCGGCGGAGCTCAAGCGCCGGATCCCCGGCACCCACGTGCGGCTGCGCTTCGCCGATCAGCGGCAGCTGGAGGAGGCGGCCCGGATCCTGCCCGGCGCCCAGCCCGGCGCTGGCCACGGAGCCCAGCCCGGCACTCAGCCCGGCGCCGGCCACGACGACCAGGACCTGACCCTGCGGGTCCCCAGCGACGGCGGCTCCCGCTCCCTGCGCGACCTGCTGGACCGGCTCGCCGAGCACTCCCTGGACGCCGAGGAGTTCTCGGTCCACACCCCCGACCTCGACGACGTCTTCCTTGCCCTCACCGGACACGCCACCACGGAGGCGAACGCAGAATGAGCACCCTGGCCACTTCCCTCGGCGACTCGGCGATCATGCTGCGCCGCAACTTCAAGCACACCATCCGCAACCCGGTCACGGTGTTCAACGCCGTCCTGTTCCCGATCGTCATGATGCTGATGTTCGTCTACGTCTTCGGCGGCGCCATCAAGCCCGGCGGCGACTACATCGACTACGCGGTCCCGGGGCTGGTGGTCATGGCCATCACCTACGGCCTGGGCCCGACCGCGACCGAGGTCAACGACGACCTGACCAAGGGCGTCATCAACCGCTTCAAGACGATGGACGTCTCCCGGGGCGCGGTCCTGGCCGGCCACGTCGTCAGCACGACCGTCCGCGGCCTGATCGCGGTCGGCGCGATCCTCGGCGTCGGGTTCCTGATGGGCTTCCGCTCCCACGCGAGCATGGCGCAGTGGCTCGCCGCCGTCGGCGTCATCGTGCTGCTGGCCTTCGCCGCCAGCTGGCTGACGGTGGCCCTGGGGCTGGCCGCCAAGACCCCGGCCTCGGCCGGCCTGGCCACCGTCCCGCTGATCATGCTGCCGTTCCTGAGCAGCGCCTTCGTGCCGGCCGGCACTATGAAGACCGGGGTGAAGCAGTTCGCCGAGTACCAGCCGTTCACGCCGATCATCGAGACCCTGCGCGACCTGCTGACCGGCCACCACCCCTCGACCGGGCACCTGCTGGCGGCGCTGGCCTGGTGCGTCGGATTCGGGATCGTGGGCTTCCTGTGGTCGCTCTCCACGTTCAGCAAGCGGGCGTGACCCCGGCTCAGGGGGCGAGCACGAGCCCGACCAGGTCGGGCCACTCGGACCGGGTACCCTCCGCGACCGCCTCGGCGTAGTCCTCCGCGCCGAGGCGGCGCTGTGCTTCCTGCGCGACGCTCGCCACATCAGGGTGCGCATCATCCGGCAGCCCGCGCACCGCGGCGGCCGCCGCCAACAGCCGGGCCGCCTGGTCCGGCCGGTCCCGGCGCAGCGCGAAACCGGCCACGCCGACCAGCACCGTCGCTATCAACAGCGCATGACCGGCCTCGGGCGCAGCCCTCAGCGCCGCCGTGTGGTGGGCGCGCGCCTCTTCGAGGTCCTCCGCCAGGTGCGCGTGCAGATCGTGGATCATGGCGCGATAGTTCGGCTCCTGCGCCTGTTCGCCCAGCAGGTCGCTCGCGATGCCCAGCTGCCGCCGGGCCTCGTCGCGGTCGCCGTCCCACCGGGCCAGGTCCACCTTCGCCAGCGCCAGCTCCACCAGCGCGCTCGGCCACGTCACCCGCTCCGCGCTGCGCTCCGCCTCGGCCAGGGCGGCGGCGGTCGCGTCCCGGTCGCCGACCATCCGGTAGAGCACGGCCAGGCGCGAGCGGATCCGGATGACGTCCTCGACCGTGCCCGCCTCGGTGACGACCACGACCGCCCGCTCGTACAGCTCGCACGCCCGGCCGAACTCGCCGCGCATCGCCAGCCGCTCGGCCAGCTCGGACAGCGCGAAGGAGATGCCGAACCGCTCGCCGATCCGCTCGAACTCGGCCAGCGCCGCCTCCAGGAAGGCGTCCGCCTCGCGGCCGGCGTCGCCGAAGACGACGCGCATCTTGCCCATTTGCAGCCGGGCCAGGGCCCGGACCCAGGGATCCGGGTGGTCGAGCTGCGGTTCGAACGCCGTCAGCGCGGTCGTGGGGTCTTCGAGGATCCGCACGAGCGGGTCCACCAGCGCCGTTCCGGGATGGCTCCGTACGGCGGCCGGACTGGCGACGGCGGCCCGGTGCGCTTTGGTGATCCACTCCGCGGCCACGTTCTGATCGCCGCGTCCGCCGCTGACGAACATGGTCAGCAGCGCGTAGACGGTGACCTCAGCCTCGATGGTGGCTGCCGCACTTTCGCCGGCACCGTCCGGTGCGCCACCGCCGACCGTACTGCGCTCATACAGCCGGGACGCCGCCGTGAGCAGCTCGATGCCCTCGGCCCGATGCCCGCCGAGCCACCAGTACCAGCCAGAGGCCGCCGCCAGCCGCATCGCAGGCCACGCCGCCCCGGCCGCGAGCGCCCAGCGCATCGCCGATGTCAGGTTGTCATGATCGGCTTCGAGCGCCGCCAGCCACTTCAGCTGGTCGGCGCGGCGCAGGCGCGGTTCGGCGGTCTCGGCCAGGGCCGTGAAGAACTCCAGGTGCGCCAGGCGCGCCGATTCGGTCTCTCCGGCCTCGGCCAGCCGCATCGCCGCGTATTCCTTGACCGTGCCGCTCATCCGGTAGCGGGGCGCTCCCTCGCCGCGGGTCACCAGCAGCGACTTCTCGGTCAGGGCGGTGAGCAGGTCCAGGACGTCCTCCGGCTCGACCGCGCCGGCCAGCTCGGCGGTGTCCGCGGGCCTGTCGCCGCCGCCGACGCCGCCGCTGGCGCCACCGGCGCAAACCTCTTCGGCGGCCTCCAACCCGGCGCCGCCGGCGAACACCGCCAGCCGCCGCAGCACCCTGCGTTCGGCGGCGCTGAGCAACTCCCAGCTCCAGTCCACGACGGCGCGCAGGGTCCGGTGCCGGGGCAGCGCGGTGCGGCTGCCGCCGGTGAGCAGCCGGAACCGGTCGTCGAGCCGGTCGGCGAGCTGTTCCAGGGACATCGTGCGCAGCCGGGCGGCGGCCAGCTCGATGGCCAACGGCATGCCGTCCAGCGCGCGGCAGATCCGGGCCATCGTGGCCAGCGCCGCCGGATCGCCGGCCAGGTCCGGGCGCACCGCCTGGGCCCGGTCCCGGAACAGCCGCACGGCCGGGGCCGCCGCGATCTGCTCGCCGTCCGCCGCCTCGCCGGGCAGCGGCAGCGGCTCCACCGGCCACAGCGCCTCGCCGGTGATGCCGAGGGGCTCGCGGCTGGTGGCCAGGATCCGCAGCCGACGGCACTCGCCGAGCACCCGGTGCGCGAACACCGCCGCGGCCTCGATGACGTGCTCGCAGTTGTCGAGGATCAGCAGGGTCTCGCGGTCCCGGACCGCCGCGACGAACCGCTCCACCGCCTCGGCGTGGGAGGCGTCGCCGAGCAGCGTGTCGCGCAGGCCCAGCCCGGACAGCGCGGCCTGCGCCACGTCGCCGTCGGGGCCGATGGCGGCCAGCTCCACCAGCCAGGCGCCGTCCGGCAGGTCGGCGACCAGGCCGCGCGCCGACTCCTCGGCCAGCCGGGTCTTCCCGGCGCCGCCGGGGCCGGTCACGGTGGTGAGCCGGTGCCGGCCGACCAGGTCGCGGACCGCGGCCACGTCGGCGTCCCGGCCGACGAACGTGGTGAGCTCGGCGCGCAGGTTCGACTTGCGGGTCTCCTCCCGGCGGACGAGTTCGCCGCGCAGCAGGGCGACGTGCAGCTCGGACAGCTCCGGCGAGGGGTCCGCGCCCAGCGCGTCGGCGAGGGCCTCCCTCGCGCGCTGATACACCTGGAGCGCCTCGTTGTCCCGGCCGGCGGCGGCCAGGGCCCGCATCAGCGCCCCGGCGAGGCGCTCGCGCAGCGGATGCGCGGCCACCAGATCGGTGAGCTCGGAGACCAGGTCCGGACCGTGCCCGAGGGCGAGCTCGGCGTCGAAGCGCTCCTCGGCGGCGGTCAGCCGCAGGGCTTCGAGTCGGACCGCTGCCGCCTCGCAGGCACCGCTGTCCGCCAGCCCGACGTCCTGCATGGCCGCGCCGCGCCACAGTGTGAGGGCCTCGCGCAGCAGCCGGGCGCGGGTCGCGACGTCACCCGTGCCGGCCTGCCCGCCGGCCTGCGCGGCGACCACCAGCCGCTCGAACCGGACGGCGTCGACCGCGTCCGGCTCCACCCCCAGGCGATAACCCTCGGGCAGCCCTTCGAAAGCCGCCTCCGGGAGCGCCTTGCGCAGGCGGGAGACCAGGCGTTGCAGCGCGTTCGCGGCGTCCGCCGGCGGATTCTCGCCCCAGATCCAGTCGACCAGCACGGCCTTCGGCACCACGTACCCGGGACGCAGCGCGAGCGCGACCAGCAGCCCGCGCAGCCGGGCACCGGGCACGTCGGCCAGGGCGCCGTCTGACGTGCGGACTTCCAACGGCCCCAGCATCGCGATGTGCACCCGCCGATCCTGCCATGCGGGGTGGACCGCCGCATGGTCCGGTGTCCCCGCCGCGAAACCCAGGATGTTCGGCCCCTCCGGGACGTCGGCCGCAGACCCCGCCGCAATGTATAAGGACCCTGTCTTCCTCGACCGCGCCCGGAATCGGCGAAAGAGCTGCTCACGGCCGGTGGGCGCGCGGCCGTGGACCAGAGTAACCCGCTTGCTCTACTCGCTCTCCACCGTTCCTTGAATGCTTCTCGTGTCAGGTTCCACCAACCCAGCAGGGGAGAAGGATCATGAAGTCCACCACGAAGATGAAGCGTGCCGCGGCCAAGAAGATCAGCGTCCGTCGCACCGGCGACGTGCGCCTGACCACGGCGGCGTTCTGCACCGACGCCTGCTACTGGCAGCACGCGGCCTGAGCCGTCTTCCAGGTCTGACGGGCCGGCCCTGACCGGCCCGTGACCGATCGACACCCGGGGACGGTCCGGTGCACCCAGCAGCACCGGGCCGTCCCCTTCCGGACCCTTGGGAGGGCCGATGGCCGACACGGGCCTTGAGTTCCATCCCCTGAGTTTCGTGACCGAGGGGACCGACGTGGTGGTCGGCCGGGCCGACACCGGGACCTACGCGGTGCTGCCCGACGACGGCGCCGCCCTGCTGCGCCGGCTGAGCGCCGGAGTGAGCCGCGACGAGGCCGCCGCCTGGTACGAACACTGCTACGGCGAACCGGTCGACGTCGACGACTTCGTCGCCACCCTGCACGAACTCGGGTTCCTCCGGGCCGCCGGCAGCACGGCCGCGGCCCCCGCCCCGCTCGGCCCGCCGCGCTTCCAGCGGCTCGCGCGTGCGCTGTTCTCGGCCCCGGCCTGGCTGCTCTACGCCGCCCTGGTCGCCGCCGCCGCCATCGCGCTCGCCCGCCACCCCGACCTGCGGCCGGCGTCCTCGCACGTCTACTTCACCGGCTCGCTCACCACCGTCACCCTGGTGCTGATCTTCGGCCAGCTGCCGCTGGCCGCGCTGCACGAGTCCTACCACGTGCTGGCCGGGCAGCGCCTCGGCCTGCACAGCTCCCTGGGCGTCAGCAACCGCTACAACTACGTGGTCTTCGAAACCCGGACCAACGGCCTGTACAGCGTCCCGCGCCGCCGCCGCTACCTGCCGTTCCTGGCCGGGATGGTGGTCGACGTCGTCGCCTTCGCCGCGCTGGCGCTGCTCGCCGCGGCGCTGCGCACCCCCGGCGGCACGATCCCGCTGGCCGGGCGCGTCTGCCTGGCGCTGTCCTTCGCCGTCGCCGCCCGCCTGGGCTGGCAACTGCTGCTGCACCTGCGCACCGATCTGTACTACGTCCTGAGCACCGCGCTGAACTGCTACGACCTCCACGAGGCGAGCAAAGCGATCTTCGCCAACCGGATACGGCGCCGCACCGGCCGTCTCCGGGCCGGCCGCCCGAGCCCGCGCCTGGTCGACGAGACCCAGTGGACCGACCGCGACCGCCGGATCGGCGCCTGGTACGGCTGGCTGATCGCGGTCGGCTTCACCGCCACCATCGGCCTGGCGGTCTTCGTGACCGGACCCGTCGCCGTCACCTTCGTGGCCCGCACCGTTTCCGGCGTCGCCACCGGCGCGGGTACCTGGCACTTCTGGGACTCCCTGGTCTCCCTGGTCGTCTTCACCGTCCAGATCGCGCTGCCGGCCACCCTCGCCCTGCGGAAGCGACGCCACCGCTCCGGACGCAAACCCAAGCTGGTCAACGCCTGAAGGAGGGACTCCGATGTCCGCCCACCTGCACGTCGTCGGCGCTCGCGCCCGAGACCGCCGCCCGTTCCTGGAACGGCCCGGGACCCCGGCCGTGTTCGCCTCCTGCCACCAGGGCCTGCGCGGCCCCTACACCGGGGTCGACACCGTCCTGGCCGCGATCCTGCCCGACGCCGCCCGGCGCTGGCCCGGGCTCGTCGACTACCACCGCATGGAGATCCTGGAAGCCATCCCGGAGCTCACCGAGCTCATCGGGCCGGCCCCGCGCACCCTGGCCAAGGACGCGCCGTTCGTCGAACGCACCCGCTGGTACGGCAAGACCATGACCCGCAGCTTCTCCCAGGGGATCATCACCTTCCTGCGCGAGTACGCCCACCGGCTGCGCCAGGCCGGCGCCGAACCCCCGCCGCTGGTGCTCGACGACGTCCACCGCGCCGAGATCACCACCCAGGAGTTCGTCGCCTTGCTGCTGCGCCGCCTGGACGCCGACCTGTGGCCGGTGACCGTCGGCACCGACGGCGACAGCCCGCTGGAGCCGGCCCTGGCCGTCGCCCTGGCCGACCACACCGACTGGGAGTACGCGCCCGCGACGCCCGAGCCCGGCCCCCGCACCCCGGCCGAACTCGCGGCCGAGTACATCCAGCTCGACGGCACCTGCGACGACCCGGCGGTCCACGAGGCGTACCTGGCCCTGGACCCCGAGGACCGCGCGGCCCTGCACGACAAGCGCGCCGACGAACTCGACGCCGGCGCCGGCTGGGGCGTGCGCGTCGCGGCCCTGGTCTTCCACCGCGAACGCGGCACCGACCCGCACGGCCTGGGCCTGGCCGCCGTCGAGGACGCCGCCGAATACCTGACGGTGATGGGCTTCCAGCACGCCGCCGCCGACATGTGCGAACGCGGCCGCGCCCTCACCGACCCGGACAAGGAGGCCGCGGCCTACCGCAAGTTCTCCAACATCCTCATCGCCCAGACCATGGGCCTGGGCCGCCTCCACGAATCGGCCGAGCTGTGCAGCGAGGTGCGGCGCCGCTACGCGCACCCCACCACCCACATGACCACCAGCTACTTCATGGCGATGATCTACACCCGCTTCGCCACCCCGCGCGACCACGACAAGGCCCTGGAATACCAGAACACCGCCGTGGTCATCGCCAACGGCCTGCCCGACGAGCGCGACCGCATGATCTACTCCGGCTTCCAGGACAACGGCCTGGCCCTGATCGAGATGCACCGCGGCAACCTGGCCCACGCCCTGGAACTCGTCGAGCACGCCATCGCCCGCAGCGACGGCCGCCTGGCAGCCGACGAATGGGTCCTGCACCGCTCCCAGCTCTACTACAACCGGGCCCGGCTGTTCGGCGCCCTGGGCCGCACCGACGAGGCGTACGCCGGGTTCACCACGCTCCACGAGATGGACCCCTACTACACCGACTACCTGTCCGAACGCGCCAAACTCTCCCGCGCCGCCGGCGACCTGGAGGCCGCCGTCCGCGACTACGACCTCGCCGCCGAACTCGGCCCGCCCTTCGTCGAGCTCTACCACAACCGCGGCTCCGCCCTGGCCGAACTCGGCCGCGCCGACGAGGCGCTCGCCGACTTCGACTACGTCCTGGACATGGAACCCGACGAGGGCGACACCCTGATCAGCCGCGCCGAACTCCTCCTCGACGAGGGCCGCCTGGAAGCCGCCGCCGCCGACGTGGAACGGGCCATGAACCTCTTCGACGCCGACGCCCGCCTGTTCTGCCTGCGCGGCATGGTCCACCTCGCCGCCGACGACCCCGCCCAAGCCGTGATCTGCCTCGACGCCGCCCTGGAACTGGACCCCGACTACCCGGCCGCCCTGGTCAACCGCGCCGTGGCCCTGTTCGACCTCGCCGACCCCACCCGCTCCGTCGCCGACCTGACCCGCGCCCTGGAACTCTCCGACCCCGACCCCGACCTCCTGCTCAACCGCGGCATCGGCTACGCGGCCTGCAACAACCCGACCTCCGCCCTCGCCGACTTCGACGAAGCCCTGACCCTCCCCGAAGCCGACATCCCCGAACTCCTCTACCACCGCGGCCTGTGCCTGCTCGACCTCGGCGACCGCACCCGCGCCGAAGCCGACCTCCAAGCCAGCCGCCGCTCCGGCGCCCACACCACCGAAATAGACACCCTGCTGGCCGTCTGACCCACCCGGCGCGGACCACCGGTCCGCCCCCCCAACCCGCCATGACGAGGAGGACCCACCATGCCCATCGACACCACCACCTTCCGCGACGTCATGGCCCACGTAGCAATGCCGGTCACGGTAGTGACCACCCTGGACCCCCAAGGCCGCTGGCACGGCGCCACCATCGGCTCCCTCACCTCCCTGTCCCTGGACCCACCCCTGGTGATGTTCGCCCTGGGCCGCACCACCACCCTCCACCACCCCCTATGCGCCAGCCCCCGCTTCGCCATCAGCATCCTGACCAGCACCCAACACCACCTCGCCACCCGCTTCGCCGGCACCCCCACCACCCGCTTCGACGGCGACGTAGCCTTCCTCAACGGCCTCCCCATAGTCGACGCCGCCACCGCCTGGCTGATCTGCGACCGCTGGCAACTCATCCCAGCAGGCGACCACACCATCGTGATCGGCCAAGTCGACAACGCAGTCCAGGGCCCAGAGGCACCCACCGGCCCCCTGGTGTACCACCAGCGGCGCTACCACGGACTTGAGGCTTTGGAGACGGCAGGGGCAAAGGCGGCGTAGGACGAGGACGAGGCGGGGTGGCTTGAGGGCTGAGCCCTCGCCACCCCGCTGATTTCTGCTGGGGCGGAACGCGGATTCGGCCAACGGCAAGCCCGACGCCAACGGGCCTACCGGCAGCCGCGAGCGAATCAGCATCCTGAGCGGGACGGATTGCTACCGGCAGCCGGAAGCCTAAAGGACGCGGCCATCCTCAACGGACTCCAACCGGCGGCCGGAAGCCTAAAAGGACATCACCATCCTCAACGGGCTCCTATCGACAGCCGCAAGTCTGAATCGACTCCCGGGCCGCCGAGATTGTCAGTCCCCTGCCTGGGTTTTTGGTTCGTTCCCCTCGGTCACGTCGGCAGGGCTTTGCCTACAGTGCCGCCGACCGGGTGTCAAGTTCATGCAAGCGCAACCGCCGCCCAACAACTCTTACCGCAGCGGCATGGACTTTACACCCGGGCGGCGGCGCTGTACCCGTAGGGCTGCCGACGTGGCCGAGGGGAACGAACCCCCACCTCGCCAACCGCCAGCGCAGGGCCCTGAATGTACCGACCTATGGAGCCGGCGCCAGTTCCCCGAGGGATCCGAGGCCCCCGCTGGAGGCGCCTGCCTTTGACTTGACCCCAACCCGCACCCAAAAACCCAACCCAACAACAACTCTCCCAGCCCACTTACAAATTCTCTAGCTTAACCATTGCTCCCACCAAAGCCTCCAACTCCACCCCCTCCTCCACCCCCACCACCCCCACACAAAAACACCCGCAAATCAGCCCTCCCCGTCAACCCCAACTTGTCATAAGCCCGCTGCAAATAATTCGAAACCGTCCTCGGCGACAACCCCAACCGCGCAGCAATCTGCGGCGTAGAAGCGCTCGGCGCAAGCAAAACAACCTCCCGCTCCCGAGGCGTAAGCCGACTCCGCAACCTCCACTGATCCAACAACGGCGTCCGCGCCCCCTCACACCGCTGTGCCAGCGCCTCCCCCCGCTCGTGAAACACCGCAGCCGACGCCTGCCGCCCCCGCAACCGCCGAGCCTGCGCCGCAGCCGTAGCCGTCTCAGCCGCCAACAGAACAAAACCAAGCTTCTCGAACCCATCCGTAGCGTCGCCAAGAGCACTCTCATCCCGCCGCGCCAACCCCCGCGCCGCAACAGCCATCGCCGCCACTGCCTCGCCCTCAACAAGCGTCGCCAGCTTCGCCAGCCGCGCATGAACAGCACTCGCCGCCCCAAGCCGCGCGGCGTCATACAGCGCCGACGCCTCCAGCGCGAGAAAACCATTCTCCAACGCCACCTCAGCAGTGCACTGACACAGCCTCGCCCCGCGCGACAGATCCCCCTCCGCAACAGCAGTCCAAGCGCGCCCCAGCCCAACCCAAGGCTCGAACATCGCGCTCCGCCTCGCACCTTTGTGCTCAGCCCGGGCAAGCCACACCCGCGCCGGCTCCACTCTTCCCTCCACCCCTCTCTCCACCCCTTCCTCCGCCGACGCCCCCACCATCGCCGTCACCACCGCCAACTCCGCAAACAAAACCCCCCGCAACCCACCCCACCCCTCACCCGGCACCAACAACAACGCCTCCCTTAGCCACCCCTCCGCAGTCCGCACCCGCCCTTCCCCTCGCGCAACCGCCCCCAGCAACGCCGCCCACATCCCAGCGACCGGCCGCACCCCCGCACCCACTGCCTCGCCATATCCACGCTCAGCCAACTGCCGAGCCGACGCCAGCTCCCCACACGCCAACCGCGCCATCCCAGCCCCGAGCGCCAACTGCGCGCCAGCCCACAGGCCCTCAGTTCTCAACCTCTCAACGCTCAAATCTCCAGCTCTCAAATCTCCAGCTCTCAAATCCCCAGCGCTCAACCTTTCAGTGCTCAAATCCCCAGCGCTCAAATCCCTCACCCCCTCCCGATAAATCACTTCACTCAACCCCAACCGCCCCTGCAACCCAGCCGCCGCAGCCCCCGCCCCCGCCGCCCAAACCCGCGCCTCCCGCATCACCCCCACCCCCGCCAACACCGCCCGCGAAGTAGTCAACGCCTGCCCCGCACGTCCATCAGCCAACTGCACCCACGCCCGCTTAGCCTCAGTCCGATCCCGCCCCGCCCCCCGCAACGCATGCTCCGCCACAAACGCCGACTGCCCCAACCCGAAGTACCGGATCTCCGCCGTCAACTCCGCCCACATCACCGCATCCCCATCCCCATCTCCAACCCCATCCCCAACCATCACCCGCGCCGGCAACACCTCCGCAGCCCGCCAATACTCACCCTGCAACAACAAAACGCGGCTATACGCCAAATCCGCCTTCACCCCAGGACAATGCGTCCGCGCCGCCACAGCCAACTCTTCAGCCAACGCCAAATCAGAACACTGAACCGCACGCCAAGCAGCCTGCAAAAAATACTCAGGCCGCACCACGATCCCAGCCCTCAACTGCCACTCCGCCGCCCGCATCACCCAATCCCCACCGCCACCCTCCAAACTCCCCAACGGCTCACGCAAAACCGCCGCCAGCAACCTGCGATAAATCCGCCGCGAATCCCCTCGCTTCACCAACACCCTCACCAAAGGTCCCGACAACGGCGGCGCCACAACGACAACTGGTTCGCCACCCCCACCCCCACCCCCACCGACCGAGGTACTCCCC
>NZ_BAAAQN010000108.1:0-22191 GCF_039531695.1 Catenulispora yoronensis
AAACGCTACATAGCCAACGAAATCCACCGCATCCTCACCCACCAAAACACCACACAACCAACCCCCACACCTTGACATAGGAGCATCGGAAAGACCGGAACCGAAGACCTAACTTTGGCAAAAAGCGAGGCATCCGGTCGCGATGACCACCGGTCCTGCTGGCCGCCGCCAGTTCTGATGCCGAGCTGGGCGACCCGTCGCGATGCTGATCAGTTCTGCTGGCCGCTGCCGCTTGTGATGCTGAGTTGGGCGACCCGTCGCGGTGATGGCCCGTTCTGCTCGCCGCCGCCGGGTCTGGTGGTGGCTGGGCAGTCGGTTGCGATGGTGGCCAACTCTTGCTGGCGCGGCCGGTCGCAATCCACATCAGCTCTGCCAGGCGCTAGGTGTCGAGGCTGCCAGCGTTCTGCCAGCGGAGGCTGCGAGGTTGGGCGGGTCGCCAACTATGAGGGAGCGTCGACTGTGAAGAGACTCAAAGCCTATGCCGTTGCGGCTGCGCTGGCGTCGGTTGTTGTTGCTGGCGGTTCTAGCGCTTCTGCTGCTGTGGCTCGGCCTGCTGCTGCTCGTTCCAGTGGGGGTTGGATCGGGCAGTGCTATCCGTGGCATGACAAAAATACGTTCGGTGGGTGGTGCGATGGGAATGGGCCCTACTCGTACCAGGCTATGGCGGAGTGCGCGGACTGGACGTGGTCCGCTGGTGTGGTGGTGTGGGCTGGGAACCGGAATGGTTCGTACGCTTACTGTGCTGGGCATGGTGGGCTGGCCAGCGGGACTTCTTGGTACTGGAACTACCTGCCCTATGGGTGAGCGGGCTGTTCAGTCCTGGCCTTCTACGTAGGCGTTGCCCCAGTAGCGTCGGAGTAGGTCTTCGCGTTCGGTTGCGCGGCCTGGCTGGTCCTCGAGGAGCATTGCCAGGTCGTGCATTGCGTCTTGGTCGCCTCGGACTACGCGGAGGCGGTGCCAGCGTTCGGCGTCGGGTTCGCGGCCGGGGATGGCGGACAGGAGGCGGGCTAGGTAGGTCGCGCCGTTGGGGTCGCCGGATTCGTGGACGCGGAGGTAGGCCTCTTCGGCTTCGGTGGGGCGGCCTTGGCGGTCGCGGAGTTGGCCCAGCATCAGGAGGGCGTGGGTGTCGCCGGTGGTGGCGGCGCGTTGGATGTAGACCTCGGCTTCGGCTGTGCGGTCGGTCCAGTCCAGGAGGAAGCCGGCCAGTTCCAGGGCCCCTTGTTGGTTCTGCTCGGCTGCGCGGCGGAAGTAGTGCTCGGCTTCGAAGCGGCGGAGGGGTTGGGGGGCCAGGCGGTGGGCCAGGGCGAGGCAGGTGGCGGGGGTGAGGTTGCGGCGCAGGTCCTCTTCGATCTCGGCATCGGTGCGGGGCATTGGTGAAACGTAGAACGAGGGCCCCGTTCCACACAACGGGGCCCTCGCGTTCGGGGGTTATCAGCCGGTGTAGCCGACCTTCGTCCAGTCGTAGTCCTGGAAGCCGAAGGAGCCGAAGTTGGCCAGGGTGGACTTGGTGGCCCAGATCTGGGGGCGCTGGTAGAGGGGGATCAGGGAGGCCTGCTTGGTGGCCAGCTTGTCCGCCTCGTTGGCGTCGGCTATCGCCTGGGCCGGGTCGGTGTCCTCCAGGGCCTTCTTCAGGGCCGCGTCGATGTCGGGGGCCTTGTCCAGGCGGGGGTTGTTGTGGATGTTCTTCGGGTCGTCCACGGACTGGATCTGGGGGGCGCCGCTGGAGACCGGGAAGGGGTTGCCCGCGTAGGCGAAGGCGGTGATGTCGTACTGGCCGACGTTGATGTACTTGTCGAAGTAGTCGTCGCCGTTGACCGGGGTCTCGGTGATGTTGATGCCGACCTTCTGCAGGTCCGCCTTCACCATCTGGGCCTCGTTGGAGGTGACCTTGATGCCCTGGGACTCGACCCACTTCAGGTCCAGCTTGACGCCGTCCTTGGCGCGGATGCCGTCGCCGCCCTTGACCCAGCCGGCCGCGTCCAGGGCCTTGTTGGCGGCGTCGACGTTGTAGGCCAGGTCGCCCAGGTTGTCCTGGTAGCCGGTCTGGTTGTTGACGAAGAAGCGGTTGTTCAGGACCGTGGGCTTCCAGGTGCCCAGGTTCTTCAGGTCCACGTCGGCGATCTGCTGGCGGTTCACGGCCTGGTAGATCGCCTGGCGGACGACCGGGTCCTTCAGGGCCGGGGCCTGGGTGTTGATGGTGATGTGGCGCCAGTCCGGGCCGCCGGCGTAGTGCAGGGTGCTGCCCGCGGCGTCCTTCACCTTGGCGAAGTTGGCGGCCGAGGGGCCGACCTCGAAGACGTCGAGCTCGTGGTTGTTGTAGGCGTCGGCCTGGGCCGCGGTGTCGTCGATGGCACGGAAGACGATCTTGTCCAGGACCGGCTTGTCACCCCACCAGTTGGGGTCGGCGACCACGGTGACGGTCTTGGTGGTCGGGTCCATCTTGTCCAGCTTGAACGGGCCGGCGGTGACCGGGATGGCGTTCAGGTAGGCCTTGTTCCAGCCGTCGACGTCGGAGACCTTGGCGGCCGGGTACAGGCCGGCGCCGTTGAACTGGTCGAACATCGACTTCCAGTCCGAGAACGGCGTCTTGTAGGTGACGACCACGGTCTGGTCGTCGGCGCCGCGCTCCACCGACTCCATCTGGTCGTAGCCGACCGAGCTGGCGACGTCGAAGCCGGCGCTCGCGCCGATCTCGGCCTTCCAGGTGGCGACGAAGTCCTTGTAGGAGATCGCGGTGCCGTCGGACCACTTGGCCTTCGGGTTCAGCTTGTAGGTCACGACCTGCTTGCCGGAGGCGGTGCTCTCGTCGGCGCTGAGCAGGTAGTCCTTGTTCGGGGTGGCGGCGCCGGAGGCGTCGAAGTGGAACAGGCGCGGCATCATCGTGGACATCACGCGGGCGCTGTCCAGCTCGTTGCCGTTGTTGGTGGCGATGTTCCACTGCGAGGAGTACTGGTCGATCGCCATCGTCAGGGTGCCGCCGGCCTTCAGCGAGGAGGCGTCCTTGGCGTTGATGTCGTTGCTGGTGGCGGCCGGGATGGCCTTGCCGTTCGCCGAGGTGGAGGCGCTGGAGGCGCCGGAGGAGCCGCTCTTGGAGGAGGAGCAGGCCGAGGCGGCCAGGGCGGCGGTGGCCAGGATCGCGACGATCGCCGGCGACTTCTTGGTGATGCTACGCATGGATGTGAGTCTCCTGATTGAAGCCCCTGCCCTCCGCGGCCGCGCCGGAGCGCGGCCGGGGAAGGTCGGGCGGGGATGCGTGGAGGGAAGGTACGACGCGGCGCCGGGGATCCGGTCGGCCTCGCCAGGGGTGGGGCGGATGGCCCGGGTGGCGGATCAGACCACCTCCAAGGCGTCGGCGAAGTGGCACGCGGTCGCGTGGTCCGCTCGGCCGGGGCGCGCGACGATGGTCGGGTCCTCGTCACGGCACTTCGTCTGCTCGGCCGCGGTCAGCGACGCGTACTTGAAGCAGCGGTCGCGGAACCGGCAGCCCGAGGGCACGTTGGCCGGCGACGGCAGGTCGCCGGGCAGCAGGATCCGGGTGCGCTCGCGCTCCTTGTGCGGATCCGGCAGGGGGATGGCCGACAGCAGGGCCTGGGTGTAGGGGTGCGAGGGGGCCCGGAAGACCGCGGCGACGTCGCCGATCTCGACGATGCGGCCCAGGTACATCACGGCCACCCGGTCGGCGATGTGCCGCACCACCGACAGGTCGTGGGCCACGAACAGGTAGCTCAGGCCCAGCTTGGCCCGCAGCTCGTCCAGCAGGTTGATGACGCCGGCCTGGATGGACACGTCCAGGGCCGAGACCGGCTCGTCCAGGATCACCACCTTCGGGTTCAGCGCCAGGGCCCGGGCCACGCAGATGCGCTGCCGCTGGCCGCCGGAGAACTCCCGCGGGAAGCGCGAGGCGTGGTAGGGCTCCAGGCCCACCAGCTCCAGCAGCTCCGCGACCCGGGCCGCGGCCCGGTCGGCGGACCAGCCGTGGGTGCGCAGCGGCTCGGCAATGGCGTCGCCGATCGGCATCCGCGGGTCCAGGGACGCCATCGGGTCTTGGAAGACGATCTGGATGTCCTTGCGCATCTCCATGCGCTCGCGGCCGGACAGGTTCGCCGCCTCGCGGCCGAACACCGCCACCGAGCCGGCCTGCGGAGCCACCAGCTCCAGGATCTCCAGCAGCGTGGTGGTCTTGCCGCAGCCGGACTCGCCGACCAGGCCCAGGGTCTCGCCCTGGCGGATCTCGAAGCTGATGCCGTCCACGGCCTTGACCGTGCCGACCCGGCGCTTGAAGACCGCCCCGCGCAGCAGCGGGAAGTGCTTGTGCAAGTCCTTGACCTCCAGCACGGTCTCGCGCTGCGCGCGCGGCACCTGGTCCAGCTCCGCCTCGGGGATCTCGGGCACCGGGTAGACCTGGTCCACCGGGATGGTCCCGTTCTCCAGCTCGGCGCGCCGGTGGCAGGCCGCGAGGTGGGAGTCCGAGCCGGCCGGCAGCAGCGCGGGCTCGGAGCCGTGGCAGGCCTGGACCGCGATCGGGCAGCGGGCCGCGAACGGGCAGGCGTCGGGCAGGCCCACCATCGACGGCGGGTTGCCCTCGATCGGGGTCAGCGGACGGCGGCCGCGCTCGGCGGTCTCGTCCAGGCGGGGTATGGAGCCCAGCAGGCCGATCGTGTAGGGCATGCGCGGCCGGTAGTAGATCTCGTCGACGGCGCCCTGCTCCACCGGGCGGCCCGCGTACATCACCGTGACCTTGTCGGCGAAGCCGGCGACCACGCCGAGGTCGTGGGTGATCATCAGGATCGCCGCGCCGGTGAGCTGCTGCGCGTTCTTCAGCGCCTCCAGGATCTGGGCCTGGATGGTGACGTCGAGCGCGGTGGTCGGCTCGTCGCAGAGGATGACCTTGGGGTCGTTGGCGATCGCCATCGCGATCATCACACGCTGGCGCATACCGCCGGAGAACTCGTGCGGGAAGTTCTTGAACCGCCGCTGCGGGTCCGGGATGCCGACCACTTCCAGCAGCTCCAGGGCGCGCTTGCGGGCCGCCTCCCTGCCCAGCTTCTGGTGCACGGTCAGGGCCTCGACGATCTGGTCGCCGACGGTGAACACCGGGGTCAGCGCGGACAGCGGGTCCTGGAAGACCATCGCGATGTCCTTGCCGCGGATCTTCGACATCGCCCGGTCCGACCGGCCGAGCAGCTCCTGGCCCGCCAGCCGCACCGAGCCGGTGACGCGGGCGTTGTCCGGCAGCAGGCCCAGCACCGCCATCGCGGAGACCGACTTGCCGGAGCCGGACTCGCCGACGATGCCCAGCACCTCGCCGGCGTGCAGGTCGTAGCTGACGCCGCGCACCGCGTGCACCGCGCCGGCCTCGGACCCGAAGGTGACGTGCAGGTCCCGCACGCTCAGCAGCGGGCTGCCGGTGGCCGGACTCCCGACGGCGGCGGGGATCAGCAGGTTCTCACTCTGGCTCATCGGGCCGAGACTCCCGTCGAGTTGGGGTCGAGGGCGTCGCGCAGGCCGTCCCCGATGAAGTTGACGCACAGGATGATCAGCACCAGGAACGCGGCCGGGAAGACGAACAGGTACCACTGGTCGGTACTGGCGAAGTTGGAGCCGTCGTCGATCACCGTGCCCAGCGACACGTCCGGGGTCCGGATGCCGAAGCCCAGGAAGGACAGGAACGACTCGGTGATGATCGCCGCGCCCACGTTCAGCGTGAAGTCGACGATCAGCAGCGAGGAGATGTTCGGCAGGATGTGCCGCCGGATGATGGTCCAGGACGGCACGCCCATGTAGCGGGCGGCCCGCACGAACTCGCGCTCGCGCACGGTCAGCGTCATGCCGCGCAGCACGCGCGAGGTGATCATCCAGTTGAACAGCGCGATCATCGGGATCAGCACGATCCAGTTCGAGCCCTGGAAGTACGGCGACAGGATGATCAGCATCAGCAGCGAGGGCACGACCAGGAACAGGTCGGTGAGCCAGACGATGGCCTTGTCCCACCAGCCGCCGAAGTAGGCCGCGGCGGTGCCCAGCAGGCCCGCGGTGCCGGTCGACAGCAGCGCCACCAGCAGGCCGATGATCAGCGACTTCTGCATGCCCGAGACAGTCTGGGCGAACATGTCGTGGCCGGCGTCGTCGGTCCCGAACAGGTGGTCCGAGCTCGGCCCGGACTGCGTGTTCCCGAAGTCGTTCTCGGCCGGGGCCCAGTGCGTCAGGTGCCCGCCGAAGAACGCGAACACGAACAGCAGCACCAGGCCGACCAGGCCGACCATGGCCAGGCGGTTGCGGCGGAAGCGGCGCCAGACCAGCCGGGCCCGCCCGCCGCCCACCGGCGCGGGGCCGGTGCCGAGCACATCGGGCTTCTCGCCGCTGTCGATGATGGGGATGGACATCACAGGGCCCTTCGGAGACTGGCCGGGACGGTCACGGGGCGGGAGCTGGAGCTGGGGCCGACACTGGGGCCGACGCTGGGGCCGACACCGGGGCGGGAGCCGGCGGACCGGCGGGCGGTCACAGCCGGACCCGGGGGTCGAGCACGGCGGTGATCACGTCCGCGAGCATCCCGGCGATCAGCACCAGCACCGCGGAGAACAGCGTCACGATCGCCACCGAGTTGACGTCGGCGTGCCGCGTGGAGTCGGAGAACCACGACCCCAGGCCGTTCCAGCCGAAGACCCGCTCGGTGATGATGGCGCCGGCGAAGGTGGTGATCGTGGAGTAGGTGATCAGGGTCATGACCGGGATCACCGCGGTGCGCACGCCGTGCTTCAGGATCGCCTGGCCCTTGCGCAGGCCCTTGGCCCGCGCGGTGCGCAGGAAGTCCGAGCCCATGACGTCGAGCATGGTGCCGCGCTGATAGCGGCTGTAGAAGGCGATCAGGCCCAGCGACAGCGAGATGGTCGGCAGCAGCAGGTGGTCGGCGCGGCTGAACAGCTGGCCGAGGAAGCCGGTGGCGTTCGGGTCGATCTCGCCCTGGTACTGCAGCAGCGGGGTGTCCCCGCCGACCAGCTTGTTCACCTGCACCGCGATCAGCTTCAGGAACGGCGCCAGCACGAACACCGGCATCGCGAAGATCAGGTAGGACGCGAAGGTGATCGAGTGGTCGCTGAACTTGTACTGTCTGACCGCCTGGAACGAGCCGATCAGCACGCCCAGCACCGCCGAGAGCACGGCCGCCACGGTCACCAGGCGCACCGTGACCCAGACGCTGATCGAGAAGTGCTTGCCGACCGAGTCCAGCTGCCAGGTCTTGCCGAAGTCGCCGTGCACGACGCCGCTCACCCAGGTCGCGTAGCGCTCCAGCACCGGCTTGTCCGGGTTGCCGTTGCGCTCGTCGAGCTCGTGGTACATCACCACGGCCGGGGTCGGCGGGTTCTTCTGCAGGTACTGGTCCTTGGGGTGGAAGGCCGTGGCCGCGCCCAGGTACGCCAGGGAGGTGGCGATGAAGACCAGGACCACGTAATTCAGCAGCCTGCGGACGATGAAGGCACCCAATGTCCTGACCTTCCGTGCTCGAGAACCTCAACCCAGGTGAACCGGGCGTAGATCGTGTCGAGCCCGTTGGTAAACAGGTTGTCGGATGGGCGCCGGAAAATCGATCACGAAAAGGACACGAATGGATCTCTAGTGATGAATCACAACACAGACCGTGAAAATCCCAATACGGACAGTACTCACATATAGGGAAAAAGAGACACCGAGTCCGCGGATGATCACGCGAACCCGGTGCCCAACATACTGATCTTCAGTGGTGTCCACAATCTGAGAACGCGTCAGCACCCCCAGGCCGTGGAGTCCTTACCGCCGCGCGTCACTCCCAGAGCGGGAAGTGGCACGCCGCCTGGTGCCCCTCGGTGCCGTAGTCCGACAGCGTCGGCTCGACCTGCGCGCACAGCTCCTGGGCCGCCGGGCACCGCGTGCGGAACCGGCAGCCCGAGGGCGGGTTGATGGCGCTGGGCAGCTCCCCGGCGATGCCGGCGGCGGCCTTGGCCTTCTCCACCTCCGGGTCGGCCACCGGGATGGTGTCCAGCAGGCCCCTGGTGTAGTGGTGCACCGGCCGCGCGTACACGGCGTCGGCCGGGCCGATCTCCACCAGCTTGCCCAGGTACATCACGCCGATCCGGTCGGACAGGTAGCGGACCACCGACAGGTCGTGCGAGATGAACAGGTAGGACAGCCCCAGCTCGGCCTGCAGGTCCTTCATCAGGTTCAGGACCTGGGACTGGATCGAGACGTCCAGCGCCGAGACCGGCTCGTCGGCGACGATCAGCTTCGGCGCCGGGGCCAGCGCCCGGGCGAAGCCGACGCGCTGCCGCTGGCCGCCGGAGAACTCGTGCGGATACCGCTCCAGCGCCGAGACCGGCAGGCCGACCTGGTCGAACAGGGTCCGGATCCGGTCCTCGCGCTCCTGCTTGGACCCGATCTTCTGGATGTCCAGTGGTTCGCGCACCACGGTCTGCACCCGCATCCGCGGGTCCATCGCGGCGTAGCTGTCCTGGAACATCATCTGCACGTCCCGGCTCAGCGCCCGGCGCTTGGCCGGCTTGACCGCGGCCATGTCCACGCCCTTGCCCGGACCGCCGAAGACCATCGAGCCGCCGGTGCTCTCCTCCAGGCCCACCAGCAGTTTGGCCACCGTGGTCTTGCCGCAGCCGGACTCGCCGACCAGGCCCACGGTCTCGCCCTTGCGGATGGTGAAGGACACCCCGGCCACCGCGCTGACCGTGCCGATCTGCCGGCGCAGCAGCCCCTTGGTGATCGGGTAGTCCTTGACCAGGTCGGTGACCTCCAGCAGCACCTCGCCGATCTCGGTGCTGGGGATCTCCTCGGAGGAGGTCTTCTCGGTCAGGGTGACCGTGACCTCCTCGCCGGCCCGCTCGGCGGCGCCCACCGGGTGGAAGCAGGCGAACTCGTGCCCCACCTCGTCGACCCGGTTGGGCGGGTCCTGGGCCCGGCAGTCGGCCTGTGCGTAGCGGCAGCGGGGCGCGAACCGGCAGGCCGCCGGCGGGTCGGTGAGGTCCGGCGGCAGGCCCGGGATCGAGTACAGCCGGGTGCCGCTCTCCGCGCCGCGCTCGGGCAGCGAGTCGAACAGCGCCTCGGTGTACGGATGCCGCGGGTTGGCGTAGAGCCGCTCGGTCCGTGTGGTCTCCACGATCCGGCCGGCGTACATCACGTTCACCCGGTCCGCGCGCCCGGCGATCACGCCGAGGTCGTGGGTGACCAGGATCACCGCCATGTCCAGCCGCTCGCGCAGGCTGTCGATCAGCTCCAGGATCTGCTTCTGGACCGTGACGTCCAGCGCGGTGGTCGGCTCGTCGGCGATCAGCAGCTTGGGCTCGTTGGCCAGGGCCATCGCGATCATCGCCCGCTGCCGCATACCGCCGGAGAGCTGGTGCGGGTAGTCCCGGGCCCGCTGCTGCGGGCTGGGCATGCCGACCAGGTTGAGCACCTCGACCGCGCGGGCGTGCGCCTCGGCCTTGCCGGCGCCCCGGTGGATCCGGACCGACTCGGAGATCTGCCGGCCGATGGTCATCGTCGGGTTCAGCGAGGTCATCGGGTCCTGGAAGATCATCCCGATCTCGTTGCCGCGCACCCCGGCCATCTCGTCGTCGTCGAGCTGGAGCAGGTCCCGGCCGTCCAGGAAGATGCTGCCGTCCGGACTGCTGCCGCCGTTGGGCAGCAGCCGCATGATCGACATCGCGGTCATGGTCTTGCCGCAGCCGGACTCGCCGACGATCCCGATGGTCTCGCCGGCCTCCACGCTGAAGCTGATGCCGTCCACCGCCTGGACCACCGAGCGCTTCAGCTTGATCTGGGTGTGGAGGTTCTGGACCTCTAGTAGTGCCATGGCGCGCTCACCGCTTCTGAAGCCGGGTCTCGAAGGCGTCGCGCAGCGCGTCGCCGATGAAGTTGCAGCTGATGATGATCAGCACGATGGACACCCCGGAGGGATAGATCATCCACCAGTAGCCCTGGTCCATATAGCTGGTCCCGGCCGCGAACATCCCGCCCCAGTCGTCGTTCGGGGCCTGCAGCCCCAGCCCGATGTAGCTGAGCACGGACAGCGCGAACACCGAGTTGGCCACGGTCAGCGAGGTGTTGACGATCGTGGTGCCGATGGTGTTGGGCAGGATGTGCCGGGCGATGATCCGCCAGTTCCGGCCGCCCATCATCCGGCAGGCCGCGACGTAGTCCCGGACCTTGACCGTCAGGGTGTCGCCGCGGGTCAGCCGGGTCAGGCTGAACCAGCTGGTCAGGGCGATGGCCAGGATGAACACGGTTTTCGTCCGGCCCCGGGTGGCGGCCAGGTAGATCAGCGCGAAGATGATCGGGATCGACATCAGGGCGTCGATGGCGCGCATCATCACCGAGTCGATCCAGCCGCCGACGAACCCGGCGACCGCGCCGTAGAGCATGCCGATCACCGAGGCCAGCAGGCCGGAGACAATCCCGACCTCCAGCGTGATCTGCCCGGCCTTCATCAGCTTGCCGAGCACGTCGACGCCGTCGTTGTCGGTGCCCAGCGGGTGGCCGGCGCCCGGCGGCTTGGTGATCTCGCCCATCTGCACGTCGGTGGTGTTGCCGTGGTAGAGGAGCGGCCCGAAGAAGCAGAACAGGACGTAGAAGATCAGGACGCCCAGGGCCACGACCGCGAGCTTGTTCTCCAGGAACACCTCCAGACCGCGCCGGAACATCGAGCGCGGTTTCTCGGCCGGCGCCAGGCCCAGCATCTGGTCGGTGGGGATCGCGGCGTCGCCCTGCTCGGGGAACACGGGAGACATGGTCATTTACGTCAGCCTCACTCGCGGGTCCAGGGCCGCGTAGGAGATGTCGGCCACCAGCGAGCCGATCACCGTCACCACCGCGGTCAGCATCGTCGTGCCGAGCACGATGACGAAGTCGTTCTGCTGCGCGGCTTGGATCGTCAGCAGGCCCATGCCCTGGATGTTGAAGATCTGCTCCACCAGCAGCGCGCCGCCCACCAGCCCGGGCAGCGAGAGCCCGACCAGCGTGGCCATCGGGATCATCGCGTTGCGCAGCACGTGCTTGTACAGCACGCGGCGCTTGGTCGCGCCCTTCGCGGTGGCGGTGCGGACGTAGTCCTGCGTGAGCTCGTCCAGCATCGACGAGCGCATGTAGCGGCTGTAGCCGGCGACGAGCCCGATGACCAGGCTGAGCACCGGCAGGACCGTCTGCTCGGGCTGCACGAGGAGGGAGTGGAAGGAGTCGATCTGGTTCGCCGTCGGGATCCAGTGCAGCTTCACTTGGAAGATCTCGCGCAGGATCGGCCCGATGAAGAAGACCGGGACCGCGTAGCCGACGAACGACAGGGTCGTGATCGTGTAGTCGGTGGCGGTGTTGCGCCGCGTGGCCTGCAGGACGCCGATCGGGACCGCGAGCAGGATCGTGATCAGCAGCGCCAGGCCCACCAGGTAGGCGGACTGCCCGAGCGTCTCGCGGATCAGGTCGCTGACCGTCTGGTTGCGGATGTAGCTGGTGCCCAAGTCGCCGTGGAGGAGCTTCTTGAGCCAGATCCAGTACTGCGTCCAGAGGTGCTGGTCCAGACCGAGCTTGTGCGTCAAGTAAGTGATCTGCTGCGGGGTGGCCTTCTGGCCGAGCATCCCGCGGACCACACCGTTGGGCATCAGGTGCAGCAGACCGAAAGTGATGATCGAGACGATGAACAGCGTCGCGATCGACTGCAGGGTCCGGCGGATCAGGTAGGCGGTCACCGCGACCCCCCGCCGGGGGTCGCGGTGACGTCAGTGCGCTTGGTCACTGGGTGTAGTACCAGAACTCGGGCTCGAAGCCCTGGAAGGCGTCCTGGCCGGAGTCGTGGAAGCCCTTGGCCACGGCCCAGACCCAGACGCTGTTGTGCATGTAGATCAGCGGCGTCGAGATCGACGCGGTGTAGGCCTCGTAGTCGGCCCAGGACTGCGCGTCACCGACCTTGACGGTCTTCGCCACGGCGGCGTCGAACTTGGGGTCGGAGAAACCGTAGATGTTCGAGCCCGCGCCGGTGGTCAGCAGCGAGTCGGCGGTCGGCAGCAGGGAGTACACCCAGCCGCCGTACAGGATCGCGTCCCACGAGCAGCCGGCCGGCTTGTCCGGCGAGCAGGCCACCAGCTCCGAGCCCAGGGTGTTCTGGGTCTTGGTCGGCACGCCGATCGAGATGCCGGCCTTGGCCGCGGCGTTCTTGTACGCCTGCATCACGACGTCCAGCGCCGGGTGCGCGGTCGGGTACTCCAGCGAGAACTCGGCCTTGTCACCCTGCTTCACGCCGGCGCCGCACTGGTTGTCCGCGGTACCGGGGCTCTTGCAGGTGGCCGGCGTGGTGGTCAGGTCCCAGCCGTGCGCCTCCATCAGCGACTTGGCCTCGGCCGGGTCGTACTTGGCCGCCGCCGCCTTGGCCGCCGCCGACAGCGGGTTGCCGTCCGGCGAGCCGGGCACGATGCCGGTCGTCGGGTAGCCCCAGCCGTGGTACGGGCCGTCGATGGCGCCCTGCTGGTCCATCAGGTCCTGCAGCGCCTTGGTGAAGTACGGCTGCCGGAACAGCGAGCCGTGCGCCGTGGAGCCGAAGTTCAGCTGGTAGTAGCTGATCGAGTCGAGCAGCGAGCCCTTCTCGACCTGGTACCCGGCCGAGGCCAGCGGGTTGCCCTTCTGGACGTCGCTGGCGTTGTACTGCGGCGTGTTGGCCGCGGTGAAGACGCCCAGCTGCAGCGCGTTGGCCTGGCTGGACCCGGCCTGCAGGTCCTTCCACTCGGCGTCGGTGCTGGTGTACGGGACGAAGTCGACCTCGTCCAGGTACGGCTTGTGCTCACCGCCGAACTGCGGGTTCTTGGTGATCGAGAAGCCGCCGGTGGTGGCGTTGAGGTCCTTCAGGACCCACGGGCCGTCGACGATCTTCCACAGCGGGTTGGTCGAGAAGGTCTTCACGTCCTTGCCCGCGTTGTACAGGTAGTTGTAGACCGGCTCGCAGTCGGCCTTCAGCGTCGGGGAGTCCAGGGTGTCGCTGGAGCACTTGCCCTTGGTGCCCTTGTCGTCGGTGACGTCCCACGCCAGCGGCATCGGGGTCACCGTCTGCAGCGCGTTGCCGACGATGTAGTCCTGGCTGTACTGCTGGTCGAAGGTGATCGAGATGCTGGTGTCGCTCACATTGGTGGAGACGATGTTGTCCGGCAGGTACTTCACCTTGACCACGTCGTTCGGCGGGCTGTAGTAGCCCAGCTTGTCCGACTCGGCCTTCATCATGTTCAGCCAGAACTGCACGCTCTTGCCGGTGACCTGCTCCCCGTTGCTCCACTTCCAGGCGGACTTCATGGGGATGGTGATGGTCAGGCCGTCCGAGCTCCAGGTCGGCTTCTCGGCCGGGCCCATGTCGTAGTTGACGGCGAGCTTGTCGTTCAGACCCACGTAGTACAGCGGGCGGTAGAAGAAGTACTGGAACTGCCCGGTGTTCTGGGTGCTCAGCTGGTCGATCGACATGAACGGGAAGATCGCGTTCGGGCTCGACCCGGGCGGCCACTCGGCGACCCGCGCGGTGCCGCCCTGCTTGGCGGCCGGACCCGAGCTCGTCGGCGTGGCCGGGTTGGAGCTCGACGAGGTGATGTTGTTGGTCTTCGGTCCGCTGCTGGAGCTGCTGCCACAAGCGGCGGCGGCGCCGATGGCGGCTATAGCGCCCACCATCGCCACGAACCTTCGGGTATTGCTGACGGCCATCAAGCCCTCCCCTTAGACGGATCCGGCTCGGTGTGTGGATCCGGGCCGGTCGCGGTTGTGAGCGCAGCCGACAGCAACAGATGCGTGATGACAGGCAGTGGCGCCGAGGGTGGCTCACGACCACTCCTGCATACAGTGGCCCAACAAAGGAGGAAAAGCGATCACAGATCGGCAACGAAATCCATGTCGAAAGACGCACAGACGTGGTATGGACCGAGGTCCCGGAGAATTAACAAGATCGTCATCTTGGCGGCCCCGGAACATCACTGCAAGATCGATATTGCAAAGTGGCTGATCAGCGGCGCGAGTTAGCACCTGCTTTATATCCAGCAGTTTCCATGAGAAAAACCAAGATCGAAGAAAAGCGGAACCCCCGCATCACCTTGTCCGCCCATGGCAAGGGTCCGACAAGGGATGAGGGGGTCGGCGAAAGGGTGGCGTTACACGGCGCTTCCACGAAAGCGCTATAGCATCCGCGCCACCTCGACCGCCCAGTAGGTCAGCACCGAGGTCGCCCCGGCCCGCCGCACCGACGTCAACGTCTCCAGAATCGTCCGCTCCCGGTCCAGCCACCCGTTCGCCGCGGCGGCCTCCACCATCGAGTACTCCCCCGACACCTGGTAGGCGGCGACGGGCACATCAACAGCATCGGCGACCTGACGCACGACGTCCAGATAGGACAGGGCTGGTTTCACCATGACCATGTCCGCGCCCTCGGCCACGTCGAGCCGCACCTCGCGCAGCGACTCCAGGGCATTGGCGGGATCCTGCTGATATGTGCGCCGATCCCCTTGCAGACTCGACTCGACGGCGTCTCTGAACGGACCGTAGAACGCACTGGCGTACTTGGCGGAATAAGCCAGAATCGCGGTGTCCTGGAGACCGGCCTCGTCCAGGGCCCGCCGCACGAATCCGACCTGCCCGTCCATCATTCCGCTCGGGCCCAGCATGTGCGCGCCGGCCTCGGCCTGGCGCACCGCCATTTCGGCATAGCGTTCCAAGGTGGCGTCGTTGTCCACCGAGCCGTCGGCCCGCAGCACTCCGCAATGCCCGTGGTCGGTGAACTCGTCCAGGCAGAGATCGGACATCACGACCAGGGAATCCCCGACCTCGTCCCGCACCTCGGCGATGGCCCGCTGGAGAATCCCGTCCGGGTCGGTACCCGCCGTGCCCCGCGCGTCCTTCTCGGCCGGCACGGCGAACAGCATGGCCCCGCCGATGCCCTCGGCGACCGCCTCGGCCGCGGCTTTGCGCACCGACGCCAGCGTGTGCTGGAACACCCCGGGCATCGCCGCGATCGGCGTCGGCTCGCTCACCGTCTCCTTCACGAACAACGGAAGGATGAAGTCGGCGGGATGCAGCCGAGTCTCCGCGACGAGGCGCCGCATGGCGGGAGTGGTACGGAGACGGCGGGGGCGGTCCAGCGGAAAGCTCATACATTTGAGAGTACTCGCGGTTTTTCACCGCCGAGCCCGCCCCTGCCGGTAATGCCGCGCACGATGCGATAAGCGCCCCCGCCGTCCTTGCGCGCGCCCGGTCCGGCCTCAGTCCACGGAGTCGTCGAACTCGGCGTCGAGTTCCTCGTCGTCGATCACGTGCATGGCGGCCTCCTCGGCGGACGCCGCGCCCCCGTCGATCCCCACGTCGTACGCCGCCAGATCGGCGTTCCCGCCGGAGTGCGAACCCTCGTCCGGGGCCATCAGCCGCCCGGCCCGCCGGCTGCCGACCTGGTCCCCCATCGGCTCCCCGTCGCTGCCGGCGTGGTCGCCGATCCCGTCCCAGTCGGCCGGCGGCGGGGCGAAGTCCGGCAGCTCCTCGGCGAGCCGCTCGTCCAGGGTCTCCGGATCGCGCAGCGCGATCGGGCGGTCCGGCGGTGAATAACCGGTGTCCAACTCGTCCGGGCCCGGGACCAGGGTGTCGGAGCCGTCCAGCTGCTCGACCATGTCCTGGGCATCGGTGTCCGGCTGCGGGAGATAAACGTCATCCGCGAAGCCACTGCTCATGCGAATACCCGACCACTTCCCACCGACGACCGCAACTCATCGGCGGGTCCGCCGTTCGGACCACGCCCGGAGCAGGCCCGGACCACGCCCGGACCAGTCCCGCGGCCCGCGCCCGCGACCTCGGCGCGGGGCGGGTTCACGACAGCGTCAACGCGCTGAGGAACGCCGCCGTCCGCCGGGCCGCCGCTCCGAGGGCCGGTACACCGGCTCCCCGGCGGCCAGCGCCGAGACCCGCCGGGTCTGGCCGAAGTCGGCCAGCGCGTCGGCCAGCGCCACCACCGAGGCGGACGGCGCCAGCACGTCGACCCGCAGGCCGTGCTCCTCGGCGGTCTTCGCGGTCTGCGGCCCGATACAGGCGATCACCGTGGCCGCGTGCGGCTTGCCGGCGATGCCGACCAGGTTCCGCACCGTGGAGGAGGAGGTGAACAGCACCGCGTCGAAGCCGCCGCCCTTGATCGCCTCCCGCACCTCGGCCGGCGGCGGCGCGGCCCGCACGGTCCGGTAGGCGGTGACGTCGTCGACCTCCCAGCCCAGCTCGATCAGCCCGGCGATGAGGGTGTCGGTGGCGATGTCGGCGCGCGGCAGGAAGACCCGCTCGATCGGGTCGAAGACCGGGTCGTAGGCCGGGAAGTCCTCCAGCAGCCCGGCCGCCGACTGATCGCCGGACGGGGTGAGGTCCGGCTGCACGCCGAAGGCCACCAGCGCCGCCGCCGTCGCCTCGCCGACCGCCGCGACCTTGATGCCGGCGAAGGCCCGGGCGTCCAGGCCGTACTCCTCGAACTTCTCCCGGATCGCCTTCACCGCGTTCTGCGACGTGAAGGCCACCCACTCGTACCGGCCGGTGACCAGGCCCTTCACCGCCCGCTCCATCTGCTGCGGGGTGCGCGGCGGCTCCACGGCGATGGTCGGCACCTCGTGCGAGACCGCGCCGTAGCCGCGCAGCCGGGTGGACAGGCCCTCGGCCTGCTCCTTGGTCCGCGGCACCAGGACCTTCCAGCCGAACAGCGGCTTGGTCTCGTACCAGGACAGCGCCGCCCGGTCGGCCACGGCGGCGCCGACCACGACGACCACCTCACCGCCGCCGGCGATCAGCACCGCGGCCTCCACGGCCACCCGGGCCAGCGTGGAGACCACGGTGCGCTGGGTGGTCAGGGAGCCGTCGGCGGTCACCGACACCGGGGTGGTGGCCTTGGCCAGCCCGGTCGCCTGCAGCGCGGCCGCGGCCGCCTCCAGCAGGTGCGCGGGGCCGACCATGACCAGCGTCTCGTGGGTGTTCAGCGGTCCGGCGCCGGGCTTGCCCGCGGAGTCCGCGACGTCGGCCAGCGACCGGATCCGCACGCCGCCCTGGCCCGAGGAGCGCCCGAGCGGGATCCCGGCGTACAGCGGCACCGCGGTGGACACCGCCACGCCCGGCACGATCTCGTAGACGACGCCGGCCTTGGCGCACAGCGCCGCCTCGGCCGCCACCACGCCGGACAGGCCCGGGTCCCCGGAGGTCAGCCGGACCACCCGGCGGCCGGCGGCGACCTCGCCGAGCAGGTTCTTCATCCGGGAGGCCGGGGTCAGCGAGACCGTCGCGTCCCCCAGCTCCCCGAGCTCGCCGCGCTCGTTCTCCACCACCGGCACGATCAGCGCGTCGGGGTTGATGTGCTTGCGCAGCCGCTCCACCAGACCGGTCTCGGCGGCCACCACGTCCGCGCCCTCCAGCAGCGCCACCGCGCGCAGGGTGAGCAGCTCCGGGTCGCCGGGGCCCGCGCCGACGAACGCCAGCAGCGCCGTCGTCCCGCAGGAATCGAGTGCGGAGGCCGAACCTCGTCGAGTCGTCGTCACCATGCCTGCCTCACCCCCACCGTCCGTCGTCCCGGCGCCGCCCTTGGCGCCGTCCAGCACTTCCAACAATTCGCTCACCGGCCGGCTCACGCTGCACGCTCCATCAGCTCGGCGGCGCCCTCGGCGAGCAGCGCCCGCGCCACGGCCCGCCCCAGCCCCTCGGGGTCGTCGACCCCGCCGGCGAGCGAGCGCTTCAGCCCGCGGGACCCGCTGACGGTAGCAACCAGCCCCGTCAACGACAAAACGTTGTCATCACCGGCGATCGCGTGGCCGCCGACCGGAGCCGAGCAGCCGGCCTCCAGCACCGCGAGCATGGTGCGCTCGGCGGTGACCGCGGCCCGGGTCGGCCGGTGGTCCAGCGTCGCCAGCAGCGGCACCAGCGCGGCGTCCCGGCACTCCACGGCCAGCGCGCCCTGACCCGGCGAGGGCAGCATCACGTCCGGCCCGAAGACCTCGGTGGCCTCCTCCTCCCGGCCCAGCCGCTGCAGTCCGGCCAGGGCCAGCACCACCGCGTCCAGGCTCCCGGAGCGCACGAAGCCGATCCGGGTGTCGACGTTGCCGCGGATCGGCACGACCTCCAGGTCCGGCCGCAGCATCCGCAGCAGCGCCATCCGGCGCGCCGCGCCGGTCCCGACCCGGGCCCCGGCCGGCAGGTCGGCGAGCTTGCGCCCGTCCCGGGCCACCAGCACGTCGTTCACCGCGGCCCGCTCGCTGACCGCCGCCAGGCAGAGCCCCTCGGGCGCGGCGGTCGGCAGGTCCTTCAGCGAGTGCACCGCGAAGTCGATCTCGCCGGCGTACAAGGCCTCGCGCAGGGCGTTCACGAACACCCCGGTGCCGCCGATCTGCGACAGCGCCTCCCGCGAGGTGTCGCCGTAGGTGGTGATGTGCACCAGCTCCACCGCCCGGCCGGTGGCCGCGGTCAGCGCCGCGGCGGCCATCCCGGACTGGGCCAGGGCCAGGGCGCTGGCCCGGGTCCCGAGCCGCAGCGCCGGCTGCCCGCCGGCCGGGGGCGCGCCGGGTACGGGCGATCCGTCTTGGGCCGGACTCCCGGTCATGCTGACACCTCATTCGTCGTGCCCGCGGCGTTCGCCGCGCTGACGGCCTCCACGGAGGCCGGGTCGAGGCCGAAAAGCTCACGCAGCGCTTCGGCGTAGGAGGTCCCGCCGGGAGCGCCGGCGAGTTGCTTCACGCGCACCGTCGGCACGTGAAGGAGCTTGTCGACGACCCGGCGCACGGTCTGTTCGACCTCGGCGCGGTCCTTGTCGGCCAGCCCCGGGGTCTTGCCGCGCAACCGCTCCAGCTCGGAGCGGACCACGTCGGCGGCCATCACCCGCAGCGCGGCCACGGTCGGCGCCACCGCCTCCGCGCGCTGCGCGGCGGCGTAGCCCTCGACCTCGGCGAGCACCAGGTCCCGGACGGCGGCTATCTCCTGCGCCGCCCCGGCCGCCTGCGCGCTGCCGTCCCGCGCCACCCGCTCCAGGTCCACCACGTGCACCCCGGGCAGGGTCCGCACCGCCGGATCGACGTCGCGCGGCAGCGCCAGGTCGACCAGCGCCAGCGGATGGCTGTGCGCGCTGCGGGTCAGCATCTCGGCGGTGATCACGTGTCCCGGCGCCCCGGTGCAGGCGACCACCAGGTCGGCCTCCCCCAGCGCCGGCACGATCTGTTCGATCGGCACCGACACCCCGCCGTACTGCGCCGCGAGGTGTTCGGCCCGCTCCTGCGTCCTGTTCGCCACGACCATGTGACGAACGCCGGCCCGATTCAGTGACGCGGCGGCCAGCGCGGCCATCGATCCGGCCCCGATGATCAGGGCCCGCAGTCCGGTCGGACCGTCCACGCCCAGGGCCCGGTAGGCCGCGTCCAGCGCCACCGACACCACCGACTGCCCGGCCCGGTCCAGCCCGGTCTCACTGTGCGCCCGCTTGCCGACCCGCAGCGCCTGCTGCACCAGGTCGTTCAGCGAGCGCCCGGCGGTGCCCTGCTCCTGGGCGGTGGCCAGGGCGGTGCGGATCTGGCCGAGGATCTGCGGCTCGCCGACCACCATCGAGTCCAGCCCGCAGGCCACGGTGAACAGGTGCTGCACGGCGCGGCCGTCGTAGTGCACGTACAGGTGCGGCGTCAGCTCGGCCGGGGCGATCCCGGTGTGCACCGACAACAGTTCGGTGACCTCGGTCACGGCGGCGTGGAACTTGTCGACGCCGGCGTAGACCTCGATGCGGTTGCAGGTGGCCAGGGCCGCCGCCTCGTGCACGTTCGGCGAGGCGGCGAGGTCGGCCAGCAGTTTCCCGGTGCGCTCGGTGCTCAGCGCCGCGCGCTCCAGCAGCGCGTGGGGTGCGGACCGGTGGGACAGTCCAACGGCTAGAAGACTCACGAGGGGATCCCGGTGTCGATCAGAGAGGCGTCCAGGGACCGGCCGGAGCCGGCGGGCGCGCCGGAGCCGGCGGCGCGTGCGCCGCCCGGCGGACCGGCGGCCCCGCTCGGGCCTTGCGGCAGCGCGTGCCCGCCCTTGCGCTGCTCATGGAAGGCGAGGATCTGCAGCTCGATGGACAGGTCCACCTTGCGCACGTCCACGCCCTCGGGCACGTTCAGCACCACCGGTGCGAAGTTCAGGATCGAGGTGATCCCGGCCGCCACCAGGCGGTCGGCGACGGCCTGGGCGGCCGGCGCCGGGGTGGAGATCACGAAGATCGAGATGCCCAGGCCGCGGATCGCCGACTCCAGCTCGTCGGAGTGCCGCACCCGGACGCCGGCCACCACCGAGCCGGTGAGCGCCGGGTCGGCGTCGAACAGCGCCGCGACCCGGAAGCCGCGGGAGGCGAAGCCGCCGTAGTTGGCCAGGGCGTGGCCCAGGTTGCCGATGCCGATGATGGCCACGGCCCAGTCCTGGGTCAGGCCCAGCTCCCGGGAGATCTGGTAGACGAGGAAGGAGACCTCGTAGCCGACCCCGCGGGTGCCGTAGGAGCCGAGGTAGGAGAAGTCCTTGCGGAGTTTGGCGGAGTTGACCCCGGCCGAGGCGGCGAGCTCCTCGCTGGAGACGGTGATGATGCCGCGCTCCTGCATGCTTATCAGGGCCCGCAGGTAGACCGGGAGCCGCGCGACGGTGGCCTCCGGGATGCCCTGGCGGGTCGAGCGCAGCGAGGCGCCGTTCCCGGAACGGGAGTCCGGATTGGTGCCGCCCGACGCGTTGCTGCTCGTGCTGGCCACGCTGCTCCTCATCGCGCTCGCGCTCGGCGTTGCCGTCGTGCGGTGGATCTGCACTGCTGTGCCCCCGCGGCCGCGGCGCCTCGGGCCCGGACGAGGTGCCCTGGCAGCGCTGCCCGGGAGGAGTGGGCGCGACTTTGCGCGCTTGTTCCTCTGGACAAGCACGATAGGCGTTTGTGAACGCACGCACAAAGTCTCTTCGGTCACCCCATGACCCGATGTCCGATTTGTCGGGAGAACTGACGGCTGAATAGTTACCGAACAGGACGTGAAGTGCTGTGCGTCACGGTCGGCGGGCGGCTCGGCCCCGGGTGCTCAGCCGCGGGCCGCGGCCGCGATCGCCTTGCGCAGCCGCTCGGCGTCGACCCGCCAGAAGTCGTGCCGGGCGCCGTTCACCAGGGTCACCGGGATCTGCTCCCAGTACTCCTGCTTCAGCGCCGGGTCGAAGTCCGGGGCCGTGATGTCCAGCTCCTCGACATCGGCGCCGGTCTCGGCGGCGACCTCGCGCACCGTCCGCCGGGCGTCGTCGCACAGATGGCAGCCGGGCTTGCCGACCAGGGTCACGGTCACGGGGGCGGCGCCGGAGCGCTTGAAGAGTCGGAGCACACCCGAAAGCGTACGGAGAACACGTTGACGACATCTATCCGTCACGCTCAGGGCATAGGGTTGGGCCCATGGGCACCGAGGTAGTGCACGCGGGCACTGTGACGACTGGGTCCGCCGGGGCGTTCTTCGACCTGGACAACACCCTGGTCCAGGGCGCTTCGCTGTTCCACCTCGCCCGCGGCCTGACCGCGCACGGCATGGTCAGCAAGCGGGAGATCGCCGGGCACGCGCTGCGCCAGGTGCGCTTCCGGGTCTTCGGCGAGCAGTCCGGGCTCCTCGACGACGTGCAGGAGCACGCGCTGGACTTCGTCAAGGGCCACGAGGTGGCCCGGATGGAGAAGATCTGCGAGGCGGTCTACGACGACTACCTGGCCGAGAAGATCTGGCCCGGCACCCGGGCGCTGAGCGAGGCGCACCTGCTCACCGGCAAGGAGGTGTGGCTGGTCACCGCCGCGCCGATCGAGCTGGCCCAGGTGATCGCCGAGCGGCTGGGCCTGACCGGCGCGCTGGGCACCCGGCCGGAGCGGGTGGACGGCGTCTACACCGGCCGGATCTCCGGCCCGCTGCTGCACGGCCCGGACAAGGCCCGGCAGGTGGCCCGGCTGGCCGCCGAGCGCGGCCTGGACCTGGCGCACAGCTACGCCTACAGCGACTCGGCGAACGACCTGCCGCTGCTGTCCCTGGTCGGGCACCCGGTGGCGGTGAACCCGGACCGGGCCCTGCGCCGCCACGCCCGGCACCACGGCTGGGCGATCGTGGACTACCGCGGCACCCGCCGGGCCGGGGTCGGCCTGCCGGTGGCCGGGGCCGCCGCGCCGGTCGGCGCGGTCGCGGCCGG
>NZ_BAAAQN010000109.1:0-21151 GCF_039531695.1 Catenulispora yoronensis
AACCGCCTCGTCGGGATCCTGCACGGCTGCCTGAAAACCGGCACCCTCTACGACGAAGCCACCGCCTGGACAAACCAGCACGAACCCATCACCACTTGACACCCCTAACTCCAGGGATGTCTTTGAGGAACACAGAACGCGGCCGCCGACGGATCCTTCGGGATCGGTCGGCGGCCGCGGTTCGTTCTGGTTCGTTCTTTTTCAGATCAGGTACTCAGATCAGGTACCGGGTGAGGGGAGGGCGCGATCGGGTGGGGCGCGATCGGCGCGCTGGTTCGTTCCGCTAGCGGGTCTGGCCCTCCGAACGCGCCGCTTGGCGCTCCCTGGTCCGCTTGAACAGCCCCGATACACACAGGCCGCCGACGGCGGCGGCGATGAATCCGTTGAGGACCGTTCCGAGTGACGTCATCCATGACTCCCAGGTAAAGCGCGACCGGCTTCCCCCCGTGATCACGGAATCTATTACCTCGGAGGTCATCGCGCCAGATGTCACAGCACTGCGATGATCGATCTCGTCAGCGAATACGACAGCTTGAGGAGTCGGTGAGATGGTCGCCTACGCACTGGCGCACGTGCGGTCCGTGGAATTCTGCGCGGACATCGTGGAGTACCTGGAGAAGATCGACGCGACGATGGATCCGTTCGGGGGCCGGTTTCTCTTCCACGGGGGCAAGAAGGACATCGTCGAGGGTGCGTGGATCGGGGACGTCATCCTCATAGAGTTCCCCGACCCGGACGCGGTGCGGGCGTGGTGGGAGTCGCCGGAGTACCAGGCCATCAAGCACCTGCGCACCGACCACATGGAGGCCGACATCATCCTGTTCGAGGGGCTGCCGGAGGGATACCGGGCCACGGACAGCCTGGAGAAGCTGCCCGCTAGCTGAGCAGTCCCCGTTTGTAGGCCTCGGCCACGGCCGCCGCGCGGTCCCGGACGCCGAGTTTGGCGTAGACGTGCAGCAGGTGGGTCTTGACCGTGGCCTCGCTGATGAAGAGTGCGCGGGCGGCCTCCCGGTTGGTGGTGCCGGCCGCGATGAGCTTCAGGACGTCGAGTTCGCGATCGGTGAGCCCTTCGGCGGGCGCCGGAGCCGGAGCCTGGAGCCGGGTCATCAGGCGCTGGGCCACGGAGGGGGAGAGCACCGCCTGTCCCTCGTTCGCCGCGTACACCGCCCTGATGAGCTCGTCGCGCGGAGCGTCCTTCAAGAGATAGCCGGTGGCGCCCGCCTCGATGGCGGGCAGGACATCGGACTCCGTGTCGTAGGTCGTCAGGACCAGGACGCGGGCGGCGGGGACCTCGCTCCGCAGCCGTTTGATCGCCTCGACCCCGCCGAGCCGGGGCATGCGCAGGTCCATCAGGACCACGTCCGGAACGAGTTCCGCCGCGCACCGCAACGCTTCCAGGCCGTCGGATGCCTCGCCCACGACCTGGAAACCGAACTCGCCGTCGAAGACGCCGCGCAGGCCGTCGCGGACGATGGGATGGTCGTCCACGATCAGGAGGCGGATGGGTGGCTGCATCCGATCATCATCCTCCGGCCGGGGTGGGCAGGGGTACCGCGGCGCTGATCGCGGTGCCGTCGCCGGGTTCGCTCTCGACGGTGAGGGTGCCGCCGATCTGGGTGAGGCGGGTCCGCATCGCCGCGAGGCCGTATCCGGTGCCGTTGGCGGAGGCCGGGCCGGTGCCGGTGCCGGTACCGGTGCCGGTACCGAGGGCGGCGGTGGCGGCGGAGACGACGGAGACGGTGGCCGCGTCGAAACCCTTGCCGTCGTCGACGATGTCCAGCACCACGACGTCGCTGGTGTAGGAGAGCGTGACGCCGACGCGCTCCGCCTCGCTGTACTTGCCGGCGTTGGCGAGCGCCTCCTGCGCGGCGCGGAACAGCACGACCTCGATCGCCGGCGGCAGCGCTACGGCGTCCCCGCTGATCTCGACCCGGGCGTCGATGCCCGAGGTGCGCGACCAGGTGGCGGCCAGCTCGCCGAGCGCCTCCGGGAGCTGGGCCGCGACCAGCGGCCCGGGACGCAGCGCCTGCACCGAGCGGCGGGCCTCGGCCAGCGAGTCCCGCGCCAGATCGCGGGCCACGGCGACAGCGCGCTGTCGCTTGTCGGGATCGGCGTCGAAGCGCTCGGCGACCTCCAGGTGGCGGACGATGCCGGTGAGTCCCTGGGCGATGGTGTCGTGGATCTCGCCCGCCAGGCGCTGGCGCTCGTCCAGGATTCCGGCCTCGCGGGCCTGGGCGACCAGCTGGGCGTGCAGGCCGGCGTTCTCCTCCAGCATCTCGCGCAAGCGCTCGTTGGCGTCGGCGAGCTGGCGGCGATGTTCGAGTTCTGCGACACCGGACAGGGTCATGGACCCGGCGATCAGCAGGTTGATCGCGACCAGCCCGGTGTAGATGTAGACGCCCGTGCCGTGGATAGACTGGATGCCGCCCATCTGCGTTGTGGCCATCACGGCGGCGGTGGCGGCGATGCCGATCAGCTTGGTGCGGCCGGGCAGGACCACGGCGTGCAGGTAGCCGGTGAAGCCGAAGAAGCCAAAGAGCGGGCTCTTGACGATCAGGATCGCTATCAGGGCCCAGAGGACCGTGTAGTAAAGCACGCCCCGGCGGACGGAGTACACAGACTGCTCGTGGGCCGGGGCACCCCAGGCGAGCCAGAGCGCCGCCGCGGCCGAACCCCCGAGAACCACGGCGTAGTACGCCGCGGTCCTGGGGCCGATGATCAGGGCCAGCGTCAGGGAGACCGCCAGTCCCGCGTACGGGATCCCCCGATATATCCTCGCCGAGTCCATTACTCCCACTTGAAGAATCGGGCCGCGACCAGGGAGCCGACGACCGTGTACCCGGCCAGGACCGCCAGGTGCTGCCAGGCGGCGCCGCTGCCGGACCAGGTGTCCACGATGGCACCGTACGGGACGAAGCCACTGACGCTGCGCAGCAGGTGCGGCAGCTGCTGGAGCGGGACGTAGACCCCGGCGAAGAAGAAGTTGAGGATCATCGTCGGAACACTGAACCCGGTGGCGACCCCGGCCGAGGGCGCCTTGGCGGCGATCAGCAGGCCGAGCGAGATCAGCGCGGTGGTTCCGAGGAGATACGACGCGAGCATCAGCCCGACGCCGATCGGCAAAACCGCGCCGAAGCCGACCGTGCCGATGAGCACGACCAGCAACGCGGTGCCCGCAGCGGCCGCGGTGATCACCGTGACCTGGGCGGCGAGCAACCCGGCGGCCGGGACCGGCGACACCGCCAGCCGCCGCAGCACCCCGTGCTCCCGCAGATCCGCGAACGACACCGGCAACGCGGTGAGCGCGGTGAGGACCGACGACAGCATCGCGAAGGTGGGGACGTAGACATCCAACGTCGTCCGGCCACCAAGGCTCGCGGCCGGCTTGGAGAACGACGGGATGCAGCCGAACACCACGATCAGCGCCACCGGCAGCACAACGCCGGACAGCACCACAGCCGGCTCCCGCAGCAGCAGCCGGGCTTGAGTACGCACCAGGGTGCGGAACCCGTTGCCGGTCATCCGGAACTCGGGGAGCAGGCGCGGGCGGGACCGCGGGCGCGGGCTTTCGTTGGAACCGCCAGAGCCGCCGGAATCGCTGGAGCCGCCAGAACCGCTGGAAGCGCTGGAGCCGCCGAAGTCCGCGGTGCCGCCGGAATCGCTGGAGCCGCTGGAGCCGCCGAGGTCCGCGGTGCCGCTAGAGTCGCTGGAACCCTTGGTGTCGTTGGAACCGCCGAAGCCCGCAGTGCCGCCGGAATCGCTGGAACCCTTGGTGCCGCCGGAATCGCTGGAACCTTTGGTGCCGCTGGAATCGCTGGAACCTTTGGTGTCGCTGGAGTTGCTGGAGCCGCTGGTGCGACCGAAGCTGCCGAAGCCGCCGGCCCGCGCGCCGAGAATCCGAGCAGCCATGATCAGGCCTCCTGCCTGCCGTCGGCACCGGCCCGGGCATGGCTGGTGAGCGCGATGAAGGCGTCGTCGAGGCTGGTCTGCGCGACGCGCAGCTCGCCGGCGATGATCTGGCGGCGGGCCAGATGGGCGGTGACCGCGCCGATCACCTCCGCGTCGCCGGTCACCTCCCAGTGGTCCCCGCGCCGCTCCGCGGCCGTGACCTCGGGCAGCGCCAGCAAGTCGGCCGCGTCGATCGGCTGTGAAAGGCGGAACCGCATCCGCTGGGCGCCGGCCGGACCGCGTCCGGTCAGGCCGGCCGGGGTGTCGAGGGCGGCGACCCGGCCGCGGTCGATGACCGCGAGGCGGTCGCAGAGGCGCTCGGCCTCCTCCATGAAGTGGGTGACCAGCAGCACCGTCACCCCGGCGTCGCGGACCTTGCGGACCATGTCCCAGGCCGTGCGGCGGGCCTGCGGGTCCAGGCCGGTGGTGAGCTCGTCCAGGACCACCACGCGCGGGTTGCCGACCATCGCCAGCGCGACGGCCAGGCGCTGCCGCTGGCCGCCGGACAGCTTGCCGAAGCGGGCCTCGGCCTTGTCCGCCAGGCCCCACAGCTCCAGCAGCTCGCCGACGTCGGCCGGCGCGCGGTAGAAGGACGCGTACAGCTCCAGCGCCTCCCGGACCCGGATCCGGGCCGGCAGCCGGCTCTCCTGGAGCTGGACCCCGAGCAGCTGGCGCACGTCCTCGCGGTCCAGCCGCGGATCCAGTCCCAGCACCCGGACCCGGCCGCCGTCCGGCGTCCGCAGTCCGCTGACACACTCCACGGTGGTGGTCTTCCCGGCCCCGTTCGGGCCCAGGATCCCGAAGATCTCGCCCTCGGCGACGTCGAAGGAGACGTCGGCGACGGCGGTGGTCCCGGCGTAGGTCTTGCGGAGGTGGGCGACCTCGATCGCTGGCATCGGCTGGCTCCCGGTGGCTTCGTCCGGCTCGCTGCCGGCCACTCAAGAGTCGCGCCGCGGGCCCGGCCGCCGGATCGACCGGCGGGCTCGTCCGCGGCGCCGATGCGGTGGAGGGCGGGCATCCACCGATCGGTGGATGCCGGGTCCGCCCCGGCGCGCCGTCAGGGGCTGTGGTACTGGTTCTGCGCGTCGACCAGGCCGCGCCGGATCAGGTCCTCGACGGCGTCAGCCGCCCGGTCCACGTGATAGTCCAGGTCCTTCTTCTCCACCGAGGAGAAGTCCTTCAGGACGAAGTCGGCGGGGTCCTGGCGGCCCGGCGGTCGGCCCACGCCGAACCGCACCCGGTGGTAGTCCTTCGTGCCCAGCGCGGAGGTGATGGACCGCAGGCCGTTGTGGCCGTTGTCGCCGCCGCCGAGCTTCAGCCGCAGCACGCCGTAGTCGATGTCGAGCTCGTCGTGCACCGCGATGATCTGGGCCGGCTCGATCTTGTAGAAGTCGCGCAGCGCCTTCACCGGGCCGCCGGAGAGGTTCATGAACGTCTTCGGCTTGGCGAGCACCAGGCGCGGGCCGCCGATGCCCAGGCGGCCCTCCACGACGTCGGCGCGCGCCTTGTGGGTCTTGAACTTCCCGCCGAGGCGGGAGGCCAGCAGCTCCACGACCATGAAGCCGGCGTTGTGCCGGTTGCCGGCGTAGCCGGGGCCGGGATTGCCGAGGCCCGCGATCAACCAGAGCTGATCGCGGGCCTCGGGGGTGGTCATGCCGACCAGGATAGCCGGTGCGGCGGGTGCTACTCGGCCGACTCCGCGGACGCCTCGTCGGCACCCTCGCCCTCGGCCTGCTCCTCGCCCTCGGCCGCCTCGGCCGACTCCTCGGCCAGCTCGGCGCGGGTGACGACGACCTGCAGGACCAGCAGGTCCGCGTCGGTCACCAGCTCCGAGCCCTTCGGCAGCTCCAGGTCGCGGACGAACAGCTGGAAGCCCTCTTCCTTGCGGTCCACGTCGACCTCGATGCCGGTCGGGATGTGGGTGGCCTCGGCCGTCACCGACAGGTTGTTCAGCGACTGGTCCAGGACCGCGCCGCCGACGACCTCGCCGGTCACGGTGATCGGGATGTCCACGGTGACCTTCTCGCCGCGGCGGACCAGCACCAGGTCGACGTGCTCCAGGGTGCGCTTCACCGGGTCCTTCTGGACCTGCTTGGGCAGCGTGAGCTGGGTCTTGCCGTCGCCGAAGTCCAGGTTCAGCAGGACGTTCGGGGTCCGCAGCGCGATCATCAGGTCGTGGCCCGGCAGGGTCACGTGGCGCACGGACTCGCCGTGGCCGTAGACGACCGCGGGGACCTTGCCGGCGGCGCGGACGCGGCGGGCGAAGCCCTTGCCGAACTCGGTGCGCACTTCAGCGCTTATGCGGATCTCGGACATGTTCGTTCTCCTTGTTTCGTCGATAACGGCGCCGGGACGACCATCCCGACACCCTCGCCGGACAAAGGTCCAGCTTATCCCGCGCAAGACAGTGCTCCGGACCACGGCGGTCCGGAGTACTGCCTCGCCGGGAAAGGCTTGCGCGGCTCAGCGCTTGTGGCGGCTCAGTGTTTGTGCCGGCTCAGTGCTTGTGGTCGTCGAACATCGACGTGACCGAGCCGTCCTCGAAGACCTCGCGGATCGCCCGCGCCAGCATCGGCGCGATCGACAGCACGGTCATCTTGTCGAACCGCTTCTCGTCCGGGATCGGCAGCGTGTTGGTGAAGATCACCTCGCTGATCCGGGAGTTCTTCAGGCGGTCGGTGGCCGGGTCGGACAGCACCGCGTGGGTGGCCGCGATGATCACCTCGGCGGCGCCGTTCTCGAACAGCGCCTCGGCGGCCGCGCAGATGGTGCCCGCGGTGTCGACCATGTCGTCGACCAGCACACAGGTCCGGCCGCGCACCTCGCCGACGATCTCGTGCACCGACACGGTGTTCGGGATGTTCGGGTCCCGGCGCTTGTGCACGATCGCCAGCGGCGTGTCCAGGCGGTCGGTCCAGCGGTCGGCGGTGCGCACCCGGCCGGCGTCCGGGGACACCACGGTCAGCTTCGAGGTGTCGTACTTGCCCCGGATGTAGTCCACCAGCAGCGGCAGCGCGAACAGGTGGTCCACCGGGCCGTCGAAGTAGCCCTGGATCTGGTCGGTGTGCAGGTCCACCGCCATCAGCCGGTCGGTGCCGGCGGTGGCGAAGAAGTCCGCCATCAGCCGGGCCGAGATCGGCTCGCGGCCCTTGTGCTTCTTGTCCTGTCGGGCATAGCCGTAGAACGGGGTGATGACGGTGATCCGCTTGGCGGAGGCGCGCTTGAGCGCGTCCACCATGATCAGCTGCTCCATGATGGAGTGGTTGATCGGCGCGGAGTGGGACTGGATCACGAAGGCGTCGCTGCCGCGCACCGACTCTTCGAACCGGGTGTAGATCTCGCCGTTGGCGAAGTCGTGCGCCTTGGTGGGAGCGATCTCGACCCCCAGCTCGTCGGCGACTTCCTGGGCCAGCTCGGGGTAGGCGCGGCCGGTGAAAAGCATGAGCTTCTTCTCACCGGTGGTCTTGAGGCCGGTCACGGTGGGTTCTCCTAGGAGACGAGGGGCCGTAGCAATCTCATACTCTCAGACGCAACGGGCTGTTCAGACCGCGTCCCCCGGCGCGCCAGACTCGCTACCTGTGGCGTTCGTCTCATGACCGGAATCCGCGACGGCCTCCGGCGCCCCCGGCGCGGCGCCCTCCCCGGCCCGGTCGCGGGCCCGCTCGGCGGCCAGCGCGGCCGGCGAGCCGGGCCGCTTGCGGGCCACGTAGCCGGCGATGTTGCGCTGCTGACCGCGGGCCACGGCCAGCTCCCCGGGGCCGACCGGACGGGTGAGCGCCGAGCCGGCCGCCACGTAGGCGCCGTCGGCGACCTCGGCCGGGGCGATCAGCGTGGTGTTGGTGCCGACGAAGGCGTGGTCGCCGATGTGCGTCGGGAACTTGTTGTAACCGTCGTAGTTGGCGGTGATCACCCCGGCGCCGATGTTGGTGCCCTCGCCGATGGTGGCGTCGCCGATGTAGGCCAGATGCGGCACCTTGCTGCCGTCGCCGATCGTGGACTTCTTGATCTCCACGAAGCCGCCGGCCTTGGCCTTGCGGCCCAGCCGGGTGCCGGGGCGCAGGTAGGTGTACGGGCCGACGGAGGCCTGCGGGCCGATCTCGGCGCCGTCGGTGGTGGCGTTGGTGACCCGGGCGCCGGCCCCGACCACGGTGTCCTTCAGCGTGCAGTTCGGGCCGACGTCGGCGCCGGCCCCGATCCGGGTGGCGCCCTCCAGCTGGGTGTTGGGCCGCACCGTGGCGTCCGGCTCCAGGGTGACGTGCACGTCGATCCAGGTGGTGGCCGGGTCCACGATGGTGACGCCCTCGACCATCCAGTGCCGGGTGATCCGCTGGTTCATCAGCCGGCGCAGATCGGCCAGCTGGGCCCGGTCGTTGGCGGCCAGCACCTCGTGGTGGTCGGCGGCGACCACGGCGCCGACCGGCAGGCCGTCGCCGACGGCGATCGCCATCACGTCGGTGAGCAGCTCCTCGCCCTGGGCGTTGTCGGTGGTCAGCCGGCTCAGCGCGTCGCGCAGCAGCTTGGCGTCGAAGGCGAAGATGCCGGAGTTGACCTCGTGGATGGTGGCCTGCACCGGGGTGCAGTCCCGCTCCTCCACGATGCCGATCACCCGGCCCTCGGGGGTGCCGTCCGGCTCGCGCAGGATCCGGCCCAGGCCCGTGGGGTCCGGCACCACGGCGGTCAGGTCGGTGACCGCGTTGCCGGCCTGTTCGTGCTCGGCGATCAGGTGCCGCAGGGTGCCGGCGGTGACCATGGCGCCGTCGCCGAGCAGCACCAGCACGGTGCCGTGCGGCTCGGCGCCGGCCGCGGCCAGCGCCTCCAGCGCCAGCCGGGTGGCCTGGCCGGTGCCGTGCTGCGGGTCCTGGACGGCCAGCAGGGCCTCCGGGGCGATCGCCTGGACGTGCGGGGCCACCAGGTCGCGGCCCTTGCCCACCACCACGGCCAGCCGCTGCGGCGCCAGCTCCCGGGCGGCGGCGACGACGTGCCCGAGCATGGTGCGCCCGCACAGCTCGTGCAGCACCTTGGGGACGGCGGACTTCATCCGCTTGCCCTCGCCGGCGGCAAGGATGATGACGGTCGGAGCCAGCGGCTCGGTCATGGGGAGGACTCCTCGACGGTGGTGATCGGCTCTCCTGGCGAGGGTATCGACCGGGGTGGGGGGTTGCGAGCGACGGGGTGTGCGGCTCGCGTCACCGATGGTGCGCGGCCTGCGTGGTCTGCGCGGCTTGCGTGGTCCGAGCGGCCTGCGTGGCCCGTGCGGCCCGGCGGATCCCCGGTCCGCGCCGCCGGCTGCTCCGCCACCAGGACTCGAACCTGGACAAGCAGATCCAAAGTCTGCCGGGCTGCCAATTACCCCATGGCGGATCGTCGAGGCCAGTTTCCCACATCCGAGGGGGTGCGCGCTCCGGGCTTTCCCGGTCGCCAGGCGTCCTGGCGGTGAATGTCCGGCGGCGCGCAGCGGCCGGTCCTTGTCACCCAACCTACGGCCGCGTAAGTTGCGGACAGATCCACCTGTCCGCCCCGCCCGCAGCAGGGCTTCCCCGCAAGGCATGGTCGCAATGACAGCTACGTCCGTTCCCCCGGAATCCACCGTCGCGGTCGAACCCGCCCCGCTCCGGGGCACGCTCGGGGGCGAGAAGCAGTCCCTCAAAGAACGCGTCGCGCTGAGCTTCTTCATCGGCGTCCCCTTCGTCGCCCTGGTCGCGGCCGTGCCCGTGCTCTGGGGCTGGGGGCTGACCTGGACCGATCTGATCATCGCCGTGGTGATGTACGCGATCAGCGGCCACGGCGTCACCGTCGGCTTCCACCGGCTGTTCACCCATTCCTCGTTCCGGGCCAAGAAGGCCCTGCGGGTCGGGCTGGCGATCGCCGGCTCGCTGGCGATCCAGGGCCCGGTGATCCGCTGGGTCGCCGACCACCGCAAGCACCACCGGTACAGCGACCGCGACGGCGACCCGCACTCCCCGTGGCGCTACGGCGAGACGATCCCGGCGCTGGTCAAGGGCATGTGGCACGCCCACATCGGCTGGCTGTTCAACGTCGAGCAGACCAACCAGCAGCAGTACGCGCCGGACCTGCTCAAGGACCGGGCGATCGTCCGGGTCTCGCGCGCCTTCCCCTGGCTGGTGCTGGCCTCGCTGCTGGTCCCGGCGGCCGTCGGCGGCCTGGTGACCTGGAGCTGGCAGGGCGTGCTGACCGCGTTCTTCTGGGGCTCCCTGGTCCGGGTGGCGCTGCTGCACCACACCACCTGGTCGATCAACTCCATCTGCCACGCCGTCGGCTCCCGGCCGTTCCGCTCCCGCGACCGCTCCGGCAACGTCTGGTGGCTGGCCGTGCTGTCGATGGGCGAGTCCTGGCACAACCTGCACCACTCCGACCCGACCGCGGCCCGGCACGGCGTGCTGCGCGGCCAGATCGACAGCTCCGCGCGGATCATCTGGGTGTTCGAGAAGCTGGGCTGGGTCCGCGACGTGCGCTGGCCCACGCCGGAGCGGGTGGCCATGAAGTCGGCGTAAGGGGCGCGGCCGGGGCGGGACGCACCCGCCCCAGTCGCGTCATGTCGCGAGAAACCTGAGAGAATGCCGTGGTGACTTCCCGTAGCCCGTCCTCAGCGTCCCGCACCCGGATGAGCGGCAAGGAACGACGGGAGCAGCTGATCGAGATCGGCCGGACCCTGTTCGCCGAACGCGGCTTCGACGCCACCTCGGTGGAGGAGATCGCCACCAAGGCGGGCGTCTCCAAGCCGGTCGTCTACGAGCACTTCGGCGGCAAGGAAGGGCTCTACGCGGTCGTGGTCGACCGCGAGATGGCCAAGCTGCTCCAGATGGTGACCAGCGGGCTGACCGGCGAGCACGCCCGCGAGCTGCTGGAGCAGGCGGCCTTCGCGCTGCTGGACTACATCGAGTCCAGCACCGACGGGTTCCGCATCCTGGTCCGCGACTCGCCGGTGACCACCTCCACCGGCAACTTCGCCTCCCTGATCTCGGACATCGCCAGCCAGGTCGAGGACCTGCTCGGGGTGCACTTCAAGCGCCGCGGCTACGACCCCAAGCTGGCCCCCATGTACGCCCAGATGCTGGTCGGCATGGTCGCCCTCACCGGCCAGTGGTGGCTCGACGTCCGCAAGCCGCCGAAGGCGGAGGTGGCCGCGCACCTGGTGAACCTGGCCTGGAACGGCCTGTCCCACCTGGAGGGCCAGCCGCGGCTGATAGTGCAGGAACTGGCCGACGCCAAGGAGACCCGGGCGGCGCGGCGGAAGGCCGAGCGGGCGGAGAAGGCCGAGAAGGCCGAGGCGGCGAAGCGGTAGGAGCCGGCCCGGCTTTCGGCGCTCAACTTTCGGCTCCCAGCACTCGGCTTTCGGCTCCCGGCACTCGGCTTTCGACTCCCGGCACTCGGCTCCCAGCCGCGCAGACCGTCTCCCTACCCCTCTTTCACCAGCACTGTCGTCGCCCCCGCCGACATGTTCGCCAGCACCCGCACCGCGGTGTCGTGCAGCGTCACCGGCCCGTCGACGGCCTCGACGTCGCCGCGGCCGAGGGCTTTGCGGCGCAGGGTGTCGGACGCCGAGGCCAGCAGCGAGCGGTGGGTGTACTCGCCGCGGGTGGGGCCCTTCTTGCTGAGCGAGGAGTACAGGCGCAGCACCGGGACGTCCATGCGGTTGGAGCTGGCGGCCACCTCGCGGGCCGCGCGCATCAGGGATTCGTGGGTCTCGTGGGTCTCCAGCCACTCGTCGTACTCGTCCTCGCGGCCGCCGACGGTGATGGTGCTGATCACCGTCCTGAGTTCCAGGCCGTAGTCCTCGACCTGCTCGACGAACTCCTCGCCGACGAACAGGATGCGGGCCTCGGCCTCGTTGAGGGCGCCGATGATGTGGGCGCGGTCCAGGCGCCAGTCGATCCAGGTGCAGACCAGGCCCATGTTGGAGGCCGCGTACAGGGTCTCCAGGTGGACCGGGTGGTTGTGGGCCAGGACCGCGACGCGCTCTCCGCGCTGGAGCCGGTCGCTGCGGATGCCGGTGACCGCTTTGCGCATCCGCGAGTCGAACTCGGTCCAGCTCCACTCCTCCTCGCCGTAGGCGAGGACCGTGCCGCGCGCGTTCTCGTCGAGGTTCACGCGGACTATGTCGCCGAGCCAGTGGAACTCCACCGGATCTCGGGTTTCAGGACTCTGCGTGGCAGGCATGCCCCGATTCTGTTCCTCGCAAGCCGCGCGCGCCAGCGCTAAAAACCCGCGCGGCTTACCCGCCGAACATGCTCCGATCAGGCCAAACTCACCAAAATCTGATGCGCGTCGACGAACTGGCCCACCGCGCAGTCCACTGATGCCACCACCGCGTCGCGCCCGGCCTTCACCTGATGCTCCATCTTCATGGCCTCCATGGTGAGCAGCACCTGCCCGGTGCGGACCCGGTCCCCGGCGGCGACGGCGATCGCCACGACCGTCCCGGGCACCTCAGCCGCCCCGTCGCCGCCGGTCGCGGTGTCGGCGTCGTCCGGGAACCGGGGCGTCGGCTTCCACGCCGAGTGCCCGCCGGCGCTGTCGTCGATCCACACCACGCCGTCGTCGGCGACCCGCACCCGGCAGCGCAGCGTGACGCCGTCCACGGTGACGCGCGCCGCCTCCGGTCCGACGCCGCTAAGGGATACCTCGTACTCGCCCCCGCCGTGGATCAGGTACAGCGTGGAGCCGTCGAACCGGTAGGTCACCGGCGTCTCCGGCGCCCGCCGCACGTCCTGCCGCGTCCACGCCGCGTTCGCGCCGTCGTACGGCAGCAGCCGCCACCCGGCTGGCGCGAACGCCGTCGGCCCGCCGGCCGCGCGGCGCCGGTGCACCGACACCGCGATCGCGGCCGCCAGGTGCGCGGTGACGTCGGCCCGGTCGGCCGGCGCGGCCAGGTCCGGGTGCAGGTCCAGGAAGTCGGTCCGCGTGGCGCCGGCCAGGAAGTCCGGGTCCCGCAGGATCGCGGCCAGCTGGTCGCGGTTGGTCTTGAGCCCTTGGATCCGCATCCCGTCCAGGGCGGCGGCCAGCTTCGCGGCGGCCTCGGCGCGGGTGGCGCCGGTGGCGATCACCTTGGCCAGCATCGGGTCGTAGTAGTGGGAGACGACGCTGCCGCTGCGCACGCCGTCCTCGTAGCGGATCCCAGGCACGTCGGCGTGCTCGTACAAGGCCAGCGTCCCCGGCGAGGGGATGTACTTGCGGGCCGGGTCCTCGGCGTAGAGCCGCACCTCGATGGCGTGCGGGGCCGGGCGCCAGCCGCCGTAGACGGCCTCGCCGAGCGCCGCTTCGCGCCGCTCCTCGGTCACCGGCCGCCCCATCGCCACGTCGAACTGGAGCCGCACCAGGTCCCGGCCGGTGATCTCCTCGGTGACCGGGTGCTCGACCTGGAGCCGGGTGTTCATCTCCAGGAAGTAGAAGGACTGGTCGGTGTCGTCGAACAGGAACTCCACGGTCCCGGCGCCGACGTAGCCGAGCTCGCGCACCAGCGCGCACGCCACCTCGCCCATGTGCTGCCGGGTCTCCGGCGTCACCACCGGCGACGGCGCCTCCTCGACCACCTTCTGGTGGCGGCGCTGCACCGAGCACTCGCGCTCGCCGAAGTGCACGGCGTCGCCGTGCGTGTCGCCGAACACCTGGATCTCGACGTGCCGCGACTCGGTCAGGTACCGCTCCAGGAACACGGTCCCGTCACCGAAGGCCGCCGCCGCCTCGCGCCGGGCCCCGGTGACCGCGTCCTCCAGCCCCTCGACCGCCGCGACCAGCCGCATGCCCTTGCCGCCGCCCCCGGCCGAGGCCTTGACCAGCAACGGGAATCCGACCTTGGCGGCCGCCTCGCGCCACTCCCGCGGGTCGTCGCCGGTCAGCAGCGCGTCCGGCAGCGTCGGCACCCCGGCGGCCTTGGCGATGGCCTTCGCCTCGTGCTTGATCCCCATCTTCCGGATCGCGTCCGGCGAGGGGCCGATGAAGGTGATCCCGGCCTGCCCGCAGGCCTCGGCGAACCCGGCGTTCTCCGACAGGAACCCGTAGCCGGGGTGGATGGCGTCGGCCCCGGTCCGGCGGGCCGCGTCCAGGATCTTGGCGACGTCCAGGTACGACTCCGCGCTGCTGCTGCCGCCGAGCGCCACCGCGAGGTCGGCCTCGTGCACGTGCGGCGCGTCGGCGTCCGGCTCGGAGTACACGGCGACGGTGCGCAGCCCCATCGCCTTGGCGGTCCGGAACACCCGGCGGGCGATCTCGCCCCGGTTGGCCACGAGCACCGTGGTGAGCGGGGCGGACGGGGCGGACGACGAGGGCGAGGGGAGCGTCGGCATGGCGTCACTGTCTCACAGGTCGGACACCCGGTCGTGGAGCTGTGACCGTCGTCACGACACAGGGCGGCTACATCCGGAACGGAGCGAACGCCCGCGTCCCGCCGACCGGCGCGGAGTCGATCGCCGACAGCGCGAGCCCCAGCACCGTCCGGCTCTGCCGCGGGTCGATGACGCCGTCGTCCCACAGGCGTCCGCTGGCGTAGACGGCGTCGGACTGCGCGTCGACCATCGCCTCGACGAACTCCCGGGTCTGCGCGTCGGCGGCCTCGTCGAACGGCTGCCCGGCCTTCTCCGCCTTCTGCCGCTGCACGATCGACATCACCCCGGCCAGCTCCCGGCCGCCCATCACCGCGATCCGGTGGTTCGGCCAGGTGAACACGAACCGCGGGTCGTAGGCCCGGCCCGACATCCCGTAGTTCCCGGCGCCGTAGGAGGCCCCGACCATCAGCGTCACGTGCGGCACCGTCGAGTTGGACACCGCGTTGATCAGCTTGCTGCCGTCCTTGATGATGCCGCCGCGCTCGTACCGCGAGCCGACCATGAACCCGGTGATGTTCTGCACGAACAGCAGCGGCACGTCCCGCGCGTTGGCCAGCTGGATGAAGTGCGCGCCCTTGTTGGCCTCCTCGGAGAACAGGATGCCGTTGTTGGCCAGCACCCCGACCGGGTAGCCGTGGATCGACGCCCAGCCGCAGACCAGCGTGGAGCCGTACAGCGGCTTGAACTCCGACAGCCGCGAGCCGTCCAGCACCCGGGCCAGGATCTCCCGCACCTCCACCGGCCGGCGCAGGTCCATCGGCGCCAGCGCCAGCAGGTCCTCGGCGTCGTACAGCGGCGCGTCGGGGCTCAGCGTCGGCCCGGGACCGGCCTTGCGCCAGTGCAGGTCGGCCACGATCTGCCGCCCGATCCGGATCGCGTCCCGCTCGTCCCGCGCCAAATAGTCGGCCAGGCCCGAGACCCGCGCATGCATGTCGGCCCCGCCGAGGCTCTCGTCGTCGGTGTCCTCGTTGATCGCCATCTTCACCAGCGGCGGGCCACCGAGGTAGACGGCAGCCTGGTTCTTCACCATCACCGTGTACTCGCTCATCCCCGGCACATACGCCCCGCCGGCCGTCGAGGAGCCGAACACGATGGACAAGGTCGGGATCCCGGCAGCCGACAACCGCGAGATGCCCTTGAACGAGGCGCCTCCGGGCACGAAGATGTCCGCCTGCCTCGGCAGGTCCGCACCGGCCGACTCGGTGAGCGAGATCAGCGGCAGCCGGTTCCGCTCGGCGATCTCCAGCATCCGCAGCTGCTTCGCCACCCCGGAGGGCCCGACAGCGCCGCCCTTCACCGTCGGATCGTTGGCGCCGATCATGCACTCGACACCCGAAACGGTGCCGATGCCCGAAACACCCCCGACGTGCTCCGCCGGATCATGGGCCCCGGCCAGCGGCGCCAGCTCCAGGAACGGCGAGTCCTCGTCGAGGAGCAGGTCGAGGCGCTCCCGGGCCAGTAGCTTGCCGCGGGCACGGTGCCGTTCGGCGTACTTCTCACCCCCGCCGGCCAGCACCTTGCGCTGGAGCTCGGTGATCCGCTCCAGGGCGGCCAGCACCGCCTCGCGGTCGGCACGAGCCGCGTCGGAGGCGGTGTCGAGCTGGGAGCGGAGCACGGGCATGACGGCCTCCGGGAGTCGGTACTACTGCCCGGTAACGTAAACCGCCGCGCGCGGCACCGCAATCGATCACGGTGCCGCGCGCACCCGCTCAGTACTGCTTCGCGACGCCCCTCACAGTCGCCACGACGCTGTTGAACACACCCGGCGCGACAGCGTTCGGGCCGCCGAACACGAACACGTCGTCGATGATCCCGGTCCGCTCCGCCAACGCCCCGATCATCGGGGACGACGCCTCCTGCGGATCCGTGAGCAGCAGCGGCCCCCCGATCGAAGCCATGAACGCGCCACCGGTCAGCGCGTCGGGGAAGGCCATGCCGGTGGCGACGCCGACCGGCGCCTTGTCGTCCGCGATCTTGAAGACGTCCGCGACCTTGCGCGCGGTCGCGAAGCGGTCGTTCCCAGACAGCTGACCGCTGTTGCGGTTGGCAGAGGTGCCATCGAACCCGGGCACCGTGGTCAACGCCTGCGCCGCACCACCGCCGACCGCGATAACGGACAACCCATGCGCGGCCACGAAACGCTTGTGCAGATAGTCCTTGGTGTTGGCATCAACAACTTTGCCATCAGTCAGCAGAATGGCGGCCGGAACATAGTTAGCCCCGGCACCTGTACCGAACACATCAGCAGCCAGCGGACCAGCGGTCAACGCGTCCGCGAAGTCATCACCCCGCGCCACCACGGTATCCGCCGGGTCGCCCATCGCATGCGCGATCGCCAACGCGGTGCCGTAGCGATCGGCACCGAAGATGCGCTGCACGTGATAGCCCAACCCGGTCAGCGCGTTGGCCACGGCCGGGCTCAGAGCCGCAGTACCGCCGAGCACATACACGGTGTGCTTGCCATCCGCCGGCAGGATCCGCTTGATCTCGTCCCGCACCTCACCGGTCAACTGGTTGGGCTCGGTAAGAAGCATCGCGCCGTTCTTGTAGACCGAGAACGGCACCCCGGCCAACGCGTCAGCAAAGCCTCCCCCGGTAGCCAGCACCACGCTGTCCGGATGCAACTGCGCCGGCACGGTCGTGTCGGCCACATCCGCCCACCGCTGCCGCGAGACATGCACCCCGGTGTCATACCGATCGCTGCCGGACACCCGGGCCACCACCGTGGGCCCCTTCGGCGGCGCAGCCACCGTGACCCGAACCGTCGCGCTCTTGGGATCACCCTGACCGAGCTTGTCGTCCACGGTCAGCTGAACGTTGTAGGTGTCCGCGCTGGCGTACGTGTACGAGACCCGGCCATCCGCAGGCAACGTCGCCTTCGTGAACGTCTGCGAATGCCCATCGCCCCAATCGACCGTGTACTGCGCCTTCGCCGGATCAGCATGCGGGTCCAGCACAACGTGCGACAGATCCGCCACCACACTCAGCGGCTTCACATCCGGCGCGACAGTGAACTGCAGCAGATTCGGCGGCAGGTAAGGAGCACCCGCGCCGACGTTCACAACCTGCGGCGCCGTCGCCAGCACCGCACCAGCACTATCGGTCACAGTGACCGACACCGGATACGCACCAGCAGCGGTATACGTACACGTGGCCTTGGCAGGCGCAACCACCAGCGGAGTGACGCCACCACAGTTGAACTCGTACTTGGTGATCGATCCACCAACAGCCGCAGTAGTGGACGCCGACGCATCCAACGTGACCGTCAACGGCGACAACGGCGAAGCCGAACCAGACAGGGGCGCAACGCTGAGCTTCGGATCCACAGTCGTGACCGAAACCGGAACCGCCACCCAAGGACTCTGATTCACACCATCGGACGTCGCGATCCACACCCCACCCGGCACAGCCGCAAAAGCATGCTGGAACGTGGCGGCACCAGCACTACCCGAGACATCGATGGTGGCCTTATTACCGTCGCCATAGTCCACCAGCAGCTGCCACTTCGAACTGCCCGCCGCGACATGAGACCCACTGGCCGTAAAAGTGACCTGCTCACCCACCGGCACCGGACTCCGGTCCACCGACACCGTCGACCCACCCGGCGCCGCCGCACCCGCACCGTAGTCGACCAGCGTCGAACTGGCCCAACTGTTGGCGCCGTCAGTAAAAGTAAGCGTCACCCTCCACGTACCATCCGCCCCACCCGGAGTCGGAAACACCAGCGGATCACCCGCCTGAACACTGTTGCCAGACCCCTGCTTCAGATTCACGCTCGGCGTCCCCGCCGTCAGATCCTGCACATCCAGCGACCAACTGGCGGTCCCCGGAACACTCGGATCAACACAAGCAACCGCACACCCCGGACCCGAGTACCCGACCGAGTACCCACCAGCAACCTTCACAACATCCGGCGTGAAAGACAGCACCGCGGCATCAGCCACCTGCACCGACACCCTTACCGGACCAACCCCGGCAACCGCCGGCGAAGCCACAGCGGTGATAGCGGACGCGGCGATCGCAGCCAACGCAAGCCGAAACCTGGGCACGGCAGGCCTCCCACGGTAAACGTTAAGGACGAGGAAGCGCTCAGGCTACTGAGGCACTCCCTCGTCCACACACGCGTATAGCTGAACTCTTGACTACATCTCCTTCAGCAAGCCCCCATCCACCACGAAATCGGACCCGTTGGTACTCCCCGAACGCGGCGAAGCCAGCAGCACCACGGCATCCGCAATCTCCTGCGGCTCCACAAACCGCCCGGTGCTCAGCCGCAGCATCCCCGGCAACGTCTCATCGAGCAACGTGTCCCGATCCACCCCCATAGCCCCCGCGAACATATCCGCGACACCACCCTCATCCGTCCACCAGTTAGTACGCACCACCCCCGGCGACACGGTGTTGACCCGCACCCCCCGCGGCCCGAACTCCTCAGCCAGCCCCTTGGCCACATGGCTCAGAGCAGCCTTGGCAGCGGCGTACTCATAGTTGTTGGTAGCAGGCTGCCGAGCCAACGCCGACGAGACATTGACGACCGACCCACCCCGCTCCATCAGGTAAGGCAGCGCCACCCGAGTCAACCGAAGCACCGCGAACAGATTGAACTCAAAAATCGTCCGCCACTCCCGATCCCCACCATCCAGGAACGCCCCCCTCGGCAACACCACCCCACCCGCCGGCCCCCCGGCATTGTTCACCAGCACATCCAACCCCCCAAACGCCCCAACAGCCCGCGCCACCACCTCCTCCGCAAACCCCTCCTCCATCAAATCCCCAGCAACATGCACCAAATTCGGCCCCTCCAACGCCCCCAACCCCTCCGACCCACCCCGCGACACCGCAACCACAAAAGCACCCTCCTCAACAAGCGTCCTGACAACCGCCAACCCGATGCCCTTCGAACCCCCGGTGACAACCGCAACACGGCCCTTCAACTGCAAATCCACGAGAACTCCTCACGCCGACCCGAATGATTGAAAGATCAACCACCACGATCCTGCGCCCTCCCCCACCCCCACGCTGGCGACAATCGGACCACGCATCCCACCCACGCCAGACCCGTTACACCCCACGCCGCCCACGACCACGGCGGCCACGGCAGCGACGCTGTCCACGGCAACCATGACGACCACAGCATCCACACCGCCCACGGCCACCATGACGGCCACGGCAACCATGACCGCCATGACGACCACGGCAGCCAGGGCAGCCCCAAGCCCCGGACCGCCCCGGACCTCAACCATCAACCGCCCCAGCCCCAAAGCGGCAGCCACACCGGGCCCAAAGCGGCAGCCACCTCGGAACCCATACCGGCAACCATCTCGGACCCGAACCGGCAGCCACACCCCCACCCCATCACCCACCGCCCCCGAGTCCTTCAGACCCCTGCCTGGGTTTTCGGTTCGTTCCCCTCGGTCACGTCGGCAGGGCTTTGCCTACAGTGCCGCCGACCGGGTGTCCAGTCCATGCATCGACAACAGCAAGGCAAGACCTCAAACGCAACGGCATGGACTTGACATCCGGGCGGCGGCGCTGTACCCGTAGGGCTGCCGACGGGACCGAGGGGAACGAACCCCCACCTCACAAACCGCCAGCGCAGGGACTGACCAGACCCCCCTATGGAGCCGGCGCCAGTTCCCCGAGGGATCCGAGGCCCCCGCTGGAAGCGCCTGCTTTACCCAGCTTTTGACTTTCAGCTTTTGACTTTCACCCAATACTCCACTCCTGCCCAAAAAATCCCCCAACAGCATCCTGAATCCCCACATCCCCATCACCCCCCAAAGACCCAGTGAGCTGCAACCCACTGGACACCGACGTGAACAGATACCCACCACCACTCTGCGGCGTCACATACCAGTGCTGACTATCCCTCCCCGAGCAATCCCGCTGAATGACCCTGGCCCCAGCACCTGGACCGCTCGACGCTCCATCCACATCCACACCCACATCCACACAAAGCCCCGACACCCCATTGACAAGTGCATAAGAGCCATCATCCTGCCGCACAAAACCCCACTCCTGCCCACCCCCCACACCCCCCGTCACCGCCGTAAGCACAAGCGCAGCACCATCAACACCAGACCCCCCAAAAGGCGCAAGAACCCGCCCCTGAAAACCAATAACATGACTCCCACTCAACACCAACCCACCATCACCCCGAGCCAGCAAAACATACCCATCCTGATCAGCAACATCCCGATACCCACGCACCCGATACCAGTTCAACCTATTCCTCTCAACCTCAAACGACAACGGCCACCGAACAGCAGGCGGCGTCCACGCATCAACAACAATCCACTGCGGAAACCGCCGACCAGGCTCCCAACCAAACAACCCAACCGTCGCACGATTAGTAAGCTGAGGCGCCAAATGAGACGAAGCCTGCACCGTCGCACCATCAGGAATGAGATTCATCAGCCGACGAGCAACAGCAAGCCTCGGCTCATCGTGCCACGTCCCCGACTGCACCAACTGCCAGAACGGAAACTGCGGCACCATCAACGCACAAACCCCAGCAGCACTGGCAACGTACCCGCGCACGCTACCCGCCTGATCACGCCGCGCCGCAAGAGCCTCGATAAACGCAGCAAAAACAACGGGCATAAGCACCAACGAATAATGATAACCAGTGCCCCAAAGAACCTGCCTCGCCGCAGCAAACCGCCACACCAACGTCGGCAGCGCCACCCAAACCAGCGATGACCGCAACGCAAGAAACGCAGTCGGCGCCAACACCATCACCAGCGTCGTAGCCTTCACCTCCGGCGTGATCAAACCGATCGTGCCTTTGTACAGCACGCCCCCCAAACCCCCAACACCCCCGCCACTCCCCACGCCCCCCAAACCCCCACCCCCACCCC